>CAKSDF010000008.1 GCA_934444695.1 uncultured Eubacteriales bacterium | reverse complement strand
TGGGACTTTTCACGCTGTTCCGAGTTTACGGCGCGGGAAGAAACCGTCTGCTGATTCTGGTCAAGCTGGCTGGTGTTCTGCCGCTGCTGCTCGGAAGCGGACTGCGAACCGGAATGGGTGTCGCTGCTCGCGTGTGTCCGGCTGACAGTTGCCTCCGCCTGCTGCGGCTGGACGATGTTCTTCTCAGCAGTTGCTGTACGCACCGCATCGCTTGCGATTTTGCGGCTTGCCATGCCGACCAGACCGCCGCTGAAAAAGCCTGCCGCAGCCGCACTTCCGCCGCCGGGTTTCCCGGATGCAGGCGCAGAAGCGTGATGGCTGCGGCTTCCCAATGCGCTGCCGACTGCGCTTGTCGCGATGTTGATGGCGCGCATGGCGATCATCGCCTCGGAGAGCATGGAGCCGCCGGTATGCCCGACGTTCAGACCAAGGCTGGACAGAAAACTATCGATCTTCTGCGACACCTTCAAAAAGGCAATGGCGCACAGAAACCAGATCAGCACGTTGCCAGAGACAGCCTCCTTCCCGGAAGCGCTGACCGCGGCTTCTACGTCGCTCTCGGAAATGGCAAATGCGCTGGTTGACATAATTATAACGAGAACGAGAATCAGCAGACACTTCAAAAAGAATCGTTTTCTCATAGAAACTCCTTAAATGGACAATGGATTTGCGATAAAGGCGCCGACCATGCTGGTAAACAGCCGCAGACACCATGCGTTCATGAGCAGCAGGAATATCTGCCCGCCCAGCATTCGACACCACGCCTTGAAAATGTTTGCCGTCGCCTGGGAGCCGCCCATGGCGAACGCGACCGGCGCGGTGTAGACAAGAACACCGAGTAGAATATATCGCTCGGCAGCTTCAAAAAGCAGCTTCAGATAATTCCACGCCAGAATGATAACGATGATGAGTACGATCAACAGCACAGCGCCGTTTGCGCAGGCTCCGATGATGACCAGCATGACAGAGTTAAAATCCGCAAAGCTGAGCGGCGGCAGCTCAGACGACAAGATCCAGTCATACGGTGTTCCGCCGATCCTCAGGACAATCTCGACGATGCTTTTTGCACAGTAGGTGAGTGTGATGAAGATCCCCGCACGGAGGGTGAGTTTGACCGGGTGTTCTACTTCAAAGCCGACGCCCAGCCAATAGTTTTTGAACAGGTTCCAGACCCACATCAAGAGAATCAGCCCGATGCCGATGGCAGTGAAAATATCATACATGGTCTCGGCAGCGGGGAAGTAGCGCATAAATGTTTCCATCCCGCAGCCGAGCGCACCAAGCACTGATGTGTTGATGAGGTCCAGCCCGTGCATGATCTGCTCGGCGATCCATTCGACAACGCCGTCAAGAATCCCCATCGTTTATGCCGTCCACTGACCGCCGGAGAAGAACGGCGTGACGTAGGCCATGATGAAGCCGAGACCGTTCAGGATCGCCCAGGTGATCGCGATACGCTTGAGCCATGCGCGCGATTCCTCGACCGTCCGACCGCTGCGGGAGAAATTCATCATCAGAAGCGCAACGGACGCGGTGACGATGGCGGCGATGGTGGAGATGAGAAGAATTTGCTGATAGACGTCCTTCATGATCTCCGTCGCCTTTTCCCAGATCGTCGCAGCAGAGGATGACCTGGTCAGAAGCGGTAGAATGCTGGCACCGAGCCAGGCGGCGTAGAGCCAGCGCCCAAAGCTTTTCCTCGGCGGCGGAAGCTGCGGTAAGTTGTTGGAAGTGTTCAAAGATGCTCCTCCTTTTCTTTTCCCGATGCAAAAAGCAGACGTCCGATCCGGACGTCTGCTCGCAACAAGATTCAGTTTTTATATGCTTTTGAGCATCTTTAGTATATCATATCCGGATTTGCGCCGAAAGAGCAAAACCGTGCCAATATTATGACAATGCTGTGCTCTACAAAAAATCGCTTGTCTCGTTGAGACGTTATAAAATCGGCTGTGCTGGGAATAGGCGCAGCGGTTGAATGTCGCATTAGATTTCGACGTCTGTGCGCCATATCCGGCTATCAAGACAGAGGATTGCGCATTGGTCTGCTCTCAGACCAATGCGCAATCGTTAGCTCCATCTGAAACGATAAAGGTTTTTGAAGAGACAGCAGCCTATATGGAACGGTCGTGCATCAAGTCAGCGTCTGCCAGTTTGCGGGATATACGAAATACGCATATCTGGCATGGTTCGGCGTCTGGAAATGGATGTGGCTGTTTTTGGGGATGTAAATGATATCTCCGGCGTGACCGGTGACGATCCGACCGTCGATCTCGATCTCCAGCGTGCCGTCAATCACAAAATCATACTCATCATAGGTCAGTGTCCACTCAAAGCTGGTGTGGTCGAGCTCCATGATGCCGCAGCCCATGCGGGGCGCTTCCTCCAGCGTGACCACGTCCTTGAGCGACACGCCATCCTGCTCAAAGGGCTCGCAGCGAACGGTGGCAGTCTGAATGCTGATAATGCCGCTGGGGTCGACGTGCTTTTCAAACGCCGGCTGACAAAGACCGCCTGCCTCTTGAAGCACCTTGGTTACGATCTGTCGAATCAGTTCTTCACTGATATTCATATTGTAGTACCTCCTGCATCACTCCTTGGCGGTGTTGATCTTGGACAGCAGCTTCGGTGCGAGAATATTGGCGAGGATGACCGCAGTGATACCTGCGACCAGCTTGCCTGCGATCATCGGAAAAATCATTTCCCGTTCAACACCGGCCGCAAAGCCCAGATGGTCGCCGAACACGAAGGCGGCCGACACGGCAAACGCAACGTTCAGCAGCTTGCCCTTGGGGTTCATCTCTCCCATGATGTTGAACATGGCGATGTTATTGGCGAGTGTCGCGACCATACCGGCGGAGCCCTTGTCGTCCATGCCCATTGCGCCGCCCAGCTTCTTGAGAGCCTTGCCAAAGGTGCGGGTGATCCACTCGACCATCGGGAACGCGCCGATCAGAACAATGGCGATCTGACCGCAGACAAGCAGACCGGATTCCAGCGGGATAACACCGTCAGCGTCGGGTGTGACCATGATGTCCATGACCGGAAAGAGGATGCCGGTCTGATATTCAAAGACGGCGATCGCGGTAAAGACCGTGATAAGGATCGTGACGGCTGTGCCGAATTTGTTAAAGCCGCGGATCATTTTGGACGGGATGAACCACAGTCCGACACAGATGAGACCTGCGATGATGATAACAGGGATCAAGTTTCGGAGGATGGTCAGAACGTCCATCTTATACGGCGTCAGATTCATCACCAGACCGCCGACAATGCAGCCGATGGGAACAGTGATCAAACCGGCCAGAATACCGGCGCCGAGGAACGGGCGATCCTCCTGCTTGATGATAGAAAGCGCGACAGGAATGGTGAAGACGATGGTCGGGCCCATCATTGTGCCGAGGATCAGGCCTGCATAGTTGCCGACAGCCGAATTTTCTGCCAGCTGCATGGCAAGCGGGTAGCCGCCCATGTCGCACGCCAGAAGCGTCGTTGCAAACATGGAGGGGTCCGCGCCAAGCAGACGGTAGACCGGGCCGACGATGGGCTGCAGCAGCAGCGCCAGCACAGGAGCTGCCGCTACGACGCCTGCCATTGCGATGGCAAGCGCGCCCATGGCATTGAAGCCCTCTTCAAATTTTTCGCCGTAGCCTTTTTTGTTGCCGCGGATGCGGTCAACCGCGCCGACGATCATAAAGATCATCATAATAAACATGATGACAGAATTGATGGAAAGATTTGCGACCCAGCTTTTGATGCTGTCTACAAATACCTGCGGGTCTGCAGCTTTGATGAGTTCGCTGAAATCCATGTTTTTCCTCCCTTTTGTATGAATTGGAATATCTCATTTTCTGCGGTCAGAGCAAGGACTGGAATATCTGCGGCGCGGGGCGGGGGATCACGCTCGTGCTGACAAGCAGCTTTGCCTCTCGCGCTGCCGCCGCGACAGCCGTGCGCACGGCACCGACGTCGCCGGTCAGCGTGACATAGCCCTTGCCGCCTATGGCATAGCCGATCCGCACCTCAATCAGCGTGACAGAGGCAGCCTTTACTGCGGTATCTGCCGCCGTAATGGCGGAGGCAACGGAGAAAAACTCCAGCACACCCACTGCGCCGGGATGCGGGATCTGTGTCGTCATACAGACGGCACGAAGCACCTGGGGATGGACGTTTGGCAGCAGCAGCGTGTCGGCGATGTACTCACCGGCATGCTTTTGCCCCTCCGCCATGGAGGCTTTCACATCTCCGGTTTCGCCGGAAACAAGTATCATATACTTACCCGGGCATACCGTGCAGGCACGCAAAAGCGCAACCTTTGCAGCCTTCACCATGAAATCAGCAGTTTCAATGCCGCGCGCAATACTGGTCAGCTCGACCATGCCGATGGCCGTTCTCATTCCGTGCAGGCCTCCTTTCTGCGAAGCCGAATGCCGTCCGGCCGGATCTCCGTGACGACCCCGTCCATGCTGGCATGAATGTTGGCGGAGAGCGCATTGGGCGCCGCCTGCGCCAGAAGATCGCCGCAGGCAAGCCGTTCACCGACGCTCCGAATCGGGACCGCCGGCTTACCGATGTGCTGCCGCAGCGGGATGAATACCTCCTCGGGCGTCAGCTTCCTGCACAGGGGGAGCAACGCACGTCGGTAGGGGCTCAGGCCGAGCCGCGCGATCAGCCGTCCGGTCGGGACCTGACGGTCAGCGGCGCACGCTCTCGCAGACGGCTCCGGGCGGCGTAGCGGCTGAAGCCCGCGTCGGGCAAGCTCCTGCTTCATGTATTGATTGGCTTTTCTCGGCGAAAGGTTCATCGGGCAGGCGAACATCTCGCATACGCCGCAGTCACAGCAGTTCGCCGCGTCGCCAAAGGCCGTGAGGAACTCGTCCTCTTCGCTGATAAGCGCTTCGCGCCAGAGATTCCGCATGACAAGGTGCGGGCGTATCTGGTGGCCGAGCAGATAGCGCGGGCAGAGGTCGGTACACATCCGGCACTGGATGCAGGCGCTTTTGGCCTGCAGACGTATCGCCTGCATGGAAAGCTGGCTTTTTATGAGCAGCGGATGATCTTCCGGAAGAACAAGCAGATTTCCCGTCGTTTTCGTGACGACCGCGGCGTCAATTGCGGCGGTGTCAAGGAGCGGCTTGCCCATCATTGGCCCGCCGAGGACGACCCCATAGCGATCAGACGCCGGAATGGCGGCGCGGATACATTCGCGCAGCGAGGTCCCGATCGGAACGTGCAGAATGCAGGGCGTCTGGACCGCACCGGTCACAGAGAGGTATTTTTCCGTGACCGGCCGTTCCTCCAGCGCGTCCGCGATGCTCAGAATGGTGCCGACGTTATCGACAACGCACCCGACCGCCAGCGGAAGGCCGCGCTCTGGGACGCTGCGCCCGATGACGAGACGCACAAGCGTCTGCTCGTCGCCGGCCGGATAAAAGGAGTCCAGCTGGAACAGATCCACCTGCGCCCGCTGCGCGTCAATGGCCGCCCGCAGCGCGGCGATCTCGGCGCGGTAGCTCGCCTTGAGCGCGATGACAACGCGCACGGCGCGAAGCTGATGTCCAACGGCTACCGCTGTGCGGACGATCCTGTCCGAAAAGGTGCGGCAGAGATATTTGTCTGTTTCAAGCAAAGGCTCGCATTCGGCGGCGTTGATGATCAGGCAGGACGCTGCGACGTCCAGCTTGACATGTGTGGGAAAGCCTGCGCCGCCGGAGCCGACAACACCGGCAGCCCGGATCGCGTCAATCAGATCCATCTTTCCGCTCCTTTGTCAGAACGCTTACGTCTACATCCTGCCCGTCCACGATTCCAACGACTGTGGCGTCGACCGGAATGCTCATATCGCCGACAGCCCCGCGGGCAGAGCTGCCGTGTACGACCAGCACCGTTTCTCCGACGCCGGCGCCAATGATGTCAGCCGCAACAAACGGAACGCGGTCACAGCTGCCATCCAGAGGGTTGATAGATTGAACCAGCAGCAGCTTCAGCCCCTTCAGGCGGTCTTCTTTTCTGGTCGCCCAGATGTTTCCGATTACTTTTGCAACTCGCATAATTGATCCTCGCTTCGATCAGGAATTGGGTTGTTTGCCGGCGATGCGCTTCATGCATCGCGAACGACAGAAATACCCTTGGCCTTCGCACATTCCAGCGCCAGAGCCGTAAGGATGCACCGTGCGCCGACGTGAAGAGCGGACGCCTTCTGCGCGCTCATGGTCAGGATGTCCCGTTCGGTAACGACCCTTTTCTCCAGCCGGACCGCCTGTCCAGCAGCAGGCGCGGGGCAGGCGCACGGCGCGTCAACCGACGCGGCCGCACAGCCGCCGTGCAGGATCGCGTCCACGAGTGTCTGCTGCGGGCAGATACGCAGGCCGCAGGCCTCCAGCAGCTCCAGCTTTTTCTGAAGCATAGCGCGATAGGCGGCGGGCATGGTGTTGTTTTGCAGGAGTTCGACCTCCTGCGTCGGAACGTAAATTCGTTTTCCAGACAGAATCGCCCGTTGGGCAAGTCTGGTGTACGGAGTGTCGCAAAGACCGGAGGAGAGCTTGCAGAGCGCCTCTATGCTCAGCTGATACAAAATCACGACCTCAACATCGGCGATATCTACCGCGTAATCGGCCATAAGCGCGCACTGTGTGCCATAGCGCTCCTGCAAGCGCGGATCCTCCAGCTTTGCATGGCAGTCGACGCCGTGCTCCTGCGTGAGAATGAGCAGACCCGGTTTGTGTGCGGCGGGACAGACGGCATCGGGCCGTACGCAGGCTGCGTCCGCTTTTTCGCCCATGTCGGTCAATTTTGCGAGCACCTGCTTCAAGATTTGTTGTACGAGTTCTTCTCGATCCATCTTATGCCCTTCCTTTTTATAGAGTCATAGTTTACAGTTCATAGCGATACCGGTCGGCGTGACCAGAAACGGGTCGGCCGGCTTAACGGTTCGGACGCCAGTTTCCCTTTCAAAGACCGTTTCGATCCCGGTCAGGCAGCAGGTGCCGCCGCAGAGATAGATGGCATCCGCCGGTGTGGAGGAAAGATAGCGCCGGACAATGGACGCCATTTTCTCCACAACGGGACGCACCACCGGAAAGATCTCCTTATGGCGGCGGTAGTCCTGTTTGATGGCCTCGGCCTCCTGAAAGCTAACGTGATAGTTTCCCGCCAGGACCAGCGACAGGTGTACGCCGCCGGTCGGTTCGTCCTCAATACGGATCACCTTGCCGTCCTTCAGAAAAGCCATGCCGGTCGTTCCGCCGCCGATGTCCACGACAACGCCGTTTTTGATCTGATAGACGGCGTTTGCGGCGGTCGGCTCGTCAAGGATGCTTGTGACCTCGAAGCCCGCGCCCTCCGCGACGTATTGGTGGGTGCGGATGCTGCTTTCCGTCCCGGCGGGCATGGCGATCGAGCAGTTGAGCAGTTCGCAGTCGAGCCTTGCGCCGAGCTTTTGCCGAAGCTCTCTCACGATCCGCTGTGCGCCGGTGAAATCCACGACCACGCCGTCCTGCAGGACGCTGGCCGCCTGCTTTTCGCAGGCGACGGGGTTGTCCTGCTCGTCAAGCACGACGACAACAATGTATGCCGTTCCGAGATCAACACCGACCTTGTACCGTCCACCGGGCGCGGGAAAGGTGACCTGCTCAGACTGGCGAACGCGATCCATATAGCTGTTGACGCGGTTAAGATCCATTCTGTATTCCTCCCGGAACGTATTGAGGCCGCCGCGGACTAACGAAGGATCTTTCCAAGCGTGAACCCTTGAAGCATGGCGGCGTTCGCCTCATCGACATCGATGTGCATTTTGCAGCTGAACTGCTTGCCCACGCGGATGATCACATCCCTGAGCACGACTGGCCGTTCGGTGAGCAGCGCGACACAGACGCGCTCGCCATCTGTCAGATCGAGCAGCACGGAATCCGGCTGTGTCACATGGATATGGCTGTGCGCAACGATCACGCCTTCGGTGAGCGCCAGCGTTCCGCACGGCCCCTCCAGCGTGATGCCGCCGGAACCGGCGAGGCTGCCGGATTCCCGCAGCGGCGCGTCCACGCCGAGCGCAAGGCAGTCGCTTCTGGAAAGCTCCACCTGTGTCGCGCTGCGCGCCGGACCGAGCACGGCGACGCGCTCCTTGCGGCCCCTGGGGCCGATGAGCGTGACACGCTCCCGGCTCAGGTACTGTCCCGGCTGAGAAAGCGGCCTGAGAGGGGTCAGCGAAGCCTCTTCGCCGAACAGTATCCTGACGTGCGACTCGGTCAGATGCACATGGCGGGCGGAAACCTCCACCTCGACAAGCCCCGCGCGGTGGACGGCGTCCAAAATAGCCTGAGAAAGCTGCTCGGCATTCATTGTCCGCCCTCCTTATAGTCCCCGGCGAGATATTTGCACATCATGATGTGCATCGCGCTGGACAGACGATTGAGCTCCTCAACGAGGTCGCCGCGCGTGTACTTGGGGCCGCTGTGGAAGGCGGTCACCGCTGCGACCTCCGTTTCACGGACGGCCGTGCGCAGGCGATTGAGCAGCGCATAGTCACAGCCCATCGTGTAATCCGGCAGGACCATCTGCTTGATGTTGTAGAACTTCATTGGGTCATGCGAGTGCTCGCGCAGCTGCGCGTGCGTCAGTCCGATGATGGTATCCGGCACAAGCGGCTCGTCGAGCACATCGCAGCGCATGATCTCGCGCAGCCGTTTGAGCACACTGTCCAGATCGAGCACGAGCGACATTTTGCCGCCGGCGGCAATCTGCGCCTGCGCCAGCACCACGAGCGCCTGAAGGCTGTCGAGCTTTCCACGGAAGAGGATCCGCGGGTGATCCTTGCCGACCAGACGGTTGCCGGAAAGGTGCGTCATATGCTCCGGCTTTTCCATGTAGAACGCACCGGTTTCATGGTCCACATATTTGGGCTTTGCCGCGGGCGGCGCTGGCTCCTGTGCGTCCGGTACGGGCGTATCGACGATACGCGGCGCCGGCGCTGACGGCCTGTCCGCCTCTTTGGCGATCTTGATCTTCCTCTGCTGCAGGTATTCACGGGCGGCCGGCGTCAGGAGCTTGCCGGTCGGGATGTAATAGATCTCCGGCTGCGTGTTTCTCAGCTCCAAACGCAGATAGTCCTCCGTGATCGCTTTCATGCGGGATCCCCCCTTTCCTCAGAAATGAACAGCCCTCACTTCTTCAGAGTGGGGAGGATGAATTCCACTTCCTCATGCGGACGCGGGATGACATGGACAGAGATAAGCTCGCCCACACGCTCCGCCGCGGCCGCGCCCGCATCCGTCGCAGCCTTGACTGCGCCGACGTCGCCGCGCACCATGACGCTGACAAGGCCGCCGCCGACGTGCTCTTTGCCAATGAGCGTCACGTTCGCTGCCTTGACCATGGCATCCGCCGCCTCGATGGAAGCGACAAGTCCCTTCGTTTCAATCATACCAAGTGCCTGCATACTGGCCATAAAGATGATCTCCTTTCAAATGTTTCTGTTTTTATTCTTTGTTCAGTGAGGGGAGGATCCACTCCACCTCATTGTGCGGACGCGGGATGACATGGACAGAGATAAGCTCGCCCACGCGCTCCGCCGCGGCCGCGCCCGCATCCGTCGCAGCCTTGACCGCGCCGACGTCGCCGCGTACCATGACGCTGACAAGACCGCCGCCGACATACTCCTTGCCGATGAGCGTTACGTTCGCCGCCTTGACCATGGCGTCCGCCGCCTCGATGGAGGCAACAAGTCCTTTCGTTTCAATCATGCCGAGTGCAGAGGTTGCAGTTGCCATTGTGATGTTCCTCCTGTTCTTCCGTTACAGCACCTTGAGCTTTGCAAGGATGCTGCTGACAATGCTGTCAATATCGATTTGGCTTACGTCCGCCTGCGTGCGGCATACGCCGTCGCTGCAGTCCGGAACGGAGGCCCGGATGTCTTCAAGCTCTCTGAGTCCATGCGCAACATGGCGCAGGTTCAAAAGCAGCATGGGGCCGACGTTTTCCGAGGTCGCGGAGCCGCCGATCGCGCCGCAGCCCAGTGTCAGCGACGGCATGAGCGCGGTCGTCCCGCCAATTCCGCCGAGCGCGCTCGGTGTGTTGACAAGGATCCTCGACGCCGGTACGCGGGTGATAAAATAGTCCTCGATCTGCTTGTCCTGCGTGTGGATCGAGAAGGTATGCCCCGCACCCTCATAGTGGAGGATCTCGCAGACCTTTTTGCATACGTCCCGATAATCCCTGCCGACATAGAAGGCAAGGATTGGCGCCAGCTTTTCGTTGGAATACGGGTGTCCGCGGCCAACGCCGGTTTCTCTTGCGACCAGCACGCGCACACCGGCGGGAATGCCCGTCAGACCCGCAAGCTCTGCAATTGCCTGAACGCTTTTGCCGACAATTGCGGGGTTCATTGTGCCGTTTGCACGCAGGATAAACTTGCCGAGCCTGCCGCACTCCTCCGCGCTCAGGAAATACGCGCCCTGCTTTTCCATTTCGGCCTGCACGGCGGGGACCATGTCCTCATCGCAGATAACGGACTGTTCAGAGGCGCAGATCGTACCGTTGTCAAAGGTTTTGGAATCCATGACCCGCTTGACCGCAAGCGGAAGATCGCAGGAGCGTTCCAGATAAACCGGCCCGTTGCCCGGACCGACGCCGATGGCCGGCGTGCCGGACGAGTAGGCGGCGCGTACCATGGCCGAGCCGCCGGTGGCGAGGATCATGGCGACGTCGCGGTGGCGCATGAGGTTGTCGGTCGCCTCCATCGTGGGGATGGTGATGCAGCTGACGAGGTTTTCACTGCCGCCAGCCTCGGAAATCGCCTGCCGGATGACCTTGACCGTTTCGCGGATGCAGTGCAGCGCCGACGGGTGCGGGGAGAAGACAATGGCGTTGCCCGCCTTGATGGCGATCTCCGCCTTGTAAAGCGCGGTGGAGGTCGGGTTTGTGCACGGGATGAGCCCTGCGATCACACCGACTGGAACAGCGATTGTACGCAGCCCCTTCGTCTTGTCGCAGGCAAGCTCGCCGATGGTCTTCATGTCCTTGATGTGCTCATAGACGCCGCGGCTGGCAAAGACGTTCTTGACGACCTTGTCCTCCACGTTGCCAAAGCCGGTCTCCTCGTGCGCCATCTCCGCCAGACGACGGGCGTTACGCACACCGGCGTCGGCGATCGAGCGGACGATCCGATCCACCTGCTCCTGTGTCATGCCTGCAAGCTCGCGCTGCGCCGTCTTAGCGGATTCAACCAGCTCGCGAACCTCCTGCATGGATAGTAGATCTTTATCAATTAGCTGCATGGGGATTATTCCCTCCTATTATGATGGTCGGACGGCGCGGCTGCTGCATGCTGCAAAAAGGTGCGAAGCTCTGTCAGGAGCTGATCCTTTTTGGCAAAACGGATTTCCTGCCGCGTCATCGTACCAACATTCAATTCCCGAGCCAATGCACGAAGCTGAGCGACGGGCATGCGCTCCAGCGTTTCCAGCGTCGGCAAGGAGCCGCTGTCCGGAGTCTGTCGGACTTCTGCCGCCGTTTCGGAGGCAGGCTCCGCCGTAAGCGTCTGCGTATCGGGCTTCTCACACGCTGGGCAGGGAACGTCTTGCAGAGCGCTGCTATCCGGCGTTTGCCGTGCGGGCTGCGCGTCCGGCCGCGGGGCAAGGGGCTTGGGCGATTCATTTTTCACCCGATCACCTGTGGGCGGCACGGTGTAGGCGGGCGGCGCCGGAAGAATTGCCTCCAGCTCCGTATGCGGTCTTGGGATCACATGGACGCTGATCAATTCACCCACACGCTCCGCCGCGGCCGCGCCCGCGTCCGTTGCGGCCTTGACCGCGCCGACGTCGCCGCGCACCATGACGGTCACAAGCCCGCCGCCGACGGAAACCTTGCCGGAAAGCACCACATTTGCCGCTTTGACCATGGCGTCCGCCGCCTCAACGGAGGCGACAAGCCCCTTTGTTTCTATCATACCCAGTGCGTTCATGGGCACCTCCTCTTTTCAGGATCATGCCGGCTCGTTTATTCGATCGGACGGTCGGCAACGGCCTCTACCGCGGCGGCAAAAGCGTCGCAGGCAGACTTGCAGGCGGACTGACTGCCGGTGAGCAGCGCACCGCCGAAGTTGGTTTCTGAGGGAGGCGCGTACAGCACGCACATCTTCACATCGGCTGCCTTGAGCGCGGCGTCGACGGCGTACATAGCCTCCAGCGGCGGCGCGATCAGGTAGGCGATGGCCTCGCCCTCCGGGATGCCACAGCCCTCCGACAGATACGAGCCGCTGCGGGAAATGCAGTGTGCGTAATAGCAGATGCTGTCATCGTCGTTCGCGGAAACGAAGTGGCAGACGTTTTCGATCATATCGACCGCAGCTTCCAGTCCGGCCTTGGCCTCAGCGGGATTCGGCGCAGCGAGGATCCCGATGATCTCACCGGCCAGCTTTGTGTTTGCATTGGCCGCGCCGGCGTAGAAGCTCTTGGCATAGACGACCTTGCAATCGGCCTTCTTTGTCGCCTCGTCCAGCGCGGTGTAAGTGACATCGTCGGAATCCGCGGTGATGAGCGCCAGAGATTTCTGATCCGGAGTTAAGTTGAACTGTTTTGCCATATCCGCAGAAACATTTGGAATCAGACGGGTGGCAAGTACCTTTGCAGGCAGCGGATCACGTTTCATGTTCTGTTATCCTCCCTTAATTATAGTTTCAAATCGGTGCCGCTGGCTTTCTTTTCCAGCATGATTTTGATGATCTCGGCAATGTGCGCGCCTGCCTCCGCGGGGATGGTGCCCGCCTGGTGGATGTTGGATACAACGGTGCGCCGCGCCTCCGGCATACCGACGGTCGCCTTGTAGGCGATGTAGGCGGACATGGACTCCGCCGTGATCAGGCCTGGGCGCTCTCCGATCAGAGTGCAGGTGACGGTTGCGCCGACCAGCTCGGATATCTCGTCCATGACGCCCACACGGCCGTACTTCACGAAAAACGGCGTTCCGGTGTCGATCCGATAGCTGTCAAGGCCCTGCATGAGCGCGGGCAGGAGATCGCCGATGTTGGCGGCCACGGAGGCCGAGGACAGGCCGTCCGCCACATAGATCTGAACGGTCGGATTTTTGCGGCATTTTTCCTTGACGACAGCGGCGCCTTCGGCGCTGAGCTTGCGCCCAAGATCCGGCCGGGTCAGATAGGTATCCTTGCTGTCACACTGCGTCTGGACGGTCCAGAGGTTCATTTTTTCCACAAAGGCCTCGTCCACATCGTTAAAGACGGCGTCCTGTGCCGCGGAGTGGGCTGCGCGGAATTCCAGCTGCGGCAGCGTCAGATAGCGCGCGCCCGCCCGGCTGATGCCCAGACGGCAAGGGGCCGCCTGCTTCAGTTCCGCGTATTGCTCGCCGTGCTCCGGGTTTTCGACCAGATACTGCGTGCGGATATCGATCTCCGTGATATCGGGAAGCTCGCCCTCTTCTATGGCGGGAGAACACAACTTCACCTTCGGGTCTTGCGGGGAGGCTTCCTCTGTCGGCTGCGCGGGGGCAGCTTCTGGGACAGCAGGCGGCGCCTCCGCCGCGCTTGCCGGCTCGACGGCTGTGCCAAGCTCGGAAAGAACCTGCTCAATCAGCGCTTTCAATGTTTTTTCATCCATGTCAGATTTCACCCCCCCTTACTTCGACAGGAAAACAGAAGCGTCACCCGCCTTACGGGTCAGCTTGCCGTTCTCCGAGAATCCCATCTTTTCAAGCCACAGGTCAAATTCCCGAATCGGACGCAGGCCAAAGACCTCGCGCAGCGCGGCGGCCTCATGGTAACCGGTGCATTGGTACATCAGCATACAGTCATCGCCCTGCGGAACGCCCATGACGTAATTGCATCCGGCCGCGACCAGAAGCGTCGCCAGATTTTCAATGTCGTTCTGGTCGGCCTTCATGTGGTTGGTGTAGCAGGCGTCGCAGCCCATGGGGATTCCGCTGAGCTTGCCCATGAAATGGTCCTCCAGACCGGCTCGCGTCACCTGCTTGGAGTCGTACAGGTATTCCGGGCCGATAAAGCCGACGACCGTATTGACAAGGAACGGTTTGTAGTGCCGTCCGAAGCCATAGCAGCGAGCCTCCATGGTGACCTGATCCCAGCCGTTATGCGCCTCAGACGAAAGCTCGGAGCCCTGGCCGGTTTCAAAGTACATGACGTTCGGGCCGGTGCAGGTGCCGCGGGAGAGCATGGTCGCACGACCCTCCTCCAGCATGGCCGCCGTCAGACCGAAGGCCTCGTTGCCCTTCTGCGAGCCTGCGATGGACTGGAACATCAGATCAAGCGGCGCGCCGAACTGATTGGCCGCCGCCGTCTGCGTGGTGACGTGCGCCAGAACGCAGATCTGGGTCGGGATCTCCCATTTCTGCTTGAACTCGTCAAACATTTTCAGAATGCGCGCCACGCTTTCAACGGAATCGTCGACCGGATTGAGGCCGAGGACGGCGTCGCCGCACCCGAGAGAGAAACCTTCCATGGCGGAGGCGATGATGCCGGTCGGGTCGTCTGTCGTGTGGTTCGGCTGCAGCCGCGAGGAAAACGTACCCGGCAGGCCGATGGTCGTGTTGCAGTGCGCGGTGACGCGCATTTTCTTCGCGCCGTAGATGAGATCCAGATTGCTCATCAGCTTGCACACGCCTGCGATACACTCCGATGTCAGACCGCGCGATGCGCGCGCCAGCATTTCACCGGTCGTTTTTTCGCTCAGCAGCCATTCGCGGAACTCCGCGACGGTCATACCCTTGAATTCGTTAAAAATGGTCTCGTTGATGTCGTCTTGAATGATGCGCGTGACCTCGTCATCCTCATACGGGACGGCGGGACTGTTGCGCAGGTCATTCAAGGTGAGGTTGGAGAGAACGACCTTTGCCGCGACGCGCTCTTCCGCGCTCTCTGCGGCAATTCCTGCCAACCGGTCTCCGGATTTTTCCTCATTTGCCTTGGCCATGACCTCGCGGATGGATTTGAACTCGTAGACATGGCCAAACAGCCTGGTTTTCAGAATCACGTTTGCTAACCCCCTTAGTGTGTTAAGAATTGAAGATCAGAGTCTTGATCACGATGGGTAGGACCTGCCCTCCGGCAACCGGCTCGCCAATGTCAATGTAATCGCCGCTTGCGGTATGGATGCCATCGATGCAGATGACCTCCTTCTCATGCCGCAGCAACACATTGAGCGCATTTCCAAGCACCTTGCCGATGTCTTGCTCCACCACCAGGATCAAGGGGAATCTGCTGCTGATCACCTCCTTCGCAGCTTCAATAATTGCGGCTGCCAATGCCTGAATGTCGGCAAAGCCTGTACGCTTCGCGCCCTGAAAGGCGATCGCGATCTGCTCCGCGCCGCCCTCAGGCATATACAGCGGCAGTTGGTTTTGTATGGAAGCCTTCAGTGTATCCAGCGAGGCCTCATCCTCCGCAGATACCTTCAGGATCGGGATGTTCTTAATCGGAAGACGCGTTCTGTCATAGCGGATGGTACTTCCGCTGACCTCTGTGGTGTGGGTGCCCGCGCCGACAACGGTCGCGCGGATGGTTTCCAGCGCCGTATACTGCTCTATCCCGGAAAGCGCCGGTTCCTCCCGGATGGCCTGCCCAAGCAGGACGCCGATATCGCCGTAGCGGAACAGCTCCTGCTCGGAAGAAGCCGGGATACAGTCCGCCACGCCGCCGGAATAGGTCACGGCGCGCACGCGCGGCTGGTCAGGAAGCGGCCGCCCGCCGTTCGTGTACATACCGGCGTGCGCCGCGTCCGGCGGCAGCAGATGCAGCGCCTGCGCAAGCTGCCCTGCCATCAGGCGGCAGACGGTGAGCAGCGTTTCCGGCTCCGCCGCGTCGCCGACCGAGAGCGATATCCCGCCCGCCTGCGCCAAGGCGCGGATCTTGGGAAAAATGTAGCTGATTTTCCCGTCCTGAAGCTTGATCAGCCGCCCGCCGATGTCAAGACAGCACACGCCGCGCAGCGCGCCCTTTTCATAGAGCGCGAGGTTGCTGGTCCCGCCGCCAATGTCCAGATTCGCCACGACGGTGCGGTGCTGTTTGGAGAGCGTGTCCGCGCCCGCGCCGCGCGCGGCCAGAACGGATTCCAGATCCGGGCCGGCGGTGGCCACGACAAAGTCTCCGGCCAGATCGGAAAGCGCCGCCAGAACCTCATTCGCGTTCCGTTTTCGCGCCGTTTCTCCCGTGATGATGACCGCGCCGGTGCGGATGTCCGCCGGCGTCATGCCTGCGGCGGAATATTCGGCGCGCACGATTTTTTTGACGGACTCGGCGTCGATCTCCGTTGCCGAGCGCAGCGGCGTGAAGTAGATCTTGCTGCGGTAGATGACCTGCTTGTCCACGATCGCAATGCGCGGGGCCATATAGCTGCTGGCCCGGTTTTCCAGCGTAAGGCGGCTGAAGATCAGCTGGGTCGTTGAGGTACCGATGTCGATGCCGACGCTTAGGATCACCTCGTGCAAAAAACCACCTGCTTTCCTGTGATAAAGGTAAAAAAACAGCCCGAACGCACAGGGAGGGGATCCCTCTCCTGCGTTCGGGCTGCGTCGCTCGAACCGTCCGGCGGCACTACGTCGCGCCGTCGATGGTCATGATTTGATTTCGGAAGTCAAAGGTACAGCGCGTACCGGATGTATCGGATTCCAATTCAAATGCACCGAACAGCTTGTCCTTGACCAGCGTCTGCACAATGGAGAGCCCAAGACTGTGATTCACAATGCTGTCCACATCAAAGCCGCAGCCGTCGTCGAGCACCTGAATGCGGGAATACAGATCCCCGCGGGCGACACGAATGATGACCGTTCCGGCGCGGCCGTCCGGGAATGCGTATTTCAGCGAATTGTGCAGAAGCTCGTTGATGACCAGCGCCACGGAGGTGGCAATGTCGGACTCTACCATGAAGTCGCCGCCCTCCACACGGACCGTGACGCGAAAATTCCGGCTGGCGAAGCTGCGCAGTACATTGGTCTTGATGTCGTCGATGACCTGCCTGAGCATGACCGTGTCGATGCCGCTTTGCGAAAGCAGCTGGTGTGTGCTGGCGATGGCAAGGATCCGGTTCATGCTCTCCTCCAGCACGAGCCTTGTTTCAACGCCCTCTGTCCGCCGCATTTGCAGTCGCAGGAGGCTTGCGATCGTCTGGAGGTTGTTTTTGACCCGGTGGTGCATTTCCTTAATGGCGACCGATTTCAGAACAAGCTCCTTTTCCTGGCTGCGCCGGTATGTGATGTCCCGGATGATCAGGGCAAACTCCATATCGTTGCTGCCCAGCGGGACGCGCGTCACGTTGACCGTGTGATGGCCGACGTCCACTTCGATCTTGCTGACGGATTCCACGGTGAGCGGATCGACAAAGAACACGTTGTCGCACGGCTGGCCAAGCACGTCCTCCACATAGCCGAACTTCTGATACAGCTTCTGGGCGGGAGAGTTTCGATAGGTGATGATGCCGGCCTTATTCACGATCAGCAGCGCCTCGTCGATTTCCTCCGGCAACCAATGCTGGATGCCGCCGAGCTGCGGTCGTCCGCCGGGCGGCGCCGACGGCGTGGCGCGGCCATATTCTGTCCGAACCTCTGTCGGCGGTTGGTTCTCTGTCCGCCGCTCCTGGATCAGAACACCGATGACGTGCCCCTCATGCTTGATCGGAACGACGGACTGAATGGTGCAGCTGTTTTCCTGCGTGACCGCTTTCATTTGCTTTGTCGCGATGCCCAGCCGCAAAGAGCGTGCGACCGCAGGCTCGTTTTCCTCCTTTGCAAGCATGCCGACCACAGTACCCTGATAGGAGGAGGGGACGGCGGACGGCTTTGCTTCCGCGACGACGATCGCGTCGCGTGCGCGGCAAGGGCAGTCGATAAAAATATCTGCGTCGGTGAGGTCGGCGATGAGCTGCAGGAACGCGGAAATGCGGCAGATCTGCTCGATCTCCGGATCAGACAGCACCGTATATTTGCGGCAGAGCTGAAAGATCGTATCCATGCGCTATTCTCCGCTCCTGCGCAGAAGCATTTCTGAAACCTTCCGCATGGACAGGTGTTTGGTCAGGCTGAGCCCCCGTATGTAGTCGTACGCCTGCTGCTCCGTCATCTCCTGCTCAGCCATGACAAGGCCCTTTGCCTTTTCGATAACGCCTCTGTCCTCCAGCCGGGAGGATACCTTTTCATAATCCTTGCGCAGCCGGTGGATATCCTGACTGCGCGCAACGGCAAGCTCAATGCTGGGGATCAGGGACTTCTCATCGATGGGCTTGACCAGATAGCCGCTCACGCCGGAAACCTTCGCCCTTTCGATAAACTCGCGCTCGCTGTATGCGGTCAGAAGCATGATCGTTCCGGCCAGATTTTCCTCCGCGATGATTTTCGCTGCAGATAACCCATCCAGAAACGGCATCTTGATATCCAGCAGCACCAGATCCGGGTGGTGCTTCCGGCAAGCCTCCACGGCGTCGAAGCCGTCCGACGCCTCCGCCGCGATCTTGTAGCCCACACCGGTCAGAATCTCCGCGAGATCCATTTTTGTAATCGGCTCATCGTCTGCGATCACGACGCGAAGATCATAGCTCTGCATGAAAGCCCCCCTCACATCTCCAAACCAAGGTATTGAATCAGCTCCGCGATACCCTCGCCGGTCACGTTGCTGATGATAAACGTCTGTTTTACGCCGGCCAGACGCAGGTATTTCTGCGCCTTATCCAGCTGCTCCGACGTAGCAAGATCTCTCTTTGTGACCACGCCGACGGTCGGCTTTGAAAACATACTGCTGAACGAGGGCGGAAACATCGTCCCGTTTTCTGTCGCGTCCTGCACCAGAACCACCACATCGGCGTCAACGGAGCTTACCATCAGCGCGCCGCGGAAGCTGCGCCGCTCCAGATATTCGCCCGGTGTGTCGATCATCCGGCCGTTCACGACCGTTATCGTCTGCGTCTTGCGGTAGTTTAGCTCCTCGTGGGAAATGCGCTGGCAGAGCGTTGTTTTCCCGGCTGTCGTGCGGCCGATTAGGATGACCCGTGTCTGTTCTTTTTTCATGCGCTCAGGTCTTGCTGATGGGCGCGGGAGAAAAACCCATCATGTCGCACAGCACCCGCATCACATCCTTCAGCGCAGCCTCTACCGCCGCCACATCGCCCGTGATGACAAGCGAACCGTTGAAGCGGTCGACAAAGCCGATCGCCACATTCGCCGCCTTTGCCGCGACGTCGGCCGCGATCATGGCCCCTTCGCTTGGCGTGATCGTCATGATCCCGATGGAGCCCTCCGCGTCGATCAGGCCGAGCTTTGCATACAGATCTTCGGTCGGATTCGCGATCACATGCGCCAGCGTTACCTGTTTTCCGGGCACAAACTCCTGTATGATCCTCTTCTTTTCATCCAGCTCAACCAAGCCAGCGTCACCTCCCATATCTCTGACCGCTGCATCTGGCTGCAACGCCATTTCGATTGGTGCGGAAGTCCGCGGTAGCAAAAAAAGCCCCTGTAAATATCATAATTTACAGAAGCTTCCTCGCTTCAAAGTACAGTGCTCACGCTGCGCCGCGCCCGCACCTCATACTGATGTTCACTTTTGCAAGCCTCGAATCGAGACTCAGTACTATGGCTTTATTCTAGCAGGCGACCGGTTCTCTGTCAAGAAATATATCAACAAAAACAACAATCCACGAAAAAACCGACGCGGGTTGGTTGTTTTAGACAAACGTTCAGGCTTTACAGCCGCATTGGCCGTATGCTATACTCGGGTAAGGAGGTACAGATCATGTATACGACACAGGTAGAAACGGCAACGCTGCCCGTCAGCCGCTGGCTTTCCGAATACCGCTTTCCGGCACGCTTTCGCGACGCCTGCAAGGCGTGCCCGGACTACGGCCGCGTCTGGTCCTGCCCGCCCGGCGTACCAGAGGCGGAGGCGTTCTTTTCTCCGTTTTCCGATGTGACGCTGATCGCCGTCCGCGTGATATACAGCGAGGAAACGCGCCGTGCCGCAGCTTCGCCGGAAGAAACAGAGCAGCTTCGCAAGCGCTGCTATGGTACGGTGAAAAAACAGCTGCTTGCCACGCAGCTTGCGCTGGAGAAGCAGTTCCCCGGGACGCTCAGTATCGCGGCCGGCCGCTGTGAGCAGTGCGAACGGTGCACGCGGCCGGAGGGAGCGCCATGCCGAATGCCGGATCGGCTGCGCTATTCCTTTTCCGCCTTTGGGTTCGATCTTGGGAAGCTGGCGCTGGAGCAGCTGTCCATCCGGCTGCTGTGGAGCCCGGAAGGCCTGCCGGAATACGACACGGCAATGGCCGCGTTTTTGTGGAGCGGAAAGCCGGCGCTCCCGCTGCCGATTTGCGCGGCGCTGTCTTAGGGCGTATCTGAAACCTCCCAACGCACCCGGACAGCGGGCCTTTTTGCGGTGCGCCGCATCATTTTTCCTTGAAATACGTCAGTATTCCTGCGAAAAAATGTCTTGCGCAACGTAAAAATCCCTCGCTGCCGGTCACATCATGCGTTTTCAGATACACCCTGGGGTGTATTCTTTCGCGTTTCAAATCCTGACCTGACGAAAAATCTCTCGCCGAATCTGCTTGCCGAATTGCGCGGCGCTGTCTCAGATGCTTTTTACCATAATGTTTTCGTCGATCCCGGGCGCGAACGCGTCCGGAATATATCCGACTTTCCTGTATCCAAGCGATTGATAGAGCGATTTTGCGCGGGGGTTGAAGTGGCTGACCATCAGAGAGACCTTCCGGTGGCCAAGCGCCTTTGCCACGCCCTCATAGACGCGCAGCATCGTATGCCCCACGCCGTTTCCGCGATACCGTTTCTTTACGCCGAGCAGCGCGAGATATGGAAAGCCGCCAAAAAAGCCGTCCAGATCCACCCACATGACGCCGACGACCTCGCCGCTTGCGCAGGCGGCCATCCAAAGCTCGCCGCGCCCGATTGCCGTTGTGAGCATGCGCTCCAGCCGTCCTGGCTCCGTAAAATAGCGTTCATGAAGCGGACTGTTATCAAACACGGCGGCACACGCCTCCAGATGCGCGGCTCGTGCGCGCGTTACAGTGATGTGCATCCTTTTCTGCCTCCTTGTGCGGTGACGTCCAGCCACGGGGCGCATAAAATGTGCAATCCCACGCATGGCGGTTATGGAAATTTTTCCTGTGATCGCTTTTCAGAAGGCACGCCCCCAGCGGGTCAACGCGGCGCGCACCTATCTTGTCATTTTTGATTATTACTGCATTTTCCGAAAATGTCAACAAAAGAATGATCCAATTTCGCCGCAGAAGCGATAGGTTCCACAAAAAGTGCTTGACAAACCGGTCGGAAGCGGCTACACTGTAAACGTAAAACGTAGAAAGAATGAGGTGTGAGCTTGCGGCGCAGCAAGATCACTGCTTTGGAAGCGATGCAGCGTCCTGACCATGGGTGGTTAGGGCGTTTGTTGTTTTTTTCTGGAGAGGAGCGTCCGTGCATGGAGGAATTTCGCGTTAAGACAAAAATCGTATTGGGACAGGACTGGGCGCAGCATTTGTCCGGAAGGAAGCGCGTTCTGGTCGTTACGGATCACTTTATGGCCAAGAGCGGAAAGGTATCCGCGGTGACCGCAGCGGCCGAGCGCCATGGTGCGCAGACGCTTCTGTTCTCCGATGTGTGCGCAGATCCCGACGTCGAAACCGTAACAGCGGGCGTTTCCGCGCTCCTCTCGTTTATGCCGGACTGTGTCGCTGCGTTTGGCGGCGGCTCCGCCATAGACGCGGCCAAAGCGATCCTGTTTTTTGCAAAAAAGCAGCAGCCGCTGCCAGATACGATGTTTCTTGCCATTCCCACAACCAGCGGAACGGGCTCTGAGGTCAGCCGCTTTGCAGTGATCACAGATCACGAAAAGGAGATCAAATACCCGCTTGTCGATGACCAGCTGCTTCCGGATATTGCGGTGCTGGACCCGCAGTTTACCGTAAGCGTCCCGCCCTCCGTCACAGCGGATACCGGCATCGATGTCTTTACGCACGCGATCGAAGCCTATGTATGCACCGCGCGCACGGATTTTACAGACGCCATGGCGGAAAGCGCGATCCGGCTGGTTTATCAGAACCTGCTGACGGCGTACAGACAGCCGGACGATTTGGAGGCGCGGCAGAAAATGCACAACGCATCTTGTATGGCTGGGATCGCGTTTTCCAACGCGGGGCTGGGTCTCAATCATGGCATGGCGCATGCGCTTGGCGCACGGTTTCACATCCCGCACGGGAGGGCAAACGGCATCCTGCTCCCGTATGTGATGAGCTTTAATGCCGGCTGCCACGACAAGCTCACGCCGACAGCCGCACGCTATGCGCAGGCGGCCCGCCTGATCCATCTTGACGGTTCGAGCGTGCGGCAAAGCGCGCTTCAGCTGATCCGGACGCTCAGACGCTTTATGGAGAAGCTGAACATGCCGTCCACGATCCATCAGGCGGGAGTTGACCGTGCGGACTTTGAAGATGCGTTGGATACAATGGCAGAGGCTGCGTTGGCTGACCGCTGCACAGCGGCCAACCCGCGCGAATGTACCTGCGAGGACATTAAAAATATTTACCGTCAGGCCTTTACAGGCCGAAGCGTTTGAGTTATAGTAAATATAGCTGAAAAGTGAATAAAGAGGTCAGTTTGTCGGTCGGAACGGATCGACGGCGGAATGGGGTGAGATTCCCCGCGAGAGGGTCACTGTGATCCCTGCATCGACAGGGTAAGTCAGATACGCTCGGACTGCACCTCAGCCCACGCCAACTCCGGGGTTGAAAGAGATGAACGTTTATAGAAAGTTCGTGCGCTCTTTTGCCCGCACGAACTTTTTTGTGTACCCGGACGATTTGGCAGGGAGCCTTGTATACGTACCCCATGACTGGGAACCGTGGGGCTGCATAGATTTGCCGCACCTTCATTCCCCCTGAAGCTGCTGGCAGCCGTACAGACAGCCATCCAACAGACTGCCCGGACGCAGCGTTTTGGGAGC
The DNA here is from genome assembly GCA_934444695.1 of uncultured Eubacteriales bacterium. Taxonomy (GTDB): domain Bacteria; phylum Bacillota; class Clostridia; order Oscillospirales; family Acutalibacteraceae; genus UMGS1484. The sequence goes on along the minus strand of CAKSDF010000008.1, from coordinate 4,122 downwards.
GCAGCCTCCGGCCACAGCAACTGCTCCCGGACTCCGTTCAAGACCTCGGAGTCCGGGCCTCCTCAAAGGTCAATAGCAACGGAGCCTGCTCTCGTTTCTATATGATTTTAGATGCTTTACATCTGCCCTCACGCGACCACAGTGGAACAGGGGTTCTTCCGCAGAGGACGGCGCAGTCGTCTGCGGGTTTCCACGCGGCTCACGATGCAGTGTGCCGCGAACAAGAACCGCGTCTGCTGTGGTCAAAATTTTCAAGTACGGCTGCATATTCTGCGCAAGACAGCCGCCAGTGTTGCTGTGGGCCGCCGTAACAAGACGCTCCAGCGCCGTCTCCGATTATAAGGGAGCCCAAACTCTGGCCTGTGAGAATAGTTGCCCGCACCGGGAAATAGGTATTTCTCGTCTCTTTGACCCATAGCAGCGCGGATCCGTGCAGAAAATACCATCATGACTCATAACAGATATTCAAACTGGCTTGGCTGTTTTGCTGGAGCGAATCGGCGTGATAGCGTGCAAGAGGACGCTATACTGTAAATTTGACAATGCTGCAATGTTCTTTTGATTGAGGAAGGCAGAAAATATGCGCTGCCTTTGCTGGATCTGTGCCACTGGCCAAGGCGCCAATGCCGGACAGCGGGCCTTTTTGCGGTGCGCCGCGTCATTTTTCCTTGAAATACGTCAGTATTCCTGCCTGCCATTCGGAAATCCATACTTCGGTGAAATCGTAAGATGAACGTAAACGGAGAGCCGTGTGCGCCGAGAGGTGCTCGCACGGTTCGGGAGGGAGGCGGGATTCCCGGCTTACCTCATGATTTGGGTGTGGACGTTGCCCGCTTAAAACTGATGAAGGCCAGCCATCAGAGCCAGCAGTACAAGCTGGAGGACAGCCTTCTGAAGAAACTCCCGGAGGAAATTGAAAAGTCCAAGGGCTTCATTTCTGGCCTTGAGGAAGATAGTATTGTCTCTCAACCCATCGATTCTGTTTACAAAAAAACGGTTTCCTTTTCAGATTTATCTTGCATATCAGGACTTGATACTGTATAATAATTATATACTATAAAGACACACGGCGGTTGCTTGCGGCGTGTGCGGATGACTGCCGAAAGGAGTCAAGCTATGAGAAGAACTGTTTTCGTTGTTTTCCTGTCGAAAACACGGGACAGGTGTTCCCTTTGCGGCAATCCTCCAAGTATTCAAACAGATAGTTAGAGCGTGCCTGCCTGCGTTTTGTCGCAGACAGGCGCGTCTTTTTGTAAGGAAACATATAGTATCGTGTTTTTCTTTTGCTTTAACTTCTTTGCCATGTGCTACGAAAGCCGCAAAAGGGAGTAATGACCATATAAAATGACCTGCTTATGTGCGGCATGGTCCTGGCAAAGTGGTAGATCGCAGCGTTTACGGTAGATGCAGGCAAGACCAAGAGATCGGTTTAACGTTTGCCTGCTTTTCAGTGTTATTTTGCGGCACGCCTTTCCACCCCAAAACTTATTGCAGAAGGAGGTCTGATTGTAAATGAAAGCATGGGAGATCGAAAAACTGTCCATAGAGAGCCAGATCCCCGTAAGACTTGAAGACGACAACGAAGCGCTTTGGGAGGAACAGAGCGATTCCGTGGAGGAGCGGCTGGATGCAGCAATAAAAATATACTGGGGCTCAAGAGTGCCCGGCTCTCTTGCAAGGGATACGATGGCCGTTGCCGCCATACAGGCTCAAGAGAATCAGGGAACTGTCGTTCCCAATGCGGACGAGCTGCTGCTTGCAGGCTTTCGAGCCGTCACGGAAGACGACATGTCCGGTCTGCACAGGGCGACCCATGCCCTCTTTGACGGCTGCCGCAGCGCAGTAAAGGACGAAAGCTCGGACTATTGGAATTATGCGTTCTATGAAACCTTTGATGAGTATGCTGCGGCTGTCGTTTTCCCGCCTGCGAGCAGGGTGGATATGGGTGAAAGGCTGTTTGACCGCATACACGCGGGCTGGCTCTGCCAAATCATAGGCGGCGCATATGGCACCTGCCTTGAGGGCTACAAGACGGATAACATCAAAAAGGCTTACAACCGCGTGGACAAATATCTGCGCAAGCCCAATACCTATAACGACGATATAACCTATGAGCTGGCTCTGCTCTGCGCATATGAAAAGCATGGCAGAGATACATCAAACCACGACATAGCATACGAATGGCTGTCCAGGATCGGCTTTGGCTGGTCCGCCGAGGATATGGCTTTGCGAAATCTTCGTTGCGGAATAATGCCGCCTGAAAGCGGCCGCTTCAACAACCCATACAGAGAGTGGATCGGGGCGCAAATGCGCGGCGTGATACTTGGTCAGCTCTATCCGGGCGACCCCTATATGGCCGCCAAGGCCGCATGGCAGGATGCGGAGATATCTCATTACCATAACGGGATCCTTGGCGAGGTATTCAATGCTGTCATGTGCGCCATGGCTTTCTGTGAAAGCGACATAAAAAAGCTGGTGGAACGTGCCGTTGAGCTTATGCCTGCTGATAGTCAGTATTACAGCGTTGTGAAATTTGCACTGGACCGCTGCAAGCAGAGCGATAACTGGCTGGATGCATGGAAGCCCTGCGAAAAGAAGCTGGAACGCTATAACTGGGTACACTGCTACCCAAACGCCGCCATAGAGGTTATAGCCCTCTGGTTTGGAAATGGGGATTTTACCAGAACCATAGAGATATGTGGATTGTGCGGAGAAGATGTGGACTGCAATGCGGCCCAGATCATGACCGTATGGGGAACCATTTTTGGCACTGAAGCTATACCTGAATACTGGCGGGCGCCCATCGGTGACAGATTGGATACCTATGTCAGAGGCATGCGGATACTGAGTATACGCAAGCTCTCGGAGAGAACTGCGGAGACGGCAAGGCTGCTTGCCGCAGAATAACCGTGTTAATGTACGGAGAGTCGGAGGTTATAACGAACGGAAAGAAATTCCACCAACAATGAAAGGAGAAAAAATGAAAAAACTGATCGCTTTCCTCATGATACTGGCAGTGCTGCTTTGCTTTGCAGGCTGCGCAAAACAACCCCCCGCGAACGATGCAACCACTGACAAGATCCGCCTTGTTTACATCGTCAACGGCACCCTTGGCGACAAGTCCTTCTTTGATTCCGGTAAGGAAGGCCTTGACATGATCAACGAGAAATACGGCGATAAGTTCTACACCGAGGTTCGCGAAATGTCCTATGACACCTCGGTTTGGGAGTCCACCGCTTTGGATATCGCCTCCGAAGGCTGGGACATCATTGTTCTGGGCACTTGGGATATGATGAACATTGCAGACCAGATCGCCACCAAGTATCCTGACAGCAAGCTCTGGTTCTTCGATGAGATGTGGGATTTCGAAGCCATGCCCCATGATAACATTTACGATATGTTCTTCGCTCAGAACGAGGGTTCTTATCTGGTGGGTATGGCGGCCGCTATGGCCTCCAAGACCGGCAAGATCTCTTTTATGGGCGGCTATGAGAACACCGTTTTGCGTGACTTCGCTGTCGGATATACGCAGGGTGCAAAGTCTGTCAACCCTGATATCGAGGTCAACGTAAGCTGGACACAAAGCTTCAGCGACAGCTCTGTGGGTAAGGATATTTCCCTCGGTCTCTATCAGCAGGGCTTCGACGTCGTATTTGCCTGCTGCGGCAACTGCGGCCTTGGTGCTTTTGACGCTGTTGTGGAGATGGGCGACGGTCACTACGTGATCGGTGTGGACGGCGATCAGGGTGCCTATTGGACCTCCCTCGGTGAAACTGAAAAGGCCAACGCCACCATCACTTCCATGCAGAAAAACGTAAATAACGGATTCCTGCGTGCCGCCGAACTTCACTTGAACGGCAAGTGTCCTTACGGCGAGAACGAGAAGTTGGGTCTTGCTGTCGGCGGCGTAGGCTTCGCCATAACGGATGCAACCGAAAGTGTGCTGGGCAAAGAGAACCTTGCTGAAATGGCAAAGGCGCAGGAAAACATCATCAGTGGCACAATTATCGTGGATTCCGCCTTCTAAGGCAGCACCGTGCAATTGCGTCGGCGCGCTTCGGCGGATCTGCTTGCCGAGTTGTGTGGTGTTGCTCTAAAAAACGATCTGAAACCTAAAAAGAC
>CAKSDF010000007.1 GCA_934444695.1 uncultured Eubacteriales bacterium | reverse complement strand
TTTTGCTTCTTAGCACATTAAGTCCAAGCAAAATATAGACGATCCCGGTAGCCTTTCCCGCTCCGTTTTGCACCTTTTCGTTTTTCCTTAAAAGGGCGTTGGCAAAGGAAGAAGCAAAAGCCACAATAACGCTCCAAATGGTGCTGGTGGTGAAAAAGGTCAGTCCGAGCACAAGAAAGGGCAACGGAGAAGAACCTGCGCTTTGAGAAACAAACTGGGGAAGCAGCGCAAGAAAGAAAAGCGCCACCTTAGGATTAAGGGCATTTGTTAGCACGCCCTGGCGATAGACCTTTAAGGGGCTTTCGTCGAGGCTTTCGGGGTCTGAATCGAAAAGGGGCTTTTTGCTGACGATGGCCTTTATACCGAGAAAAACGAGATAACCCGCACCGGCAAATTTCATAATGTTAAAGGCAAGAGTCGATTCCCGCAGTATGACCGAAAGGCCGAGAGCCGCAAGAAGTGTATGTATAAGAATCCCGGTGGAAATTCCGAGAGCCGAGATAATTCCCTTTTTTCTTCCGCCAACCACCGCGCGGGTGAGGATATAGACAGTATCCGAACCGGGCACAAGATTTAAAAGAATGGCCGAAACGACAAACTGCCCGTAATTTATGATACCCATTAAAGCTCCTCGGGCGACGACAGGTCAAGCACACAGCTTAAAAAGTCCTTTGTGCGCTGGTTTTGCGGATCCATAAAGACCTGCTCGGGAGCACCTTCCTCGACAATGTATCCGTCGGACATAAACAACACCCTGTCGGCCACATCCTTGGCAAAGCCCATTTCGTGTGTAACGACGACCATGGTCATACCCTCTGCAGCCAGCTTTTTCATAACCTGAAGCACCTCGCCCACCATTTCGGGGTCGAGAGCCGAGGTGGGCTCATCGAAAAGCATAATGTCGGGGTTCATACAAAGGGCGCGGGCGATGGCCACACGCTGCTTCTGTCCGCCCGAAAGCTCGGAAGGAAATGCATCTATCTTGTCCGAAAGTCCCACTCGGTCGAGCATTTTAAGGGCCTTTTCCCTTGCTTCCTCCTTGGTCATTTTTTTGACATCCACCGGAGCAAGCATAAGATTTTGAATGACATTAAGGTTGTTGAAAAGATTGAAATGCTGAAAAACCATTCCGATGTTTTCTCTAACCTTATTGATGTTTACCTTTTTATCGGAAATGTCGTATCCGTCGACGATTATCGTGCCGCCGGTAGGCTCCTCAAGGCGGTTAAGGCACCGCAGGAAGGTTGATTTTCCCGAGCCGGAAGGCCCGATGACCACCACGACCTCGCCCTCGTATATATCATTGGAGATATCTCTTAAAACCTCGATCTTTCCGAAGGTCTTTTCCAGATGTTCAACGTGAATTTTAACATTATTCTTATTGACGGCCACGGTTAAGCCTCCTTTCGAGCACCTTTGCAAGCTTGGAAAGGGCGGTTATGATTATAAGGTACATTACGCCCACGATAAGCCATGTTTCAAAGGACTTAAAGGTTATAGCAACAACGTTTTTAGCACTGTTAACAAGCTCGGGGAATCCGATGACCGAAAGAATAGATGTATCCTTTAAGGTGATGATGAACTGGTTAATGATGCTGGGGATCATGGTTCTGATGGCCTGAGGAAGCACCACTCTGAACATAGACCTCCAATATGTAAGGCCGAGGCTTCTTGCCGCCTCCATCTGGCCCTTGTCAACCGACTGGATTCCGGCACGGATGATCTCGGCCATATATGCGCCGCAGTTTAAAGCAAGGCATATGGTACCGGCCGTAAGCGCCGAAAGGATTATGTTCTTTCCGACAACATTTTTAAAGAAATATGGTACGCCGAAGAAAACGAAAAATGCCAGAACGATCATCGGCACACCGCGCACAATATCTACAAATATCTGAGCAATAGCTCTGCACACCTTACTTTTGAGCACGCTCATCATACCGAACACAAGTCCGATAATGCAAGCGAAGAACAAACCGCAAAGAGCAAGAAGCAATGTTTGACCCATTGCCCGCAGCAGCAGTTCCCCGTATTGAGTAATTATAGTTAACACTGGCAGAGCCCCTTTCAGAATAGAAACGGAATACCGGGCAAGCGGTATTCCGTTTGAGCGCGCAAAAACTCACGCGCACCATATCATAGAGTAAGCTGATCTAATCGATCGTTTGGCAATTAGCCAAGATACTTTTTGATGATTTCGTCATATTTGCCGTTGGCCTTGATGTTTTTAAGACCGGCATTGAACATATCGAGGAACTCCTGCTTGTCGGCACTGAATACTGCGAGACCGTAGGGAGAGCCTTCGTTTTCGCTGCCCTCGACAACCTTAAGTGCAACGCCGTCCTTGATGGAAGCCTTCATGATGGGGGTATCCTCAAAGCAAGCGGCAGCCTGACCGCCTACAACGGTCTGATACATTGTGGGGGAATCCTCAAGAATGGTGACTTCAAAGCCATACTGATCCTTAAGGCTTTCGGCATAGGTCTTGCCCTCGGTGCCGTTCTTAACGGCTACGGTCTTGCCTCTGAGGTCCTCAAAGGAAGCGATGGTGGAATCGGGAGCAACTGCCATGCACTGGGTAGCAGTGTAATAACCGTCAGAGAATATCCAACCGGTGGACTTTCTCTTTTCGGTGATGGAAGCACCGGCGATCATACCGTCGGCCTGACCTGCCTGGCAGGCGGCAAGAGAAGCGTCCCAACCGAGGCTGTTGAGCTGATATTTGAATCCCTGATCCTCTGCGATAGCGGCGAGAATGTCAACGTCGATACCGACAAAGTTACCCGAAGCATCGGTGTACTCAAAGGGCTTGAAAACGGTATCGGTAGCGATTACCCAAGTCTTTTCTTCGGTTTTGGTGTCGGTGGTGGTTTTGTCATCTTCGCTCTTGGAGCAGGCGGCAAAGGAAGCAACTACCATTACCACTGCAAGGCAGAGAGCAAGTATTTTTGCAAATTTTTTCATTAGAATCTCCTCCAATGTGTAATTTTAATGGAGAAATTATACCATAAAAAGAATATTGTGTCAATATTATATTATCATAAAGTTATATCGCCATATCATTTTGATATAGATTTTTTGAAAATATAATTTAAAAAGCCTTTAAACGCCCAGTTTTTCAAAATATTCGGCGTAAAATCTGCCCATTATCTCGGCCTGCTTTTCAAGAGGATGAACCCCGTCGGCCGAGAAGGAATAAATATCATCCCTGCAATATTCTCCCGCGAGCAGTCCGTCCATAGGGCAAAGCACACAGTCAAATTCCTTTGCGAGCGCTCTGACCGTCACTATTTCCTCGTCTATTTTGCAACGCCAAAAGGCCTTGTCGGCAACAGGCAGAAGAAACGGCTCGATAAGCATTATCTTTGCCTTTGTTTTTTCTCTCAGCGCCGTTAGAATGCTGCGATAGTTTTGCTCGAAAACCGATATGTCGCGGAAATCCCGGCTGTCGGCAAAGTGCCAGCAATCGTTAACACCCACAAGTATTGAAACGACATCGGGCTGCTCGTCGATAAAATCCTTTTCAAGCCGATTCACAAGATCATCGGTCTTATTGCCGCCTATTCCGAGATTTACAAATTCAAAATGAATGTCGGGATGATTCTGCGCAACATATTTTGCGGCAAATTTCGGGTATCCGCTGCCGAGATCGTGCTTATCTTCATAGTTTCTTCCGGCGTCGGTTATGCTGTCTCCCTGAAAGAGTATTTTCATAAAAAGTCACCTTTATAATTTAATTTCAACTAAAGTTTAATTTCAACAGGGTTTTCAAGGGTTATGGAATCGGGGGTAACGGCGCAATCCACCGCCAGAATGTTTACACCGCTTTTCTGCGCCCTTATAAGAGCCTCGCCAAACTCTCTGTGGGTCTCGTAATTAGGCTCGAAAAGATGTATTTCCTTCATCTGAATGACAAAAAGTATATAACATTCAAAGCCCTGTTCTTTTGCCGATACAAGCTCGTTTATGTGCTTTATTCCCCGCTCGGTGGGCGCGTCGGGAAAACGGGCAATTCCGCCGCTTTCAAGGGTTACGCCCTTGACCTCGAGAAATGCCTTTTTCTCGCCGTCTTCGATGTAAAAATCAAAACGGGAATTTCCGAATTTAGCCTCTCGCTTGATTTTTGCGCTTTCGGGAAAAAGATTGCCATTTTTTAGCCACTCTTCGGCCGCGGCATTTGGAACCTGAGAATCCATATTTATAAGCAGCGGCGGATTCCCCTCCCGCTCCTTTTCCACCGCGATAAGATCAAATGCCGTCCTGCGGTTTTGGTTTGCCGATCTTTCGAGATATACCCTGCAGCCGGGGACGAGAAGCTCTTTGCACCGCCCGGTGTTTTTCACGTGCACCGTTTCTGTTTTTCCGTTTATTTTTACTGTCGCCACAAAGCGGTTTAGCCTTTCGACAAAAACCGCCTTAGCGACATTTTTGTATTTCACGACAGTTTTTCGGCCGCTGCTTTAAGACGGGAAACGACCTCTTCCCTGCCGAGAAGTTTCATTATTTCATAAAGATCGGGGGTGTTTCTTCTACCGGTGACAGCCACGCGGATAACGGTCGAAACATCGCCCACATGGCCCTTAAAGGCCTCGGGAGACTGCTTATATTCCTTAACATTTTCGCAGAATCCCAGCTTTGAGCAGATCGACTTCATTCCGCCAAACCAAGCGTCCTTATCATCGTTTTCATTATATACATTCGCGTATTCGCAAATTACCGCCTTAATATCCTGCACCGAAATATTTTCGGGCATATCAAAGGTGTCGGGACTGCCGAAGAAATAGCTTGTATACTCGGGGACCTCGCTCCATTTTGCAATGTCCTTTCTCGGATTTTTGCCCGAGCGGTCGATGGTGAAAATGTGCTTTGAAAATTCCGGATTTGCAGTAAAGGTCTTATAAAAATCGGGGCTGTGCTTTTGCGCCCAGTCGGCAATGCTTTGATAGATTTTGTCGGCCGAAAATGCCGAAATGACATTTTTGCTTACATCGTCGAACTTGACCAGATCAAAAAGCGCTCCCGACGACGACATTTTCTTGAGATTAAAGGGAAAATCGTCCTGAGAGGCGGTTTTGTTGACCTTATGCCATTCTTCATAATTGGAATTGGCAAGGGTAAGCAGATATTCTCTCACCGAATCGGAGGGATAGCCCTGTTCAAAATAGAAGGAGACCGCCGCCTCGGGGTCTTTGCGCTTTGAAAGCTTGCGTTTTCCGCCGTTTTCTTCCTTCATAAGCGGGGCGATGTGGGCATATTTCGGAGCCTTGAATCCAAGCAGTCTGAAAAGCTGAAGATGTATGGGCGCCGATGCTATCCACTCGTCTCCCCTGACCACGTGTGTAGTTCCCATACGGTGATCGTCAACGGCGTGGGCAAAGTGATAGGTGGGGATGCCGTCGGTCTTTAAAAGTACGATGTCCTGGGTGTTTTCGGGCATTTCGATTTTTCCCTTTATAACATCGTCAAAGTAGACCTTTCCGTCCTCTTTGCCGGGTGAACGCAGGCGGAGCACATAGGGCTTTCCTTCGCTTATGCCTGCTTTTATCTCATCGAGAGAAAGCTTGCGGCAATGGGCATATTCGCCGTAATATCCGGTGGTTTTTTTCTCGGCCTCCTGGGCTTTTCTCACCTCGTCAAGAATCTCGGCCGAGCAAAAGCAGGGATATGCAAAACCTTTCTCCACCAGCGATTTTGCAAAGATGTGATATATTTCCTTTCGGTTTGACTGACGATAGGGACCATACACTCCCTTTTCCTCGTTTTCCGAAACAACGCCTTCGTCAACCGTGCAGCCGAATGCCGCAAGATCGCGAAGTATGCCGCTTACGCCGCCTTCAACCTCGCGCTTTTTGTCGGTATCCTCGATTCTTACATAGAAAACCCCGCCGGTGGTATGAGCCACCCGCTCGCTTATAAATGCCGAAAAAAGATTTCCGATGTGCATAAATCCCGTGGGACTGGGGGCATAACGGGTCACCCTCGCTCCTTCCTTCAGATCTCTTTTGGGGAATTTTTGTTCGCACTGCTCGGGGGTCTCGGTTATATGGGGAAAAAGAAGCTCCGCAAGGGCCTTGTTTTCGGTCTCTGTCAAATTAATCATTCCTTTAAAAAAGTTAAATTAAAACTAAGGTATATTATACCACATACCTTTCTGCATTTCAATGTCAACTTTTCAACCATAACGCACATATTTAAATACACCTGAAACGGCCTGCAATGGTGCTTTTCTGCTTGCCGTCATCCATAAACGGTGCCTACGGCTGATGAATGCGATGCCGCACGAAAAAGGAAGCAAGCGAAACCGCACGGCGTTTATGTGCGTGCTGCGGTTAAGCTTTGAATAATGCTTTAATATAAAATCCCACAGCTCTCCGTCCTTAGGCTCGGTGCCGAATGCGACCTTGCAGACCGACAGCTTTCCGCTTTCGATCCTCTCAAATACCCCCACCCAAAAGGGCTGTTCAAAAAACACGGTAAATCTCGTCTCGTCCATATCCCATCGTTTCATCTACTGTTTAAAATCAATTGTTTTGCAACATTTGATTTAATTATAGCCATTACTGCTCTGGTTGTCAAGGAAAACAAAAAGAAAAATAGGCAACTGTGAGCTTTCACGGTCGCCTATTTCTTTTTAGCAGAGATTTATTACTTAACTTCGGAAGGGACAGTCATTTTAACCGCCCGGTCGGATTAACAAGGAGATGTCCCACGACGGTTCACCTAATCGTGTATTTCGATTTCAAGTTCATCTCCGCATTTTTTACGATCTTCTTTCAGTTCCTGTAATATTTTGTTTACCATTTCAACGCTGGGTATAAGTTCTTTCGAAACGGTCTTTTCCCCGATTACAACTATTTTATTTGCGTCACACTCGCTCCAAAGCAGATCCCAAAATGCATCCCAGTTTTCTCCGTAAAAGTCGGGAAAATCAAAGGCCTTTTTTATTCTCAAATGAATTTCTCCAAGGAACCTGCAATCTGTCAAGTCCAGCGTAACGATTTTTTTCATAACATCTCACCCTCTTGATTGTATCACAAAAAAACCGGCATTACAATTGCAATCAAACTTTACGCAGCAAAGCCATCTTTTCTTTTGTCTTATGTTCCTTGCTTTCCCGGGAGCGGCAGTTGCAGAGAAGAGCAGGGTGTAACATTTCATTCACAATCGGCGGCGAAACCACACCGCACCTATTACCTTTTTGCCTATTATTTCTCACCTAAAATTTTCAGCGGCTTTATGTCTTTACTGATAGCTTTAATTATAAGCTCCGCCCTTTTTCAAATCATCCGCACAGCGGATACCGCACTTCTTCACTATTACCTATTACTTATTACTTTCCAAAAATCCCGTCTCCGATTTTGTTTTGAGGTAAGAGTGAAAAGTTAAGAGGTAAAAAGTAAAAATCCCCATTCTTGCGAATGAGGATTTTTGGTGGGAGCGGGTGGATTCGGACCACCGAAGTCACTGACAACAGATTTACAGTCTGCCCCCTTTGGCCACTTGGGTACACTCCCATATTAAGTTTAAAGATCAGCGTTGGAGCTGGTGGACGGACTCGAACCCCCGACCTGCTGATTACAAATCAGCTGCTCTACCAACTGAGCTACACCAGCAAGTTGTCCGCTGAACGCAAGTGCTAATATATCATAAAAGCCCTCGGCTGTCAAGTGTTTTTTTCAATTTTTTTATTTTTTTGCGGCTATTGCCGCACCGCGCAGGTATAAGTCCCTCTCATCGGCTGCGGTGCCCATCCCATCTCACAGGCGGGAACGTACAAAAAGACATCTGCACAAAACGGCTACATAGAAAAGACAATATCAAAATATTCCTTGCCGTAATTATGAAACTTCCCCTCTTTAATCATTTGGCGAAGTGTCTGTTCCGACACCCATTTGACCGATTCGACCTCTTCCTCCTGCAAAACAAGCTGCTCGGCAGGGGTATCGCAATGGGTCAGCCATATGTCCATAAGAGAAATTTTTCGCTTCAGTCTTTTTACAAGTGTAAAATCGTCGTCCGAAGCGGTTATGCCCAGTTCCTCAAAAAGCTCGCGCTTTGCGCCTTCCCTCGACTCCTCACCTGCGACAACTGCGCCGCCGGTGGCCGCCCATTCTCCGGCCATAGGCTGTTTAAATGAGCTGCGCTTTTGTATAAGAAACTCCCCTTTGGAATTTTTTATCCATATGTGTACCACCAGATGGTACTTTCCCTTGGGAAAAGCGCCCTTAAATCCGCGGCGCACCGTCTTTCCGGTAGGCTCGCCGTTTTTATCAAGAACGTCCCACAATTCATTGGCCATAGGCTCACCCTTCCCCCTGTTTTTTCTGCTGCTCGTATTCCGAAACGACTTCAAGCCACTTTTCCTCACCCATAAGCTGTCCGTCAATCGAAAAACGCTCGTATATTTTGGCTATTTCCTTTTCAAAGGCCGCCTTTTCAAGCCGCGCGTCTCTAAGCTCGATTATAAGCACGACAAGGGCAAAAATCGCAGCAAGCAGCGCAGGAAGATACAGCCATATGATAATACCGGGATTGGCGGTTTGATAATCGTTTGAAGAATTAAGGGGATAAACGGCCGATATTTGAAAAATATGAGCCGCCAGCGCCGCTCCGTCCGCAAGCGAAAGTATCGATGCAAGCTTTCTTCTTTTCTTTATCATCAGCACAAAGGAAGCCGCCAAAAGCACCAGCATAAGCAGTGTCATCAGGCGGTCATTTGAATACTGCGCAAGCTTTTGAGAATTTGAAGAATTGGAATATCGCTCCACCGCAAGGGAGGATATAAAAAGGTTGAGCACTATAACCACAAAATACCACACCGAAAAAACATAAAAAAGAAATTTCGATGTGTTAAAAATACTTCCGCCGACGTGTTTATACTTTTCCTTCCTCGGCAGATATTTTTCGTAAAGCTCAGCTCTCACCCGCTCAAGCACAAGCTGCTCGCCTCTGCTTTGGGCGGTGGTTGTTTGCTCAATTTTCAAAATGCTCACCTTCTCTTGCTTATTATACATAAAACCCCGTTGTATTTCAAGTGCATACTTTACAAAGGCTTAACATATTCAACCGATTTTTCCGATTGGCGGAAAATCCAATCGCAAAAGCTGATTTTCATAATTACAAAATATCAACTTTCAAAAAGCAAAAAACGCAAAACGAATCAGTCGATATCTTTCATCGAAAGGCTTATGCGTTTCTTTTCGAGATCGACTCCGATGACCTTGACCGTGACCACATCGCCCACCTTTAGCTTTTCGGAGGGGTGTTTTATAAAGCTGCTGCATATCTGGGAAATGTGCACAAGACCGTCCTGATGCACTCCTATATCCACAAAGGCGCCGAAATCGATGACATTTCTGACCGTTCCTTTAAGTGTCATTCCCTCTTTAAGGTCCTTCATTTCCAGCACATCCGAGCGAAGCAGCGGCGGGGGAAGCTCGTCTCTCGGGTCTCTGCCCGGTTTGGACAGTTCCTTGACGATATCCTTAAGGGTAGGCTCGCCGATGGAAAGCTGCTCCGACAGGGTTTTCGTCCCCTCTTTTTCCACCATCTTTTCAAGGAAACAAAGCTCCTTTGCGCTTACCGACCTTTTGGTAAATCCGAAGTGACCGAGCAGACTTTCGGCCGCCTTATAGCTTTCGGGATGAACGCCGGTATTGTCGAGAGGATTTTTTCCGTCGAATATTCTTAAAAATCCGGCGCACTGCTCAAACGCCTTGGGGCCGAGCTTTGGCACCTTCTTGAGCTGGCTGCGGGCGGTGAACGCGCCGTTTTCCTCGCGGTAGGCGACGATGTTTTTGGCCGTCGTGACGTTCAGACCGGATACCTGCTGCAAAAGCGGTGCGGAGGCCGTGTTGAGGTCGACGCCAACGCTGTTTACGCAGTCCTCAACCACCCCGTCAAGAGCTTCCGAAAGCTGCTTTTGAGGCATATCGTGCTGATACTGGCCGACGCCTATGGCCTTAGGCTCGATCTTAACAAGCTCGGCCAAAGGGTCCTGAAGCCGTCTTGCAATGGAAACGGCGCTTCTGAGGGTTAAGTCAAATTCGGGCATTTCCTCGGCCGCAAGCTTTGAGGCGGAATAAACGCTTGCCCCCGCCTCGCTGACCACCATATAAGACACCTTTCGGCTAACCTCGGGCAACACCGATACGGTAAACATCTCGGTCTCCTTGGATGCGGTGCCGTTGCCTATGGCGATTATATCGACGCCGTATTTTTCGATGAGTTTTTTAAGTGTCTGTTTCGAGGCCTCGACCTGAGCCTTTCCGTGGGTCGGATAAATGACCGCCGTATCAAGCACCTTACCGGTGGGATCGACCACCGCCACCTTACAGCCGGTTCGATAACCCGGGTCAAGACCTATGGCCGTTTTGCCCTTTATGGGCGGCTGAAGAAGAAGCTGACGGAGATTTGTTCCGAAAACCTTAATTGCCGACTCATCGGCCTTTTCGGTTAATTCGTTTCTTATTTCCCGCTCTATCGACGGAAAAACAAGGCGTCTGTATGCGTCCTCGCAGGCCTCTTTGACCGCCGCCGCACAAGAGCCTTCACCTTTTACAAACATGGAATAAATGGCATTAAGAGGTCTTTCGCTGTCCACCTCTACCGACACCTTAAGGAAACCTTCCTTTTCGCCGCGGTTTATGGCAAGCACCCTGTGGCCGGCGATCTTTCCGACGGCCTGGGAAAAGTCATAGTAGGTCTCGTAAACGCTCTTTTCCTCCCCTGCCGCCTTGCAGTCGACCGTGCCGTTCAGATAAACGAGATTTCTCACCCTGCGCCTTACATCGGCGTTGTCCGAAACGCTCTCGGCGATAATGTCCTTGGCTCCGCAAAGAGCTTCCTCGGCGGTGTTCACTCCCTTTTCGGGATCAATATATTTTTCGCAAAGGGTCATTACATCGGTACCATTAAGCTGGCAAAGAAGTATCTCGCTTGAAAGCGGCTCAAGGCCTTTTTCCTTTGCTACCGACGCCCTTGTCTTTCTTTTCGGACGGAAGGGACGGTAAATGTCCTCGAGCTCGGTAAGTGTAACCGCCTTTTCGAGAGCGGCCGAAATTTCATCGGTCATTTTTTCCTGAGAGAAAATTGCCGTGCGTATTTCCTCCCGCCGTTCGTCCAGCTTCCGCAAAAAGTTAAGACGGTCGGAAATGCTTCTGATGAGCTGATCGTCCATAGTCCCGTGCATTTCCTTGCGATAACGGGCGATAAAGGGAATGGTATTGCCCTCGTCGAGAAGGGAAATTATATTCTGAGCATAAAGCTCTTTTACCGAAAATTCTTCGGCAAGTTTTTTTGCATAATCCATTTTATTTTTCCTTTCGGCAATCGTTTTTGCCGTTTTTTATTATAATACCATATTTTTTTCCTCAAGGCAACCTTGCCCGCAAAGCTTCCCTATGATATAATAAAAACCTATTAAAGGAGAATAAAATGAAAGATATTATATTACTTGATCTTGACGAGACCCTTCTCGACTTTAAAGCCGACGAAAAGGCCGCTCTAAAAAAAACACTCATCTGTCTCGGTATTGAACCGACCGAAAACACCCTCGAGCTTTACAGCCAAATAAATTCCGCCCAGTGGAAGAGGCTTGAAAAAAGAGAAATAACCCGCGAGCAGGTAAAGGCAAACCGCTACCGTCTGCTTTTTGAGGCCTTGGGAAAAAGCGCAGACCCGCAAAAAGCCAACGAGATATACGAAAACGAGCTTGCAAAACAGGGACGGCTGCTTTCGGGAGCAAGAGAAGCCCTTGAACGGCTTTACGGCAAAGTCCGCCTTTTTATTGCCTCCAACGGAACCGTCGAAGTACAAAAGGGACGGATAAAAAACACCGGAATAGGCAAATATTTTGAAAATGCCTTTTTTTCCGAAAAAATCGGCTTTGAAAAACCGGACAAAAGATTTTTCGACGCCTGCTTTGCCGAAATCACAAATTTTAAAACGGAAAAGGCCGTCATAATCGGCGACAGTCTTTCCTCCGATATTCTCGGCGGAAAAAATGCAGGCATCACCGCAATTTGGCTTAATAATTCCGGAGAAAGCTCTCCCCTTGCCGACATGACCCTGAAAAATATAAGTGAAGCCGCCGACATTGTAATAAAGGGCTTGTAATAACGGAAATTTAATGATATAATATTTAAACTGTGACTTTTTAATAGCGGAGTGATAAAAAATGACTTTATACGAAGAACTCGAATGGAGAGGCCTTATTCAGGACATTTCCTCCAAAGACCTTATCGACAAGCTTAACGCCGGCGGTATGACCTTCTATATAGGCACCGACCCCACAGCCGACAGCCTGCATCTCGGTCACTATTCCTCCTTCCTCATCACCCGCCGTCTTGCCAAGGCCGGCCACACCCCCATCATCCTCGTGGGAGCGGCCACAGGTCTTATCGGCGACCCGAGAGGCACCACCGAGCGCGCCCTTTCGGACAGGGATACGGTATTTAAAAACTACGAAGCCTTAAAGGCTCAGGTTCAGAAATTCTTCCCCTATGAAGTGGTCAACAACTACGACTGGGTCAAGGATATACACATAATCGACTTTTTCCGTGATTACGGAAAATATATCAATGTCAACTATATGCTCAATAAGGATCTTGTCCGCCGCCAGATGGAGACCGGCATTTCCTACGCCGAGTTTTCATATATGCTCATTCAGGGCCTCGACTTCAAATGGCTCCACGAGCACAAAGGGGTCGATCTTCAGGTGGCAGGCTCCGATCAATGGGGCAACATCACCACCGGCATCGAGCTTATCAGAAAGACCACCGGCGAAGAGGTCTATGCAATGACCATGCCTCTCGTAACCGATGCCAACGGCAACAAATTCGGCAAGAGCGAAGGCAACGCCGTATGGATCGACAAAAACAAGACCAGCTCCTACGAGCTTTATCAGTTCCTGCTCAATTCCGAAGACGCGGTGGTCATCGATTACCTTAAAAAGCTGACCTTCCTCGACAAGGAAACCATCGAGAAGATCGAAAAGGAGCATTTTGCCGCTCCCGAAAAACGTATGGCTCAAAAACGTCTCGCAAAAGAAATTCTCGACGATCTCCACGGAGAAGGCGCTTTCGAGGAAGCCGAAAAAATCAGCGAGCTGATGTTCAAAGGCGATGTCAAGCACATTCCGGTAAGGGATCTGCTTTCGGCCCTTTCTCAGGTGCCACACTTTGAAGCCGGAAAAGGCAAGCTTATCGACATTCTCGTCGAAGCCAAGGTTTTTCCCTCCAAGCGTGAGGTACGCGAAATGGCCAAGAACAACGCTCTTACCGTCAACGGCGATGTTGTCACCGCTCCCGATGAAATGGATATTGATTCCGACAATCTCATCGACGGCAAATATCTCATCGTCAGACGAGGCAAGAAAAAATATTTCGTAGGCGAAATCAAATAATAATAAAACCCGCCGCATATTCTGAACATAGCATACACATTTAAGCAGGACCGTCAAAAGCGGCCGCCAATGTAAATGCCATGATCAACGCGGCGGGTTTAATAATGTAACAGGCAGATAATCTAATAAGCGGATAATCTAACAGACAGATAATTGATAAGCGTTCAATCACGATTGATTAAAACGATAACCCGTTTAATTAAAATCTCGACAGATCGGAAAGGATTGATATTTTGAAAGCAGACGGAAAAAAGCTTTTATCCCTTTTTTGGACCTTTTTCAAAATCGGTGCCTTTACCTTCGGCGGCGGCTATGCCATGATTCCTCTCATTCAAAGGGAAATGGCCGAAAATAAAGGTTGGATAAGCGAAAAGGATATTCTCGACATCGTGGCCATTTCCGAATCCACCCCCGGCCCCATCGCCGTCAACTCGGCAACCTTTGTGGGATACCAGGTGGGCGGAGTTATGGGCTCATTCCTCGCCACCCTCGGCGTGGTGCTCCCCTCCTTTATAATCATTCTTGTAATTTCCTTCGTACTCAAACAGTTTGAGCAGATAAGGGCAGTTAAATACGCTTTTTGGGGAATCCGCGCAGGGGTGCTTGCCCTCATTATAAAGGGATTTATTTCGATGTATAAGCAGTGCCCCAAAAACATTTTCTCCTATATAATTGCCTTTCTTGCCTTTGCGGCTTCGGCAATTTTCTCCTTTAATGTGCTTATAATCATCGTTTCGGCCGCCGCAGTGGGTCTTGCGGCCACAATAGTTGCCGAAAGGAGCGGTAAAAAGCTATGACATATCTCACCCTTTTCTGGACATTTTTCAAGATCGGGCTTTTCACCTTCGGCGGCGGTTACGCCATGCTCCCCCTGATACAGCAATACGTGCTGGGCTTCGGCTGGCTGACCGAGGAAGAGCTTGTTAACTTTGTGGCGGTCAGCGAATCCACCCCCGGTCCCTTCGCCATAAACATCGCCACCTATGTGGGCAGCTCCCAGGCCGGTGTGCTCGGCGCTTTTTTCACCACCCTCGGCGTGGTGCTTCCCTCCTTTGTCATCATTTTGATCGTGGCAAAATGCTACACCGCATTTAAGGAAAGCTTAGTGGTCAGAGGAATGATGAACGGTCTTAAACCGGTTGTCGTGGGACTGATCGGATCGGCGGTAATATCCTTTGCGTTGGCGGTTTTCTTCCCCGCGGGATTTATGTTTGCAAATTTCGCCACCCTTAAATTCTGGGTAGCGGCCGTTCTTTTTGCCGCAGCCCTTATAATGGCGCTCAAAAAGGTACACCCCATAATCATCATTCTGATTTCGGCAGTCATAGGCATTATCGTCGGATACGCGGGCCTTTTGGGCTGAGAATGCTGCGGCATTTCCTCTTCCTTGCCGCGTGTCTTTTGTGCGTTTTTCCTTCCTGCCATTTACTGCGCTTGCAATTTTAGCGGTGCATTTTCTTCACGTGCTGCGCGTGTGTACAGCACTCATTTTAAAGTTTAAAAGCCTTCCCTATAAAACGGGAAGGCTTTTTGCTGTCTTGTTTCTTTTGCTATCGGCTTTTCTGCTGCCGCAATTTTCTTTAATAACAAAAGATACGTCGAAAAGCCATTTTCCATACCCTTCTCCCTGCCGGCCGTCGTCAGCCGCGCAAACAGTGCCCGCATAGGGCACAAGCCGTTTTTCAGCGGTATGTTTTAAAATCATATCCCATACACCGTCCTATGCGCACCCTCGCTCTTTTAAGGCCCCTGCTTACGGTCGAACGGTTGACTTTAAGCTCATCAGCTATTTGCGGAATGTTTTTTTGGCCGAAATAATACATTTCTATAAGCTGCCGCTGATTGTCGGTCAGTTCGTTGACAATAACGTCCTTGAGCCGCTTTATAAGCCTGTCCCTTTCCCTTTGCTCATCGTCCGCCTCAAAAAAACTGCGATAGCTCAGCTCGTCGGCCACAAATTTTTCAAGCGATATTATTCTTTTCATATTTTTCTTCCTCCCCGTATATCTCAAATCCCTGCTGTTTTGCACAGCCGTTATTTTGATCCGATGAATAGTAATTTAAAAGATACTCTGCCGTCTGCTCGGTATCGCGCATTTCGGTATATAAATAGTAAATGCGCCGTTTGAGCATCAGTCTTTGCTCCTCATCCTTTTCCCGCTTCAAAAGCAAATTCAGCTCGCAAAGCCGTGCCTTTAGCCTGTCGGCTTCCTTTAAATATTCCCGTCCCAAGTTTTCCAGAGTCATTTTTAAACCTCCTAATCACACATTTAGTGTATTTACTTTTCCATAATGTTTGCTGCAGCAATCACTCTATATAAAATTATAAACAACGTTATGTGTGATTTCAAGGGAAATTTTGACCGATTTTGTCGACAAACGTGTGATTTATATGCTAAATACGAAAAATAGTACTTAACTTTTCAGGTCTCCAAATTTCGCTTGAAATTCTCGTTTACGTGTGATACAATAATTACGGCGAAAAATGTCGTTTGAAATTCAAATGGTTTTTTTGCTCAAAAATTCATTTTGCTTTGCCTTTTTTAAAACGATGCCTTGCTGCATCGCACAGGCAGCACAGTTGTGTGATTACACTTGTATGATTAAAAGGACCGAACAGAGAATATGGGGGACTGAAATGTTTGCCGATAAATTAAAAAAACTCCGAAAAGATAAGCATCTGACCCAAGGGGAGCTTGCCTCTTTTCTGGGGATAAGTGCCAGCGCAGTAGGTATGTACGAGCAAAACCGCCGCAGTCCGTCAATTTCGGACGTTTCGGCCATTGCGAAGTTTTTCGGCGTAACAACCGATTATCTTCTTGACAGTCAAAGCGACGAACGGGAGGTCGGCGAGCTTATAAAGGAGCTTAAAAACCGACTGCTTTGCGCCGACGGACTTATGTTCAACGGAGAGGCTTTGACCGAAAGCGAATTAAAACAGCTGTCCGATGCTATTGAGGTCAGTGCAGCTGTGGTATTATCTCAAAAGGAAAGGAAAAACGATGAACAAAATCAAGGCTCTGGCAGAGGGAATTTATAAGAAATACGGTACGGCCGATCCTTTTTCGCTGTGCGATGAACTTAGCATAAATACCTTTCGCCTTAAAATGCCCGACCGCACAAACGGGCTGTATTATCACATAAAGGGCAAAAAGATAATACTTATAAACGATGCTCTTTCTCCCGCAAAGGCGCGGTTTACCGCCGCCCACGAGCTCGGCCACGCCCTGCTTCATCCCGATTCAAATTCTTTTTTTCTAAAATCGAAAACGGCCTTTGAGATAGGACGGTTTGAACGTCAGGCCGATTTTTTCGCCGTATGTCTGCTTGTCTCCCCTTTTGAGGAACGGGACGATTTTTCCGAGCTTTCGCCCGAAGCCTTAAGCTCGCTGACCGGAATAGAGCTGCCGGCCATCGGGCGGTATATGGAGCAAATAAACTGCTAATTAGAGCCGGTACACAAACGGAGCAAATCGATGCATAAACAAACACAAGCCGGCGCACAGATAAACATACCAACGAATGTACAAACCGACACACAAACAGCCACACGCCAAACACACCGACAGACGTACAAATTAACACACAAACCGACACAACCGAGTGCTCAAAACCACAGGCACAAAATATAAATACAAACACAAAACCCCCGCCGTCACGCAAATCGTAACGGCGGGGGTTGACTATTTTACCTATTATGCTTTATCCGCTTACATCAGGTGGAAGTTAACGACAAGTCCGGCAAAGACTATCGAAACCACCGACAGAAGCTTGATAAGGATGTTGATAGCGGGGCCGGAGGTATCCTTAAAGGGATCGCCTACGGTATCGCCCACAACGGCGGCTTTGTGGCAATCGCTGCCCTTTCCGCCGTAGTTGCCCGCTTCGATGTATTTCTTGGCATTGTCCCAGGCACCGCCGGAATTGCTCATGAATATTGCAATGAGGAATCCGGTTACGGTTGCACCGGCGAGCAGTCCGATAACTCCGTTAGGTCCGAGAATGAGGCCTACAACAACAGGCACCACAATGGCGATGACCGAGGGAAGAACCATTTCGCGGAGGGAGGAACGGGTGCAGAGGTCGACGCAGGTCTTATAGTCAGGCTCGGCATTTCCGTCCATAATGCCGACAATCTCTTTGAACTGGCGGCGTACCTCTTTAACGATGCTCTGTGCGGCCTTACCAACCGACTCCATGGTGAGAGCGGCAAAAACGAAGGGCAGGCAGGCACCGATCATAAGACCGACAAGCACGGCAGGCTCCATAACACTAAGGTTAATGCCTTCAAATCCTTTAACGCCCAGCTGATCGATATAAGAAGCAATAAGTGCAAGAGCGGTAAGGGCGGCAGAACCGATGGCAAAGCCCTTTCCGGTGGCGGCGGTGGTGTTTCCGAGGGAATCGAGGGCATCGGTGCGCTCTCTGACCTCTGGGTCGAGGCCGGCCATTTCGGCAATACCTCCGGCGTTATCGGCAACAGGGCCGTATGCGTCGGTGGCAAGGGTAATGCCGAGGGTGGAAAGCATTCCCACGGCGGCAAGTGCAACACCGTAAAGTCCCATATTTCCGGCACCTTCGGCAAAACCGCCGGCAAAGTAATATGCGGCGAGGATTGCGGCGCCTACGATGATGATGGGCACGGCGGTGGAAAGCATTCCGAGACCGATACCGCCGATGATTATTGTGGCAGAGCCGGTTTCGGACTGAGATGCAAGCTTTTTGGTGGGTTTATAGCTGTCGGAGGTAAAGTACTCGGTGGCAAGACCGATAAGCACTCCGGCAAGCAGTCCCGAAAGGATCGAGAAATAAATCTTATAATGTTCCTCACCGAGGATATACCATACTATGGGGAAAGCGGCGATAGCCACAAGCACCGATGCAAGGTTGGTGCCGCGGCGAAGAGCCGAAAGAAGGGTCTTCTGGTTGGTATCCTCTTTGGTGCGGACAAGGAATGTTCCGATTATGGAACATATGATTCCAACTGCGGCGATGAGCAGAGGAACGATAACCGCTTTGGTCATCATCTCGGTTCCGACGCTTCTGAAAGCGGCGGTTGCAAGAGCGCAGCAGGATACGATAGATCCGAAATAGGATTCGTAAAGGTCGGCGCCCATTCCGGCAACGTCGCCAACATTGTCGCCCACATTGTCGGCGATAACGGCGGGGTTGCGGGGATCGTCCTCGGGGATTCCGGCTTCAACCTTACCAACAAGGTCGGCACCTACGTCGGCGGCCTTGGTGAAGATGCCGCCGCCCACACGGGCAAACAGCGCCATAAAGGAAGCGCCCATTCCGAACATAACCATTGCGTTGGTTATGGCATCGATATCAAGCTTAAAGACGAATTTAAGCAGGATAAACCACACCGAAATGTCGAAAAGGCCGAGAGCCACAACGGTGAATCCCATAACCGATCCGGCCGAAAAAGCAACCTTAAGACCTTTGTTCAGCGAGGTCTGACATGCGTTGGCTGTTCTGGCATTGGACGCGGTGGCGATTTTCATTCCGATGAATCCGGCAAGAGCCGAATAGATTCCGCCGGTCAGGAAAGCGAAGGGCACATAGGCGACAAGGTTTCCGGTTATGGCCATAATTCCGAGAATAATGGCAACAACGAGGAAGATGATGGCAACAACGGTATATTGCCTTTTGAGGAATGCGTTTGCTCCCGAACGAATGGATGCCGAAAGCTTGGACATACGCTCATTGCCTTCGGAAAAGCCGAAGACCTTTTTGGCCGTTAGACCCACGAAAATCAGCGCAATCAGCGCAACCGCGAGGGTCAGCATAGGGAAATACTGTTCTAAAATTTCCATATTTTTGCCTCCAAAATATTTGTGAAATTAACAAAATTACAATAATCGATGTTAATTTCACATCTAGTAACAACCCCATTATACCCAATTCTGAGACTTTTTTCAATCCCCTATACCAAAAAAATCCCAAAAAAACAGAAAAAAGGGAATATCAATAAAGATATACCCTTAAAAAGCTTTTTGTACTGTGATTTTGATACAAAATTGATTTATCGATAAGTTGATTATCGATTGCATTTTTACAATAACGCATTTTGCACTGTTCTTGATCCTCGTCACACATTATGGATTTGCAAACACCGCTGCTGCGTGCCCGTTTATTCCCTTTTACAAAAAACAGCCGGGCCTTCAAAGGAAAGCCCGGTCGTTATTATTCTTTAATTTAAGCGGAGGTGCCGATTAATACATTCCACCGCCTGCTGCTGCCGCTGCCGCTGCTGCTGCATTTGCCGCTGCTGCATCTTCCTTCTTCTCGGCAATGAGCGACTCGGTGGTCAGCACCATTGCTGCAACGGAGGAAGCATTCTGAATGGCCGAACGTGTAACCTTGGTAGGATCGACGATACCCGATTTCATCAGGTCGACATACTCCTCTTTCTTGGCGTCGAAACCATAGTTGATTCCCTTGTGGGAACGAACCTCGTTGACAATGACCGAGCCTTCGAGACCTGCGTTTGCAGCGATCTGGCGCATAGGCTCCTCAAGCACTCTGACAACGATCTTGGCGCCGGTCTTTTCGTCGCCCTCAAGGGTCTCGCTGAATGCCTCAACTGCGGGAATGGCGTCTACAAGAGCCACACCGCCGCCGGCCACGATGCCTTCTTCAACGGCTGCTTTGGTAGCTGCAAGAGCATCCTCAATGCGGAGCTTCTTGTCCTTCATTTCAACCTCGGTGGCTGCACCGACCTTGATAACGGCTACGCCGCCCGAAAGCTTGGCAAGGCGCTCCTGCAGCTTTTCGCGGTCGAAATCGGAGGTAGTGCCCTCGATCTGGCTGCGGATCTGACCGATGCGGTCTTTAATGGCGGCTTTCTTTCCTGCGCCGTCAACAATGATGGTGTTTTCCTTGGAAACGGTGACCTGACGGGCGGTACCCAGCTGTGCCACGGTAGCATCCTTAAGGTCGAGACCCAGTTCCTCGGTAATGACCTCGCCGCCGGTGAGAATGGCGATGTCGCGGAGCATTTCTTTTCTTCTGTCGCCGAAACCGGGAGCCTTAACGCACACGCAGGTGAAGGTTCCGCGTAGTTTGTTTACGAGGATGGTGGAGAGAGCCTCGCCCTCGACGTCCTCGGCAATGATGAGCAGCTTTTTGCCTGCCTTTACGATCTGCTCGAGAAGGGGCAGGATGTCCTGAATGTTGCTGATCTTCTTATCGGTAATAAGGATATAAGGCTCGTCAAGCTCGGCAACCATTTTGTCCGAATCGGTAACCATATAAGGAGAAATATATCCGCGGTCGAATTCCATACCTTCCACGACCTCGCTGTAGGTCTCGGCGGTCTTGGATTCCTCAACGGTGATAACGCCGTCGGAAGTTACCTTTTCCATAGCCTCGGCAATAAGTGTTCCGATATATTCATCGGCGGCCGAAACGCTGGCTACACGGGCGATGTCCTTTGTGCCCGAAACCTTCTTGGAGTTCTTGGTGACCTCTTTAACGGTTTCGTCAACGGCCTTCTGAATGCCCTTTTTAACGTCCATGGGATTTGCGCCTGCGGCTACGTTCTTCATACCCTCGCGGATAAGAGCCTGAGCAAGCAGGGTTGCGGTGGTGGTACCGTCGCCGGCCACATCGTTGGTCTTGGTTGCAACCTCTTTGACCAGCTGAGCGCCCATATTTTCAAAGGGATCGTCAAGCTCGACTTCCTTTGCGATGGTCACGCCGACGTTGGTGATGAGGGGTGCACCGTATTTTTTATCAATAACAACGTTTCTGACCTTAGGGCCGAGGGTTACTTTAACGGTGTTGGAAAGCTGATCAACACCCGACTGGAGAGCCTTTCTGGCTTCTTCTCCGAAAAGAATATCTTTTGCCATATAAATCAATCTGCCTTTCTCAAATTATTCTACAATTGCCAGAATGTCGTTCTGACGCACGATGATGTAATCTTTTCCGTCGACCTTAACTTCGGTTCCGGAATATTTGCTGGTCAGAACGTGGTCGCCCTTTTTAACATACATTTTGACCTCTTTACCGTCAACCATACCGCCGGGGCCTACGGCGATAACCTCAGCCACCTGGGGCTTTTCCTTTGCCGAGCCGGAAAGAATTATTCCGCTTTTAGTGGTTTCCTCGGCTTCGACCATTTTGATAACAACGCGGTCGGACAAGGGTTTGATTTTCATAATATATTCCTCCTAAATTGTATTAAGCAAACATTTTTAGCACTCTTTTCCTCCGAGTGCTAATACATTGTAGCACCTTTTGGCACAAAGTCAAGAGCATTTAAAAAATTGTTTACAAATACAAGACCGAAAAAAGGCCCCGGTTGCACAAAAGCGTGCAACTAAGGCCAAAATTTTTCTTTTTATTTTTCATTATTTTTTCCGAAAGTGTGGACTTTAGGGCTTTTTCCGTGTTCGCAGCCGCAATGAGTGCTCGGTTTCATTTACGGATTAACTTTTTTGCAGGTTTGCGTCTTTACAGACCTTTTTGTCAAGCCGCTTTTTAAACAAAATTTTATATATTATCGATCAGTCCTCGTAATTTACCTTTATACCGTTGCTTTCAAAGACCTCGGTAACAAACTTTATATCCTCCTCGGGAAGCTCGAGATATTTACAAGTGCTTTGATTAAGATTATAAAGCTGAACATAATTAGATCCGTCGTTAGCCGGATACACCTTTATTTCCTCGCCGTATTTGGTATTGAAGGTCATAAGAGCCATTCCGAAAAAGTGATTGTCAGGCAGAGAATCAAGCTTTTTTCCCTTGACCTTGCTGATGAGATCGGTAAGCTGCTGACCGTTGCTTGAATCGATAGTGACCTCGGTATTGTCTCCGCCGGTTTGAGCCGCCGGTCCCGACAGGGTGACAGACTCAACATTTTTGAGCAAAAAGTTCGCCGATTTGCTGCTCTCGGTATAGGTATCGGTCGAGCAGGAACAAAGAACCGCCGCAAGCACCGCCGCCATTACAATTGCCAATATTTTTTTCATAAAACAGACTCCTTTTCCTTTTTAACAATATCGTAAGCCAGCCTTTCAAGCTCGGATATATCGGTTATCTTGAATGCTCTTTTTCTAAGCTCGGCCGCGCCGTTCATACCCTTTATATACCATGCTGCGTGCTTTCGCATTTGGAGCAAAGCGGTACGGGGATCCTTATATTCGCACATAAGCCTTGCCTGCCTTAACATAAGCTCCATTTTTCGGGAAATGGGCGGATCGGGCAGCATCTTTCCTTCCGAAAGGTAGGTATTTATCTGACGGAATATCCAGGGCGCGCCCATGGCTCCCCTTCCCACCATAACCATATCGCAGCCGGTTTGCTCAAACATATTAGCGGCATCCTTTGCCGAAAATATGTCTCCGTTTCCGACCACCGGGACGCTCACCGCCCTTTTGACATCGGCAATGACATCGAGGTTGACCGGCGGGGCATATTGCTGTTCTCTCGTCCGTCCGTGGACGGTTATCATGGAAACGCCGGCCTGTTCAAGACGTTTTGCAAGCTCGACCGCAACGATTTCCTTGTCGTTCCAGCCGGCTCTTATTTTTGCCGTTACCGGAATATGCGGGACGGCCTTTATTACCGCCTTTGCAATGCTTTCGGCCAAAGGGAGATCCCTCAAAAGCCCGCTTCCGCCGTTGTTGTTTGCAACCTTAGGTGCGGGACAGCCCATATTTATATCGATAAAATCAGGGGAATATTCAAGAGCCTTTTGAGCCGCTGCCGCCATGGTATCGGGATCGTTTCCGAAAAGCTGAACGGCCATAGGACGCTCATTTTCGCTCACAAAAAGCAGCTCGGCCGATTTTTTATCGTTCATGGAAATGCCCTTTGCCGAGGCCAGCTCCCCTATGCAAAAGCTTGCGCCGAATCCCATACAAAGCTCTCTGAAAGCACGGTCGGCCACCCCTGCCATAGGCGCCAAAGCGGCATATCCTTCTATTTTCAAATTTCCTATGTTCAAAAAATCATTCCCGATTCGTCTTAAAATTGCCTTTTATCTTTTCGGCATTTTCGTTTTTTAACATCCTGACGTGCATCAAAAATCTTAACAATGACATTTTACCACAACCGCAGCAAAAAGAAAATATTTTTTTATTAAACGAATGTAAACAAACAAAATTTCATATACATTTCAAAAAAGGAATTGGAGAAATAATATGAACAGATTTTTTCCCGAAGGTATTTTATACGAAAGGTCGGACAACAAGGAAAAGATAAGCAGCGCCGAAGGCCTTAAAGAAGCAGCGGCAAAGAAAACGATTTTAGAAGGCAGGGTATCCCTTTGCGATTTTAATCACAATCTTTTTGTCGACCTGCCGGCCATGAAGGGGGTCATCCCGAGAGAGGAGGGCGCCATCGGAATCAAGGAAGGCACGGTCAGAGATATCGCCCTCATTTCCCGGGTAAATCACCCCGTCTGCTTTACCGTAACCGGGGTAACTGTCGGAAGCGACGGCCGTCCGCTGGCGGTTTTATCGAGAAGAAATGCTCAGCAGCTTTGCATGGACAATTACATAGAAAGTCTCTCCTGCGGCGACATCATCGACGCCAAAATCACCCATCTTGAACCTTTCGGCGCGTTTTGCGACATTGGCTGCGGAATCATCTCCCTTATGTCCATCGACTGCATATCGGTGTCCCGCATATTTCATCCCGCCGACCGTTTTTTTGTTGGGCAAAACATTAAGGCGGTCATAAAATCAAGAGAACCCGACCGAAAGATAAATCTTTCCCACAAGGAGCTTCTCGGCACATGGGAACAAAACGCCGCGCTTTTTCAGAACGGGCAGACCGTTTCGGGCATTATCAGGACGGTCGAAAGCTACGGAAGCTTTGTGGAGCTGACCCCCAATCTTGCGGGACTTGCCGAACCTAAAAGCGACGCCGTTCCCGGGGCCCAGGCCTCGGTTTTCATAAAAAATATTTTGCCCGACAAGATGAAGATAAAGCTGATAATTGTCGACTGCTTTTCGGCCGACTATTCCCCGAAACCGCTGCATTATTTTATCGACGGCGGCCACATTTCCCGTTGGGACTATTCCCCGAAATCAAGTCAAAAGGAAATTTTTTCGGCCTTTGACTGATTGGCACGATTTCTCATAAATTCCGTTAAGTCAAAGCTATTCCCCACCGATCATTTGAACTTCAGCCATTCCTTTCGTCAACGGGCATCCACACCCTTTCCCCGCCGATGTGAATTTCCAATCCTCCGACGGCAGCCTTAAAAAGCCTTAAAACATTTTAGTTGCTTTTTTCACGCAATGTGTTAAAATGGAAGAAAAAACAAAGGAACGAAAAAAATGCCCAATACAACTCTTATAATAATGGCCGGCGGCCTCGGAAGCCGTTTCGGCGGACTTAAACAGCTTGCCAAAATCGGAAAACACGGCGAAAAAATCATTGATTACAGCATTTTTGACGCAAAGCGCGCCGGCTTTGACCGGGTGGTCTTTGTCATAAAAGAAGAAAATCTCGAGCTTTTCAAATCCGAGATAGGAGACAATGTTGCCCGAAATATGCAGGTCGATTATGTTTTCCAGTCCACCGATCTTCTGCCCGAAGGATATAAGGGCATCGAAGGCCGCGAAAAGCCCCTCGGCACAGGTCACGCCGTATGGTGCTGCAAGGACATTGTGAAGGAGCCCTTTGCGGTCATCAACGCCGACGACTACTATGGTCCCGCCGCCTTCAGGCTTGTTTACGATTTCCTTTCTCAGAAAAAGCAAGGCATCAATTACTGTATGGCAGGATTCGTTCTCGCAAACACCCTGACCGACAACGGCACCGTTTCGAGAGGAATCTGTGAAATCGACGAAAACAGCAATCTTATGTCAGTTTGCGAACACAAAAAGCTTTCAAGAGCGGGAGATGCGGTGCAAAATGAAAACGATGACGGCAGCATAAAGACCCTGCCCCTAAGCTCGGTGGTATCTATGAACTTCTGGGGATTTACCCCCGACTTTTTCGACCGTCTCGACAGCGGACTTAAAGAATTTTTAACCGCAGAGCACGACAATCCCTTAAAGGCGGAATTTTTCCTTCCCGAGGTGGCCGATAGGTGCATAAAGGACGGATATGCGAAGATATCGGTGCTGACCACCAACGACAAATGGTACGGCGTAACATACAAAGAGGATAGCGAGCAGGTTTCCTCGGCCATCGCAAGGCTTACCGATTCGGGACTCTATCCCGAAAAGCTGTGGGATTGATCCTACGGCGGTGCGTCGACTGATGTGTTGGCTGCCCGACACGCAATTTTCCGCGATCCATTAATCGCCCGCTCGGTTAATTGACCCGATTACCCCGATTTACCGCAAAAACAAAAAGCAAAATTCAAACCCCGCAAGCGGTGATTTTCTGCCGTCTGCGGGGATTTTTGTTGCCATTATTTTGTTTTTAAAAACAATTTGCCACAGATCGCGCGGTTGCGAATTCCCGCTTCAAACCGGTCCCGAGAATTCCAATTTCAAAATGCACCTTTTCCCGGCAACAAAGCCCTATCTTCCCTCGCCGAAACCTACGAATCCGAAATTGTAAAGCTTCATTCCGGTGCCGCTGTTTTCAAGTATCTTTTCAAATGCCTCGATGCATTTAACGGCATTTTCGGTTGCCAAACGGTTATAGTCGTCCTGAGAATATCCTTCCTTGTGGTCGTTAAGGGAGGCGTTTATGACAGTGCTTTTGTCAAAAGTCTTTTTGTCGGCATCTCCCTGGCACCAGCAAAGAGTCTGACCGCTGCTGTCGCTCATTGTAACGTGGGAGGTTACAGTGTCGCTGTCCTTTTTGAATTCCAGTTTTCCGAACGCTCCCGAGGCGGTATAGCTGACGGTAAAGGAATTGCTTTTGCCGTTAAAGGTCAAGGAACAGCTTTGCCCGTCATACACGCCGTTTAAGAAAAACATTTCATCGCCGTATTTCTCTCCATTGGATTTCATAAACTCCGAAAGAGCGGCGTGACCGTCCTGCTTCGGAAAAATGACGATTTTTTTGACGCACATACGAAGAATCATAAATGCATCGGCCACCGACATTTTTCCGTCTCCGTCCACATCGGCCACGGCGTTTGAAAGACCGTCGTTTCTGTTTTTAACGGTGTTTTGCAAAACCACAAGGGCATCGTTGGAAGAGATGCGCCCGTTGCCGTCGGCGTCTCCGAGAATGGTCTCGGCCCGCGCAAAAACAGAGCCACCAGAAAGCATAGTAAATACAAGAATTAACGATATTATCTTTTTCATTTTGCCCTCCTGATATTTTTTAAGACGTTTTGACAGTGCTTTTTAATTTCCGCTTTTACCGACCCTTGCGGCACTTTTCATTAACCCGATGCCGTTTCTATGGCCGATAATGCCGACCGATGTTATTTGCGGCGGTCAAAAGCACCTTGTCAGGCGGTTAATTCACAACAGCACAGCATCTGTTGCTTAACGTTCATTCAATACCTCTTGTATGATAACAGAATCAAACACATTTTGTCAATAAACAAGGTGAAAAATCCGCAAAAAATGACAAATGCCCACGCCCGACAAATGGGCGTGAGCACTCGAGGCCTTTCGGCTTATTTGTACTTGCGTTTACGAGCCGCCTCGGATTTCTTTTTACGCTTTACCGAAGGTTTTTCGTAATGCTCTCTCTTGCGCACTTCCTGAATAACGCCGTCGCGCGCAGTCTGTCTCTTAAATCGACGGAGAGCATTCTCCAGAGATTCATTCTCTTTAATTTTTACCTGACTCATTTATGTCCCTCCCTCCGCCTCACAGGCAGGGGTATTTGCTACTATGTGCAAATCACATTATACTACATACCCGGTTAGTTTGTCAATAGCTATATATCATTTTTTTACAACAATATTAACCAGTTTGCCTTTAATGTAGATTTCCTTAACAATGTTTCCGCCAAAAAGCTCGTCGGCTACCTTCTGCTCGGTCTTGGCGGCGGCAAGAACGTCATCCTGATCGGCGTCAACAGCCACGGTTATACGGCTTCTCAGCTTTCCGTTGACCTGAACGGCGATCTCCACCTCGCTGTCGGTACAAAGAGCTTCGTCGTATTCCGGCCAGTCTGCCAGCGAACAGAATCCGCCGAATCCCTGCATTTCCCAAAGTTCCTCGGTAATGTGAGGTGCAAAAGGATTGAGCAGATTTATAATGGTTTTATAATCCTCTTTGGAAATGCTTCCGACCTTGTCGGCCTCGTTTAAAAGGCTCATCATAGCGGCGATGGCGGTGTTGAATTTCATTTCCTCGATGTCCTCAGTCACCTTTTTAATGGTCTTGTTGAGGGCTTTTTCGAGAGCCTTTGAATGGCTCTGCTCATCGTTTAAGCTGTTCTGAAGGTTCCATATTCTTTCGACAAAGCGGCGGCAGCCCTTTATGGAAGAAGTCGACCAGGGAGCGGCCTTTTCAAAATCGCCGATAAACATTTCGTAAAGACGGAGGGTGTCGGCACCGTAATCCCTAACCACATCGTCGGGATTGACCACATTGCCGCGGGATTTAGACATTTTTTCTCCGTTCTCGCCGAGGATCATACCGTGGCTTGTACGCTTGGCATAAGGCTCCTTTGTGGGCACAACGCCGATGTCATAAAGGAATTTATGCCAGAAGCGGCTGTAAAGCAGATGGAGTGTGGTATGCTCCATTCCGCCGTTGTACCAATCAACGGGAGTCCAGTAATCGAGAGCCTCTTTGGAGGCAAGCTCCTTGTCGTTGTGGGGATCGCAATAGCGAAGGAAGTACCAGGACGATCCCGCCCACTGGGGCATGGTGTCGGTCTCCCTCTTGGCGGGGCCTCCGCAATGGGGGCAGGTGGTATTAACAAAGCTGTCTATCTTGGCAAGGGGGGATTCGCCGTTGTCGGTAGGCTCGTAGGATTCCACTTCGGGGAGTTTAAGGGGCAGTTCACTCTCGGGCAGCGCCACATATCCGCACTTGTCGCAGTGGACGATAGGAATGGGCTCGCCCCAATAACGCTGGCGGGAGAATACCCAGTCGCGCAGTTTGAAATTGACCTTAGGCTCACCCACACCTTCCTTTTCGAGCCATTCGATAATGGCTTTTTTTGCCTCGTCTACCGTAAGGCCGTCGAGAAATCCCGAGTTTACCATTTTTCCGGTGGCGCAGTCGGTAAAGGCTTCCTTTTCCACATCTCCGCCGGCCACGACCTCCACAATGGGAAGATCAAATACCTTGGCAAATTCATAGTCGCGGGTATCGTGAGCCGGAACGGCCATTATGGCGCCGGTTCCGTAGGTCATAAGAACATAATCGGAAACAAATATCGGGATCTGCTTTCCGTTAACGGGATTTATCGCCTCAACACCGCTAAGTCTTACGCCGGTCTTTTCCTTGGCGACCTCGGTGCGCTCAAAGTCGGATTTCTTGGCCGCTTCGGCGCGATAGGCTCTGATCTCTTCGATATTTTCAAGGTTTTCAGCCCATTTTTCCACAAAGGGATGCTCGGGGCTGATGACCATATAGGTAGCTCCGAAAAGTGTATCGGGGCGGGTGGTATAGACCTTAAGCT
>CAKSDF010000006.1 GCA_934444695.1 uncultured Eubacteriales bacterium | reverse complement strand
CCTCAGAGATGCCGGCAACATTTACGGCCGTCTGACAAATCCCACCCAGGATATTTTCGAGCGCCGCATTGCCTCTCTTGAAAACGGCTCTGCCGCCCTTGCAACCTCATCGGGCGCCGCCGCCATAAACTACACCATTCAGGCCCTTGCCAAAAGCGGGGAACACATTGTCGCTTCCAAGACCATTTACGGCGGAACATATAACCTTCTGGCTCACACCCTGCCCCTTACATCAGGCATAACCACCACCTTTGTCGACCCCGAGGAGGAAGGCGCT
Source organism: uncultured Eubacteriales bacterium (assembly GCA_934444695.1). Taxonomy (GTDB): domain Bacteria; phylum Bacillota; class Clostridia; order Oscillospirales; family Acutalibacteraceae; genus UMGS1484. The sequence continues at coordinate 29,424 of CAKSDF010000006.1, read as the reverse complement.
TTTGAGGCAGCCATAACCGACAAAACCAAGGCGCTTTATGTGGAAACTTTGGGCAATCCCAATTCCAACATTGTTGATATTGAGGCTCTTGCAAAAATTGCCCACGCCCACGGTATTCCTCTTGTTGTTGATTCAACCTTTGCAACGCCTTATCTCGTCCGTCCCATCGAATACGGTGCCGATATCGTGGTTCATTCGGCCACTAAATTCATCGGCGGTCACGGTACGGCCATCGGCGGAGTGATAATCGAGTCGGGCAAGTTCGACTGGGCGGCATCGGGCAAATATCCCTGGATTTCCGAGCCCAATCCCTCATATCACGGGGTATCATTCGCAAGCGCAGCTCCCGGTGCGGCATTTGTAACATATATCCGCGCAATACTTCTCAGAGACACCGGATCGACACTTTCTCCCTTCCACGCATTTATATTCCTTCAGGGACTCGAGACCCTTTCTCTCAGGGTGGAACGCCACGTATCCAACGCCCTTAAAATTGTTGATTATCTTTCAAAGCATCCGCAGGTTGAGGCGGTTCATCATCCTTCCCTTGAAAGTGAGCCAAGCCACAAGCTTTATAAAAAATATTTCCCGAGTGGCGGCGGTTCCATATTCACCTTTGAAATAAAGGGAGACGACAAGACTGCTCAGAAGTTTATAGATAACCTTGCTATATTCTCGCTGCTTGCCAACGTTGCCGATGTTAAGTCTCTGGTCATCCATCCCGCCAGCACCACCCATTCTCAGTTAAATGAGGCCGAGCTTACCGAGCAGGGAATAAAGCCCAACACCATCCGTCTTTCCATAGGAATCGAGGATGCCGGCGATCTCATCGCCGCTCTCGACACCGCTTTTGAAGCCGTTAAATAAAGGCTGAGGAGCGGCCGGAGAAAGCACCCATGGACTGAGGGATAATGCTTTAGACAGTATTAAAAACACCGTCGACAGCCTGAAAAATGCCGTGAACGGCTTAAATGAAACAAGCAACTGCCTTTCATAAATTATCCTTGCAGCAAAAAGCCCGCAGAGAGCATTAAAAAGCATCTGCGGACTTTTTCTTTGGTTATTTCTTTATCACTGTGCATCTCAGCCGTCCCTTCTTGGTTTCGGCAGGCGGGCAATCGAGATAAAATCTTCCGAATCCTCTTACCGATATCTGCGAGTTTTCCGATATCGTGAAGGATGGCGAGGTCACAAGTCTTCCGTTTGAAAAGACCTTTTCGGAGGAAACTGTTTTTTGCGCGTCGTTTCGGGAAAGGGAGAAAACGGCGGCGATCAGTGCGTCTATGCGAAGGGATGATGTGAAAACCGTCAGGGCTTCCGATTTTTCAGAAAGCTCCTCTATAACATTATCGGGCAGCTTGTCGAGGATGATGCATTTTACCGATGTGTGACGGATGCTTTCGAGATTTTCGCAAATGTACTGAGCTATTTTTTTAAGGCATATGACCACCGAGAAATCCTTCGATATAAGAATATCTCCCAGCGTCTCCCGCTTTATTCCGAGGGACATAAGGGCGCCGAGAATGTCACGATGAGAAAGGGTGTCGGAAAACTTTTTGTTTTTCGGCTCTGTTTTTATGAATGCTATGGGAGGGTCAAAACCTCCGAAACAGGCTATTTTTCTTTCGGCATCGTCGTATCCGCCTAAAAGCTGCCCGCCGCATCCAAGAGAAAGAAAAATATCCTGACCGTAGAGGTCGAGAAAATCAGAGTGCCCTTCAAAATAGCCCTGCGATGCCTTATTATCAAGCTCTTTAAGCCGCTTTTTGAGCAGGGCGGCCTCCCGTTCGTCCATACTTTTTACCTCGCTGTGATTTGTGGAAATCCCCCGTGGGGGGTCACAAATATTAAACCACTTGCATAAAGTTTTGTCAACCGAGCGGACGGCAATACAGGGAAATACGGTCTGTGAATGCGTGCGGTGTGGAGCATCGGCAGGCAGGCAGTCAGATGTGGGCGGTTATTCTGTATTTTACGAACGGGACGGTCTAATCAATCCCACACCTCACAGCCGGGATAGTAATGAAGCAGTATTTCCTTATAATCCGAGCCGTTTTCGGCCATAATTTCCGCCCCCTTCTGACTCATTCCCACAAGGTGGCCGTAACCTCTTACCGAGAATCTGACAGCGCCTTTGTCCTCGTCATATTCAATGTCGAAATTTGCCGAACGCAGTGAAAAGGCGTTTCTTATGTCTTTGCCAGAAAAGCTTTGTCCGAAAAGCTCGATGGAAAGCACCGTGCCGCTGTCGGAGCACTGCTTTTGCCCGATAAAGCCGTTGGAAAATTCCGTTTCTGTAAGATCTGAAATGCTCTTTATTTTTTGCGAAAATTCATCCCTTGAGCATTCGGCCGTCGAGCAGCACTCGGTGCAAAGAATATCTCCCACGCTTTGCACCGGGATGAGATAGGGTATGTCCTCACCGAAAACATTCTGCGCCGATTCTGTTCTGCCGGCCGATATGGCGTGGTATAATGTCAGCGCATAGTCGCCGCCGTATTTGACCGATATACCTGCCGTTTCTTCGACAATGCCCTTGAGCTTTTGCTCGTATTCATCGGCCTTTTCGCCCCATTTTTCCCGAACTTGATCTTTTGTCAAAAAGCCCTGATCGATGTGATAATCGGCCGAAATATCGGCTCCGCCAAGCTCTGAGGGAGGAGAGACTTTCCGATCGGCCTTTTTTCTTGATGCAAATGTGTATGCGCAGACCGCCTGAGCTTTAAGGGCCTGTTCCGGTGCGTCCGGCGATATCTCTGCCGCCAAAACGCCGAACACGTAATCCTTTGCCGACATTTCGCATATGCTCCCATCGGGAAAAATAACCTTGAAGCTTTCATTTCCGCTGTCGATTTTAAGTGAATTACCTCCCTGACGGCCGGCGGTTTTAAGGCAGGGAAGAGGGAAAATAATCATTAGGCAAAAAATAATTGCGAAAAGTATTAAATATCCTTTTTTCATTGTTTCTCCTTATTGACTTGAAACCGATTTTGTAGTAAAATAAATATTCAATATATATTAGAAGAAATGTTCGATTTTTCAGGCGCTGTGCTTTGTAGGAAGGCTTATTTCGCAAAGATCCGACGCCAAAACTATACTCATATGAAAGGGAGGACATACAATGCCTCAGTACGAATCGAAAATCTCCATGCGCTCACTTTCAACTTTATGTGAAGAGTATAAGAAAAATAACTATATCAGTCCCGAGGATTTTAAAACCTACGATGTAAAAAGAGGCCTCAGAAACGCCGACGGATCGGGCGTTGTGGCAGGACTTACCCGCATATGCAACGTTCACGGATATTATTTTTCCGACGGCGAAAGGATTCCCGATAAAGGTAAGCTGACCTATCGGGGAATAGACGTTGCCGACATTGTCAGCGGCTGTGCGGCCGACCGTCATTTCGGATTTGAAGAGATTACATGGCTGCTTCTTTTCGGTGAACTGCCCACCAAGGAAAAGCTGGACGGATTCCGCGAAATTCTCGGAGAATGCAGGGAACTGCCCGAGTACTTTGCCGAGGATATGATAATTAAGGCACCGTCTCCCAATGTTATGAACAAGCTGGCCCGGTCGGTACTGGCTCTTTATTCCTACGATATGAATCCCGACAACACCTCCATAACCAACATCATCCGCCAGTCTATCGAGCTTATTGCCCGCCTGCCCACCATTATGGTCTATGCCTATCAGGTCAAGCGCCGTCAATACGACCACAAAAGTATGTATTTCCACCCCATAAACAAGAACCATTCCACCGCCGAATTCATACTTTCTTCCATGCGTGCCGACCGTAAGTTTACCCCCGAGGAAGCGGCCCTGCTCGATACCTGCCTGATACTTCACGCCGAGCACGGCGGAGGAAATAACTCCTCCTTTGCCTGCCGCGTGCTTTCAAGCTCGGGAACAGACACATATTCGGCTATTGCAGCGGCCATAGGCTCTCTTAAAGGACCCCGCCACGGCGGTGCAAACATCAAGACCATGGAAATGCTGAACCACCTTAAAGAGGGCATAAGGGACTATAAGGACGACGAGGAAGTGGCCGCATTTCTATCCAAACTCATCCGCAAGGAAGCGGGAGACAAAAGCGGTCTGATATACGGTATGGGTCACGCCATTTATACCCTTTCAGATCCGAGAGCCACCATTTTGAGGGATCAGGCCGACAAGCTTGCTCACGAAAAGGGCTTCGGTGAAGACTTTGACCTGCTGCGTTCGGTCGAGCGGCTCACTCCCGGCGTGTTTTTAAAGGAAAAGGGAATCGACAAGCCCATGTGCGCCAACGTCGATCTTTATTCCGGCCTTGTTTATCGGACTCTCGGTATTTCAGACGATCTTTTTACCCCGCTTTTCGCCGTTGCCCGTATAGCCGGTTGGTCGGCGCACAGGGTCGAGGAATTTATCTCGGGCGGAAAGATAATGCGTCCCGCCTACCGCGCCGTTTACGAAAAGGCAAAGTACATACCCATAAACGAGAGATAAACAGCAAACTATAAAGACAGGAAACGTTTCTGAGCGAAGGGTATTCAAAAGCGAAAGACAAGCGAAAAAGGATGCTTTCCAAAGCGGTACCTTAAGTGAAAATCTTGTACCAAAGCTAAGGAATAGACATATCAAGAGCATACCGGCAAAACATACCCTACAAAAAGCGTATCAACAGTGAATACCAACAAGCAGCATACCAACAGAGAATACCAACCAGTAACATACCAACAATAATAAACGAAAAATCAAAGGAGCCTTTCCAATGAAAAGAAGAACACTTCTCACGGCGTTTATTGTTCTGCTGCCCGTTTTAACGGGACTGCGGATCTATGAAATGATAAACTGCATCGATTCGGCCAATGGCTTTTTCAAGACCGACCAAAGGCCGGTTCTGTATGCTACCGTTGCGGTCCTTTTTGTGGTTGCCGCTGTTGTTTTTGTGCTCGGTGGAAGGCTTGCAAAGGACGCCGAAAAAGTTCACACGCCGCCCAAAAAGAGCCTGTCTCTTGCTGTTTGCTCGGCTCTTGCGGGGGTGGGAATACTTGCCGACATTGCCGTTAAGATCAAGACCGGCGTGGTGGATTTCAAGGCCGAATACAATGTTACCGAGGTCAAGGACGAAAGTATCATATACCTTATGTGCGGAGTATCGGTGATAGCGGCTATTGTGTTTTTTGTCCAATCCAAGAACTTTGCTTTGGGCAAGGGACTGTCGACCGGAATTACGGTTTCTTTGTCGGCCTGGGCGCTGATACGCCTCTTTGTGCGATACACTCTTGAATTTAACGGATTGGCCCTTGTTTCGGAAAATGTTTTTGATATTTTCGCTCTTTGTGCAATTATGATGGCGCTGCTTTATATTGCCCATATATACGCCGGAATGACGCCCAAAAAATCCGAGTCGAGGCTTTTCTTCTTCGGCCTTATCGCTGCGCTTTTCAGCGTTATAACCTCGGTTTCGAGAATTATTCTGATTGCCGCAAATAATCAAAACGCTCTGACCCATTCGGCAAATCCAAGCTTTGCAAACCTGTTTATCTCCCTTTATATAATCGTTTTGCTTTTCTATATGACCTCAAAAAATACGGTCAATGACGCCGCTATTTTCACCGAAGATGAGGATGACGGCGAGGATGAATATAAGCCTCAGTTTGGAGGTACTTTAAACGACGGGACGGCCGATAACGGGGATGGAAAAGCTTTTTCCGGTGACGCGACTGAAAATGCGGCCGAAAACCCTGACGACGGTATCGCCGAAAATACAAATGGGAGCACCGATGAGGGCGGTTTGAATGATGCCTTTGCTGATGCTGAGTCTGCCGTGAAAAGCGAGCCTGACAGAGCTGAAGGGTCAGAAGATGAAATGTCGGCCGATCGGGAAGGAAAACAGCCGGAAAAACAGGCCGAAAGGGAAGAATCACAGAACCTTTCCGAAAAAGGCCCTTCTTTTGACGATTTTTCCATCGACAGCATTCTTGCCGAAATCGAAAAACGTGAGAGGGAAGCAAATTGAAAAGGGTAATGCTTGTGGGCGATTCTATCCGTATGAATTATTGCCCCATTGTTTATATGAAGCTTTCCGAGTTTTGCGAGGTGGTTTATCCCGAGGAAAACAGCCGCTTTGCAAAATACACACTCTGCGAATTCGGACACTGGGTGGATAAATACGGAACCCCCGATATAATCCACTGGAACAACGGCTTGTGGGATGTTTTCCGCTACGACGGGGAACACATTTTAACCCCTCTTGACGATTATCTCGCCGATATGAAACGGGTGTACGCCCGAATGGAACAGACCGGCGCAAAAATAATTTTTGCCACCTCCACGCCCACCTCTCCCTACGACACCGATCGTAGGCAGGAGGACATTGTCGAATACAACAAGGCCATAACCGACTGGCTTAAAACCAAGGACGTGGAAATCAACGACCTTTATTCCTTTTTGAAACCCCATGTTTTCGAGTATATTTCGGAAGATAGGGTACATCTTAATAAATACGGTGTAAGAGAAGTGGGAAACCGTGTCGTTGAGGTAATAAAAAAGCATTTATAGCCTGAAAATACTGTGCGAACCGGAAAAATTGCAAATTATGCGTTAATTTTTTAACAAAGGACTTGCATTTTTGCCGCCGCGGTATTAAAATAACACTTGTAAATTTTTTTAGGAGGAATTCTAAATGGTAAAAGTTGCTATTAATGGTTTCGGCCGTATCGGCCGTCTGGCTTTCCGTCAGATGTTCGGTGCAGAAGGATATGAGGTTGTGGCTATCAATGACCTCACCAGCCCCAAGATGCTGGCTCATCTTCTTAAATACGATTCTTCGCAGGGCAAATATGCTCTTGCCGACACCGTAAGCTACAAAGAAAACGAAGGCGCAGCAGGCGGCTCCATCACCGTAGACGGTAAGGAGATCACCATTTATGCAGAGCCCAAGGCAGAAAATCTTCCCTGGGGCGAGCTGGGCGTTGACGTTGTTCTCGAGTGCACCGGTTTCTACACCTCTAAAGAAAAGGCTTCCGCCCACATCAAGGCAGGCGCCCGCAAGGTCGTTATCTCTGCTCCCGCAGGCAACGACCTTCCCACCGTTGTTTACAATGTAAACCACAAGATCCTTAAGGCAGAGGATACCGTTATTTCGGCTGCTTCCTGCACCACCAACTGCCTCGCTCCCATGGCTAAGGCTCTTAACGACCTTGCCCCCATTATGAGCGGTATCATGAGCACTATCCACGCCTACACCGGCGATCAGATGATCCTCGACGGCCCCCAGCGCAAAGGCGATCTCCGCCGTTCCCGCGCAGGCGCTGTCAACATTGTTCCTAACTCCACCGGCGCTGCAAAGGCTATCGGTCTTGTTATCCCCGAGCTCAACGGTAAGCTCATCGGATCGGCTCAGCGCGTTCCCACCCCCACCGGCTCGACCACCATTCTCGTGGCAGTTGTTAAGGGTCAGGTAACCAAGGAGCAGATCAACGACGCTATGAAGGCTGCTGCTACCGAGTCCTTCGGTTACAACACCGACGAGATCGTTTCCAGCGACATCGTAGGATCTACCTACGGCTCCATCTTCGACGCAACCCAGACCATGGTTGCTCCTATGGAGGACGGCAACACCCAGGTACAGGTCGTTTCCTGGTACGACAACGAGAATTCCTACACCAGCCAGATGGTCCGCACCATCAAATATTTCTCCGAGCTTAAATAATTTAAGCCTGAGATGCTTTTATAACAAAAACCGCCGCGGGGCTGCCACGGCGGTTTTTTTAAAGCTGACGGGTATGTGCGAAACGGCCCGGTGCTTTGAAAGTTATCATAATGTTAAAGGAAAAACTATGAGTATAATAGACAGTTTTGATTTTTTGGAAAAGGACGAGCGGGTAAGAAAATACATATTGCCCGAAAAAATTGCCGGCCTTGGCGGAAAAGTTAAAAATCCCGAGGCTCTTCTTAAAGCAAAGACCCTCCAGATCGGCCTTAACGAAACCGATGTGGCCGAACTTTCCAACGACGGAGACGGGCAAAACGCCTTTGTGGTGCTGGATTTCGGAAAGGAGCTTCACGGAGGAATCAGGCTTTTAAACTTTGTTTCGGAAATTACAGCCTATCCTAAGGTGCGACTGACCTTCGGAGAATCACTGTGCGAGGCTATGTCTTCGATCGGGCAAAAAGGTGCCTGCAACGATCATGCCGTTCGTGATTTTGAAATTCCCGTTCCTTCATACAGCGATCAGGAATGGGGTCAGACCGGCTTCAGATTTGTTAAGATCGAGCTTACCGAGCCAAAGGCTAAAATCGCTATCAAGGCCGCTCCTGCGGTGTTTATATACAGAGAGCTTGAATATAAGGGCAGCTTTTGCTGCGATGATGAGGACATCAACCGCATATTCGATACCGCCGCATACACCTGCCATCTCAATCTTCAGAATATGGTGTGGGACGGCATAAAGCGTGACCGCCTTGTGTGGATAGGGGATATGCACCCCGAAATGCTGACGGCGCGGACGGTTTTCGGCCCTCTCGGCATAATCAATAAAAGCCTTGAATTTGCCCGTTCTCAGGCACCGCTGCCCCTCTATATGAACGGAATGGCATCATACTCTATGTGGTGGCTGATCATCGCCTGGGACTATTACTTCTATTCGGGAGACCGCAGTCTTTTAACCGGGCAGAAGGAATATATCCTCTCACTTTTGAAGCTTCTTTGCGGTAAGGTGAACGACGACGGAAGCGACAGCGTGGGCAACTATTTCCTCGATTGGCCGACCCATCAAAATGAGCTTTCGGAAAAAAGCGGCGTGAGAGCGCTGCTTAAAATCGCTCTTGAAAAGGGCGCTCTCATTTCGGAATTTTTAAACGACGGCGAGCTTTGTGAGATGTGCAAAGAAAAAGCCGAAAAGATTTCAAAAATCCCCGGAGACCACGAGGGACAAAAGCAGACTGCGGCATTTATGTCGGCGGCAGGCCTTATGAAAAAGGAGCAGGCGGCCGAGGTTATTAAGAAAAACGGCAGCGACGGTATTTCTGCCTATCTGCTTTTCTATACCTTAAAGGAGCTTGCGAATACCGACGAAGTATCGGCTCTTAACATTCTTAAAAATTACAGCCTCGGTATGCTTCAAAGGGGCGCTACTACATTCTGGGAGGATTACGATCCCCTTTGGGCGAAAAATACCGGCAGCATAACCGATCTTCCTAAGGACGGACAGGACGATATACACGGCGATAGGGGAGACTATTGCTATAAAGGCTTCCGTCACAGTCTTTGCCACGGATGGGCGTCGGGCGCGGTGCCTTTCCTTATGGAGCAGGTTGCAGGAATACATATTGTCGGCGCAGGCTGCAGGAAAATTGAGATAAAGCCTAAACCGGGCAATCTTAAATTCATAAAGGCAAGCTATCCCACACCTTACGGCATTCTTGAGATTTCGATCGAAAACGAAAACGGCCGTTCTCAGGTAAGCTTTTCGGCACCCGACGGGGTAGAGGTCATTGTTTGATTTGAAACTTTGCGGGTTTAAAAGTAATGCGGAAAAACAAATCCAACAAAAAGACCTCCACAAAGACCTCCACAAAGACATCAACAAAGACATCAACAAAGATAATCAACAAAGATAATCGACAAATACAAGCAACAAAAACGAGCGAAAAAATGAGCAAAAAATAAGCCGCATTTTCGGTGGGGAATTTCCTCTGCGAAAGTGCGGTTTTTGCCATTCAATTTTTTAAATACAATTGCAGCAGGCATAAATAAACAGATGGCGTTTTGTTTTCCGATGGGGCGGCAGACTGCCTGCAGCCGTCCTTTTGAAATTACATATTTCCGATCTCAAGCTGCTTTGTCAGTACGATGGGCCTGTCGTCCAATTCTTCGGCGATGTTGATTATTTCAAGCCCCTGTTTTTTGGCATAATCTGCGGTGTAGGCCGTTCCGCCTGTCTCTCTTTTCAGATAGGCTATGCATACCGAGCTTTTGTCGACCAGCATTCTGTTGCGCTTGCTCATACAATAACTTGTGTAATGCTCGCAGGCGTATGTTACCTCGTCGGCCAGAGACATAATGGCCATATATCGGTCGCGGGACTTCTCATCCCATTTGTCGGCCTGCTCTTTGCAGGGCAAAAAAAGCAGCAGCCGCACATCTTTGTTGGCCTTTTTAAACTCTAAAACCTTTTCGGCGGCCAGCATGTCAAATCCCTTTGCACCGCCGGCGCAAAAGTCGGTTATGCCGAGGGTCAAAAGCCTTGAAATCATCTGTTCAAGATCTTTTGAAATTTTTACGGTGTCACTATTGGTAAGGCTTCTGTGACCGCTGAAGCAGCAGGTGTTTTCTTTCATAAACAGTTCCTTATTTTCACATTTGTAAAAAAGTATATTGTTATTTTATCATTAAAACAAAACCCGTTTTCGCAAAAGAGGGAAAACGGGTTCTTAAATACTTAAGGTTGGTTAAAATCGGTTTTTAAAATCGATTATCAAACCTATATTAGTCGCTGATGTAGGGGAGAAGAGCAACGTGACGCGCGCGCTTGATGGCGGTGGTCAGAGCTCTCTGGTGACGGGCGCAGGTGCCGGTCACACGGCGGGGAAGGATCTTTGCGCGCTCGGAAGTATACTTGCGGAGCTTAGCAACATCCTTATAGTCGATGGTTTCAGCCTTCTCAACGCAGAAGCTGCAAACCTTTCTGCGACCCTTGCGGTTTCCGCGCATAGGACGCTCGGGGCGTTCGGGACGCTCAGCTCTCTCGGGGCGCTCGGCTCTTTCGGGCTTTGCTTCGGCGGGAGCAGCGGCCTCGGCAGTTTCAACAGCCTTGGTCTCAACGATGTTTTCGTTTTCCATTTATATTCAGTCCTTACATTGTAAATTTTTTGTCTCCGTTTTCTGTTTCGGCAGCCATTTAAAAAGGCTTTGCGAAAATCAGAAGGGGAGATCGTCGTCGCCGTCGCTTATCTCGCGGAAGTTGTCGTTCCCGTTGTTTTCAAAAGCGGGAGTGGCCTGAGACTGATCCTCATATGAGGGAGCGGGCTGACCGCCGCCTGCATAGGAATCTCTCTTGGGCTCGGCAAAATGCAAGTTTTCGGCGACAATGTTAAACGCCTTGCGGCGTATGCCGTTTCGGTCTTCGTATGAGCGGGTCTCCATTCTTCCCTGAACCGCTACAAGCTGGCCTTTGTTGAAGTACTTAGAAGCAAAGTCGGCCGATGAACCCCATGCGACTACATCGAAGAAGTCGGTTTGGCGCTCGGCTCCCTGAGCCTTAAAGGTACGCTCGACAGCGATGGTGAAAGAACAGACCGATCGGCCGGAGGGAGTTTGGCGAAGCTCGGGATTATCGGTAAGCCTGCCCATCATAATTACGGAATTAAGCATTAAATTCCCCTCCTTAGTCGATGTTGGTGATCATTGTGCGAAGCACGCCGTCGGTAATCTTGAACACACGGTCAAGCTCGGCGGGAAACTCGGGCTGCGCGGTGAATTTGACAACAGCATAGAAGCCCTCGGGCTCGTCGTCGATGAGATAGGCAAGTCTGCGCTTACCCCATACATCGATGTTGTCGATTGTGCCGTTTTTCTCGATCATTGCCTTGAATTTCTCAAGCAATGCGTTGGCGGTATCCTCTCCGTTCTTGACGGAAAATACCATCATTACCTCGTATTTTGACATTTGTCAGCACCTCCTTTTGGTCATTAGGCCCCCTTTTACCGGGAGCAAGGAGCAGGCGTTAAAATTAAAATTCACCTGCATACACGCTATATTAACATATCGGGGAATGCTTGTCAAGTGTTTTTACCCCGATTATCGGCTTTTTGGAAATTTTTTCACACAAGATCTCGGACGGCAAGAAAAGAACGCGCAAAGCCTATAAAGTCAGATGCGGGCAGCTAAAAACACTCCCGAAATTTTGCGGTAAAGCACAGAGGTTACAAAAATTAAATATAAGTTGTTTTTTGCCGACACATATGGTATAATCTATTGAATAATTACAGCATCTTTTTAAAAACCTTTTTGCCAAAGGACGAAAGGACGGCCAAAGTATGCCGGAATATACAAAGGAGGAGCTTGCCGCTCTTCATAAAATCAATATGAATATGGCAAAGTACTTTGTCGATTTTTGTAATGAAAAGGGGCTTGTGTGCTATTTTTGCGGCGGCGGATGTATCGGAGCCGTGCGGCACAAGGGCTTTATCCCCTGGGACGATGATCTGGACTTTTTTATGCCGCGGGACGATTATGAAAAGCTTAATAAGCTTTGGAACAACAACGAGCAGGAGCGTTATAAGCTTTCAAAGCCCGATAAAGATACTGTCGACCGAAATCTCTTTATAACCATCAGAGACAGCGAAACCACCCTCATAAAGCCCTATCAGCAGGATCTTGATATGGTGCACGGAGTGGTGCTTGACATACTTCCTCTCGACGGGTATCCAAGCTCATCCCTTTCGAGAAAGTGGCAGGTCATTCACGCCCTCATTTATTCGCTTTTCTGCGCTCAGACGGTGCCCGAAAAGCACGGCGGGCTTATGGCGGTCGGTTCTAAAGTTCTGCTCGGAATTTTCAGAGGTGAAAACATTAGATATAAGATTTGGAAACGGGCCGAGCGCAAAATGACCAAGTATAAAATTGCCGATTGCGACAGCATAACCGAGCTTTGCTCAGGCCCCGGATATATGAAAAAGAAATATCCGAAATCAGCTTTTGAAAAGGCAATATTTGTGGATTTCGAGGACACAAAGATGCCCATTCCCGTAGGCTATGACGACTATCTTAAAATTGCCTTCGGGGATTATATGAAGCTGCCGCCCAAGGAAAAACAGGTGGCGCACCACGACGTTATAAAGCTCGATTGCGAACACAGCTATAAAATTTATAAGGGAAAATATTATCTTACCGGAAAGGGAGAAGAAAAATGATCACTGCTATTATAATTGCCGGCGGACGGGGAGTAAGAATGGGACAGGATATTCCCAAGCAGTTCATACTGCTTGACGGAAAGCCGGTCATAATTTACACCCTCGATGTTTTTGAAAAACATCCTCTTGTTGATAACATCGTTTGCGTATGCATCGACGGTTGGCAGGACACCCTTAAATCCTATGCCGAGAAAAACGGTATAACCAAGCTTAAAAGCATTGTTAAGGGCGGCGCCACGGGGCAGGAATCCATCCGCAACGGCGTTGAAAGTTTAGAAGGAATTTGCAAGGACGACGACATTGTCATAATTCACGACGGCATCCGTCCCATGGTTGACGAAGAGGTGCTTTCGGACGTTATCGTCACCTGCCAGAAATACGGCAACGCCGTTACCTCGCTGCCCTATAACGAGCAGATATTCGTCACCGACAACGGCGAGACCACCACCCAGTATATCCCCAGAGAGACCCTGCGCCGCGTTTCCACCCCTCAGGCCTATAAATTCGGAAATCTTCTTGCAAGATACCGCGAGGCTTTTGAAAAGGAAATCGGAATTTACGGTTCTTCTTATACAAATACTATGATGGTGGATTTGGGCGAAACACTCCATTTTGCCGCGGGAAGCGACAAAAACCTTAAACTGACCTCTCCCGACGATCTTGAGGTCTTTAAGGCCATGCTTAAAATGAAAAAGTAAGGACAAGATAAAATGCTTATTGAAAACAGGGATTATATCGATGATCTTGAATATATAAATTCGCTTGAAGGTATAGAGCGGCTTGACGGGTCGACGGTTTTCATAACCGGCGCCACCGGAATGATAGGCAGCGTGCTTGCCGACGCACTTATGTATCGGAACAAAAAGCACGGCAGCGGCATAACCGTGCTTGCCCTTGCGAGAAATGCGCAGCGTGCAAAGGCAAGGTTTGAAAGGTATTCAAACGATGCTCATTTTAAATTTATTGAAGGGGATATAAACAGGCCTCTCGAGTTTCACGAAAAGTTTGATTATATGTTCCACTGCGCCAGCAATACCCACCCGAGAGATTATGCCGCCGATCCTATCGGCACCGTGCTGACAGGTGTTGTGGGAACAAAGAATGCTCTTGATTATGCAAATCTTTGCGGTGCGAAGCGGTCGGTATTTTTGTCCAGCGTGGAAATATACGGCGAAAACAGGGGAGACACCGATAAATTTTCCGAAAACTATCTCGGATACATCGACTGCAACACACTGAGAGCGGGCTACCCCGAAGGGAAACGTGCGGGAGAGGCTCTTTGCCAGGCATATATCGAAAAATACGGTATGGACATCGTCATTCCGAGAATCTGCCGCGTTTACGGCCCCAGTATGCTTAAGACCGACAGCAAGGCTCTTGCCCAGTTTATCAAAAAAGCCGCCGCATATGAGGATATCGTGCTTAAAAGCGAGGGAACACAGCTCTTTTCATACTGCTATGCGGCAGATGTGGTTTACGGGCTGCTCTTTTTGCTCTTAAACGGAGAAAAGGGGCAGAGCTACAACATCGCCGATGAAAGATCGGACATAAGGCTTAAAGACCTTGCCGCCATACTTGCAAAAGACGCGGGTAAAAAGGTGGTTTTCGAGCTGCCCGACGAGCAGGAGCGAAAGGGATATTCCAAGGCCACAAAGGCTATTCTCGATTCGGCAAAAATCAATGCAATGGGATTTAAAGCAAGATTCGACATAAAAACAGGTCTTGAAAGGACTTTGAAGATACTCAGGGAGGAAGGCGTATGATAAGCGTTATCGTTCCGGTATACAATGTCGAAAAATATCTTGAAAGATGCGTTAAATCCATAGTCGCACAGACATATAAAGACCTTGAAATACTTCTCATAGACGACGGTTCCACCGATAAAAGCGGAAAAATGTGCGATGATTTTCAGCAGACCGACAGCCGAATAAAGGCTTTTCACAAACAAAACGGCGGTCTTTCGGACGCGCGGAATTACGGTATCGAGCATTCAAGCGGAGAGTTTATCTCCTTTGTCGATTCGGACGATTATATAGACGAAAAAATGCTTGAGACCCTTCACCGCCTTATTATCGAAAACGACGCCGATCTGGCCGTGTGCTCGGCCATGGATGTTTTTGAAGGCAAAGAGGTTACCCAGGTCAAGGAAATAAAAGAATTTAACCTGAACAAGGTCGAAAGCTATAAATATATGCTTAGGGGAGACGGTATTCCGTCGGCCTGCAACAAGCTTTATAAAAGGCAGACGGTGGGAGACGTGAGATTCCCGGTAGGCAAGCTTTACGAGGACGGATTTTTCACTCCGCAAATTTTAAAAAGGGTGGAAAAGACCGCCGTTACATCAAAGCCCATGTACTACTATTTCCGTCGGGCAGACAGCATTACCACAAAGCCCTTCCGCAAGGGCGATCTCGATGTTATCGAGGCATACGACAAGTGCGTTAAACAGGTGAAGGAGCTTTGTCCCGAGGCGCTTCCTTATGCCGAGTTCCGCTATCGCAATGCTTACTTTAATGTGCTCGATAAAATGCTTATGCGGGACGACTGCAAGGAAATTCCCGAATATAAGCAGGTTGTGAAATACCTCAAAAAACATACGGCGCAGATTGTTAAGGATCCCGGTTTCGGCAAAATGAGAAGAATTGCCGCCGTGGCTCTTAAATTCAGCGTGCCCCTTTATAAAAAAATTCTGCTGACCAAGCAAAAAATATATAAGATACAGTGATTAAATAAAGCACAGTGACCGAGCCGATCGGGCAAAAATATTAAAGATGCAGTGATTCGTTAGGGTGTAGTGTCCACGGCAATATTGATAAGCTCCGGCAGAAAATACAGAATGCAATTCTTGAAAACAAATGAAAAAAAGCAATGGTTTAAAAATACAACGATTGAAAAATACAATGATTGAACAGTGATAGAAATGAAAGAAAAAAAGAAAATTGCCCTGCTCGATTGGGATATGACCGTTACCGGCGGGGTAGAGGCGGTGGCCGCTTCGCTTACCAAAACGCTGAGCGAAATATACGATGTCTATTTTATAACGGTTTTTGAAAAAAACGGAGACCTTGCATATGACCTTTCTTCGGCCAAGGAGGTATTTTGCCTTTCGAGCAAAAAC
This sequence comes from uncultured Eubacteriales bacterium, assembly GCA_934444695.1. Classification (GTDB taxonomy): domain Bacteria; phylum Bacillota; class Clostridia; order Oscillospirales; family Acutalibacteraceae; genus UMGS1484. Next base: position 13,404 of record CAKSDF010000006.1, on the reverse strand, counting down.
ACCCGCCTGCGTTCGATTATGTGGGAAATAAAAAAACCGCTAAAAAAATATTTAAATCAAAATAATATAAGCGTTGTGCTGCTTATGGGAAACTATCCCGGTTATGTGGCCATTCCGTCTATGCTTTTTTGCAAAACGAAATTTGTATATTGCGACCACGGCGCCCTCATAAATCAGATACACGAAAAACCCATAACCCTCATTCGTTTTCTGACCTCTCTTTTTGCCGACAAAACGGTTACACTGACCGACAAAACAAGGGATGATTATATCCGCTATTTCCACACGGGAAAGAAGCACATCTTAACCATACACAACTGGCTGGACGATAATGTGGTCGAGTCGGCTGCTCCCTGCGACCTTAACGCCAAAAAGGTGCTTTGTGTCGGGCGATTCGGCGAGGAAAAGGGATACGACCTTATGGTTAAGGCGGCAAAGAAGTTTTTGCCCGCCCATCCCGACTGGCAGTGGCACGTTTACGGAAAGGGTGAGACCTTCGACGATATAAAGGCTCTTGTGCAAAAAGAGGAACTTGAGGGTCAGCTTAAGCTTATGGGGAATAATCCCGGTGTGCTTTCACTTTATCGGAACTATTCGCTTTTTGTGCTTCCGTCATATCGGGAGGGACTTCCTCTCGTGCTTTTGGAGGCTAAGGCAAACGGTCTGCCCATCGTAAGCTTTGACATTGATACCGGCCCCTGCGAAATGGTGGAGGACGGTGTAAACGGCTTTTTGATCGAACCCTATGACACCGACAAAATGGCCGAAAAGCTGTCGCTTCTTGCCGACGACGAAAACCTCAGAAGGGAATTTTCTCAAAAGGCCGGAAGATGGATGGATAAATTCGATAAACAAAAGATAAAAGGCCAGTGGATCGAGCTTATAGACAGCCTTTCAAAATAACATCTCGCACTTAAAGCCGCCCCACAGCCGATGGAACGGCATCACATTAGGGGCAGCTACACTTTAAGTTTAACGGAGAATATATGAGAAACAAACAAGCTTTTAAAAACCTTTGGGGAAATCTGCTGCTGCAGATAATCGTGGCGGTATCGGGACTTGTGCTTCCGAGATTTTTCCTTAACCAATACGGCTCGACGGTCAACGGAATGATAAATTCCGTGTCGCAGTTTTTGACCTACCTCAATCTCGTGGAGGCGGGAATAAGCTCGGCAGCCATTGTTGAGCTTTACGGTCCCTTAAACGAAAACGATACCGGCGCCATAAACTCGGTGCTGTCGGCCCTTCAGAAGTTTTATTATAAATCGGGCGGAGCGTATATAATACTGCTTACCATAATGACGGTGGTTTATCCCTTCTTTGTGGCAAGTCAGATCGACAGCCTCTCCACCCGTATACTCATACTCATTCTTGCGGCCAGCAACCTTGTGGACTTTTTCTTTATCGGAAAATACCGCGTGCTGCTCACCGCCGATCAGCGGGGATATATCATCTTCCTTACCCAGGCGGCGGCGACCCTCGTCAATATGGGTGTTTCGATAGTTCTTATAAAGCTCGGCTGTTCCTTCCTTGTGGTAAAGGGAGTGGCCACAGGTCTTTACATCGCCAGATTTATCTTTGTTTACATTTACGCCAAGCGCAAATATAAGTATATGAACTTTAAGACCTCCTTCCAGAAGGGACTTTTAAAGCAGCGTTGGGCGGCGCTTCTCCATCAGATCGTCGGAGTTATAGTCAACAATACCGATATTGTCATTCTGACCCTTTTTATGGGCGCAACATCCCTTCAGGAGGTCAGTGTATACACCACCTATAATATGGTGGCGGTGGCGCTTACATCGCTGCTCAGCGTCTTTTCCAACGGCATTACCTCGAGCTTTGGATCGCTCATTTTCAGCAACGATAAGAAGGCGCTTAAAAACGCCTTCTCAAACTATGAGTATTTTTATATGATCGTGCTGTTCTGCATATATACCTGCTGCGCCGTGCTGCTGCTTCCCTTTGTTAAGATTTACACCGCCGAAGTGACCGACGGGGTACAGTATGTAAGGCAAAATATCGCTTTCCTTTTCGTAATACTCGGCCTTGTTCAGAATATCCGAATACCCTCCCTCACTATGATATGCGCCGCCGGTCATTTCAAGGAAACCCAGGGACGGGCAATTTTGGAGGCGGCCATAAACATCGTCGTTTCCCTTGCACTTATAAAGCCGCTGGGTATGGCCGGAATACTTTTCGGAACGGTCGTTTCCTACTCCTATCGTTCGATCGATTGCATAATTTACAACAATAAGTACCTTGTAAACGGCACAATTGCGCTGTCTATAAGACGTATAGCGCGGAATGTGGCGGTGTCGCTGCTGACGGTTTTTGCGGTCAATAAATTCCTTTCGCCCGATCCGCAAAACCTGCTTGGATGGCTTGTGTGGGCAGTCATAACGGCGGTTATAAGCGGCGTGCTCATTGTGGCGGTCAACGCAGCCGTAGAGCCTGCTCAGCTTAAACAGCTTTTTGAACGCGGAAAATCCGCTTTAAAGAGAATATAGTTTAAAAAACAAAGCTGCCGTATTTCGGTAAAACGGATATACTGCTAAAAGGCTCTTTCGGCCGATTCTGTTGGGCGGAAGGGCTTTGCTTTTGGCAGGAGGCAATTGTCTTTTGTCGGAAGGAACTTTATTTTCGGCCGAAAGACTTTGTTTAAAACAGACAGGTTTCGCTTTTGCCGGATGAGCTTTGTGTTGAACAGGGGAACTGCGTTCTTGTTGAAAACCACTGCTTAAAGTGATCGGAATTCCCGCCTGAAATACCGTGTCTGCCGATTTCAGTCCTGAGGGCCGATTACGTAGGTGTTGCCGAAAAAGGTTATTTCTGCGTGATTTGATTTTATTTCAAAGCTAAATGACGGGGTGCTGTCGTTAAATCCCGTTTTGCGGGTGTTGTTGTCGGCAATAAACATTCCCGCAAGTCCAAGAAAAGCGCAAAAGCAAATTATCAGAGCGCATATTTTAAGTTCGTTTTTCAAATTCTATCACCGATATTATTTTTAAATTCAAAGACGTTATTATACAAAGAAAGGGGCAAAAAGAATGAACGAAAGGTTGGATGTTTTGAGTAAAAAGGCCTTGTCGCTGCCCTTTTCTCCCGGCGTTTATATAATGCACGACAAAAGCGGAAAAATCATTTATGTGGGAAAGGCAAAAAAGCTTAAAAACCGCGTGAGTCAGTATTTCCGTGCAGGTGCCGAGCATCTGCCGAAGGTTCAGAAAATGGTCGACAACGTATATGATTTTGAATATATCGTTTGTACCACCGAGTTTGAAGCCCTTGTGCTTGAGGCCTCGCTCATTAAACAGAATATGCCCAAATACAACATCCTTTTGAAGGACGATAAGGGCTATCACTATATCAAAATAACCAAGCCTCCTTTCAGACGAATTTCCTCCGAGGTTCAGAAGATAAACGACGGAGCGACATATCTCGGCCCCTTTACCTCGGGATTTGTGACCAAAAACACGGTGGATGAGGTTTGTAAGACCTTCACTCTGCCGAGATGCTCAAAAAAATTCCCCGCCGACTATAAAAAATCCCGTCCCTGTCTTAACTATTCCATCGGGATATGCTGCGCTCCCTGCGCCGGAAAAATTTCTGCGTCGGAATATGAGGCACTGTCTGCCCGAGCGGTGGAGTTTTTAAAGGGGAATACCGCCGATGTGCTTAAAAAACTTGAGCATGATATGGAAACGGCGGCCGAAAACTTAGAATTCGAACGGGCGGCGAGGCTTCGCGATCGCATAACCGCCATTAAGAATATGAATGAAAAGCAGCATATTGTGGCATCAAAGGTCAAAAATCAGGATGTTATAGCCTTCGAGACCGCCCCTGCAAAAAGCTGCTTTGAGGTTTTCCGTTTTGAGGGCGGAAAGCTTTTCGACCGTGAGGAATTTCTGTTTGATACTCTGCCCGATAATGCTCAGACCCGTGCCGATTTCATACTTCAGTATTATTCTCTGCAAAGGGAAATTCCAAAGCAGGTGACGGTGGATGTATACCCTGAGGACGGAGAGCTGCTGGAAAAATGGCTTTGCGAAAAGGGCGGAAAAAGCGTCACGATTCATTGCCCTAAGCGGGGAGAACAGCTTGAGCTTGTTAATATGTGCAGGAAAAATGCGCGAGAGCGGCTTGTTATGCTCTCGGGAAAAACCGGGCGGCAGACGGCGGTGCTGGATGAGCTGGCAAAGCTGTGCGGCCTTGAAAGTACACCGCGATATATCGAATCCTACGACATCTCCCACACGGCGGGAGACGAAAATGTGGCCGGAATGGTGGTATTTAAGGACGCAAAACCCCTAAAAAGGGCATACAAGCGTTTTAAGATAAAGTCCTTCTCGGGGCAGGATGACTATGCCTCTATGGCCGAGGTGCTTTCCCGCAGATTTGCCGAATATAAGAAGCTTAACGGACAAAAAAATGCCGCCGATTTTGCATCCGATCGGGTGAAAGGCAGTATGACCGAAGGTGATTTGGCCGATCGTGCGAAATGCGATGCGGCCGACGGCGATATGGCCAATCGTGCAATAGAAGATGCTGCGGCAGGCGGCACGACAGGCGGTGCGGATAACGGTGACGGTGCAGGAGACATCGGCGGCTGGGCAAACAGCGCAAATAATCATACGGGCGAATACACCGAGGGATTTGGAAGATTGCCAGATCTTATACTGCTCGACGGCGGAGCGGGACAGCTTTCGGCGGTCAAAAGGGTGATGGAGCAAATGAACATCAGCCTTCCGGTTTTCGGAATGGTCAAGGACGGCCACCACAAAACCCGTGCCCTTGTTTCCGAAAGCGGAGAAATTCAGATAAAGGCCATCCGTCAGGTATTTACCCTCATAACGCAGATTCAGGATGAGGTTCACCGATTCGCCATCGAATACCATCGTTCCCGCCGTTCCAAAAAGGCATTCTCATCCTCTCTGACCGAAATTGAGGGCATTGGAAAGACCCGTGCAAAAAATCTTTTAAAGGAAATGGGGAGCATCGAAAAAATCAAGGCTGCATCGGTTGAGCAGCTTTCAAAGGTTACCGGAATGAATATGGCGGCGGCCGAGAGCATTAAAAAATACTTTTCGTAAAATTCCTGATGAGCATAAAGGGGTAAGTCAGGTGCGGCGGAAAACGCCTGCCGCCCCGGGCGAATTGACAGCGTTTGCGGTTGTATGTGCGGTATGATGTAGATTGGTCTTGTGCGCAGACTAATGGCGGTCATCCGTTTGCACGGCTGCGGTCGGTTTTTCGATATGTATAATCTAAATGTTCAGATATATTTTAAACGGCCTGTGTTTTGCACGGGCTGTTTTTTAACGGTGTGTTATATTAGTCGGTTTTTGCGCAAAATAGCCGGATAAAATCGTGCAGGGCCTTGATTTTACCGTGCAAAGGCCTCTTTTTACGGCTATGTCACGCTTTTTTGTCGAAAAATTCAGGTTTTTAATAATTTCATATTGCAAAGAAATGTATAACGGTATATAATAAGATGTATTTTTGATGATTAGAGGAATAGTTGTGCAGAAAAGAGAAGACATCAGAAACAGAGCCATAATCGCCCACGTTGACCACGGCAAGACCACCCTCGTGGATCAGATGCTTGCTCAGAGCGGAATATTCCGCCAGAACGAGCAGGTCGCCGAGCGCGTTATGGACTCAAACGACCTTGAAAGGGAAAGGGGAATAACCATCCTTTCCAAAAACACCGGAGTGCACTATAACGGTGTTAAAATTAACATTGTCGACACTCCCGGACATGCCGATTTCGGCGGCGAGGTCGAGCGCATCCTTATGATGGTGGACGGCGTGTTGCTGCTTGTGGATGCCTTCGAGGGATGTATGCCTCAGACCCGCTTTGTGCTTAAAAAAGCCCTTGCCTTGGGCAAAAAGGCCATTGTTGTGGTCAATAAGATCGACCGCCCGGGCGCCAGACCCGCAGAGGTTGTGGACGAGGTCATCGACCTGTTTATCGAGCTTGACGCCGAGGAAGATCAGCTTGATTTTCCCGTTGTTTATGCATCGGGCAGAGACGGCACTTCCGGCCTTTCTCCCGACGATATGAAGGATGATCTCCGTCCCCTTTTCGACACCATTTTAAAGGAAATTCCCGCACCCGACTGCGACCGCGAGGCTCCTCTTAAAGCCCTCATTTCCAACATCGATTATGACGAATATGTCGGCAGAATCGGCGTCGGAAGGGTCGAGCAGGGCGAGCTTAAGGTGGGGCAGCAGGTTGTCCTTTGCCGAAACGACAGCGATGCGGTCACCAAGGCCAAGATCATAAAACTCTATACCTTTGAGGGACTTAAAAGAGCAGAGGTGCAGGTTGCAGGCCCCGGAGATCTGGTTTCCATTGCCGGCCTTACCGCCATCAACATCGGAGACACCATATGCGATCCCGAGCATCCCGATCCCATGCCCTTTGTCAAGATAGACGAGCCTACCGTTTCCATGAACTTTATGGTTAACAATTCCCCCTTCGCCGGAAAGGAAGGCAAGTTCGTTACATCGAGAAATATACGCGACCGCCTTTTCAAGGAGGTCGAACCCAACGTCAGCTTAAAGGTTGAGGAAACCGATTCGGCAGATACATTTAAGGTATCGGGACGCGGTGAGCTTCACCTTTCAATACTCATCGAAACCATGCGCCGGCAAGGGTATGAATTTCAGGTATCCCGCCCCAAGGTCATATACAAAACCGGCGAAAACGGCGAGAAGCTTGAGCCTATCGAGCTTTTGATGGTGGAAGTGCCCGAGGCATATGTGGGACCGGTTATGGAAAAACTGGGTGCTAGAAAGGCTGAAATGATAAATATGGGCACAAGGGACGGCGGAATGACCCATATTGAATTCCGCATACCCGCAAGGTGCCTTATGGGATATCGTCCCCAGTTTTTGACCGCCACCAACGGCAATGGAATTATGAACCACGTTTTCGATTGCTTTGAGCCTTACAAGGGCGACATTGAAGAGCGTGAAAGCGGATCGATAATCTCCTTTGAAACGGGAGAAACCAGCGCCTACGGCCTTTATAATACCCAGGACAGAGGCCGTCTCTTTGTGGGAGCGGGCGTTGAGGTTTACGAGGGAATGATCGTCGGAGAAAGCCCCAAGGGGGACGATATCGTCTGCAACGTCTGCAAGAAAAAGCATCTGACAAATACCCGCGCTTCCGGCTCGGACGATGCACTGCGCCTTGTTCCGCCTGTCAATATGAGCCTTGAGCAGTGCCTCGAATTCCTTAAGGACGACGAATATCTTGAGGTCACTCCCGAGTCGCTGCGTCTTCGCAAGTCCATTCTCAACAAGGAACAGCGCCTTAAGGCCGAAAACCGCAAGAACAACGCTCAATAAGCACAACAATTACAATTAAGCACGACAAAGGAAGCTTTATGACGATAATTATACTCGACCTCGAATGGAATACGGCCTATTTTTCCAAAGAATCACGTTTTATAAACGAGATAATCGAATTCGGCGCAGTTAAGCTTGACCAAAGCCTTGATGTGGTGGACGATTTTCAGAAATTTGTCCGTTCCCGCATTACAAAGAGGCTTAGAGGAAAGGTCAAGGAGCTGACCCACATCACAAACGACGATCTTCTCAGAGAAGGGGAGGACTTTGCCGATGTGCTTGAGGAGTTTACAGACTGGGCAGGAAAAGACAGCCTTATTATGACCTGGAGCAACACCGATCTGCACGTGCTGGTCGATAACTGCAAAAGCTTTGTGGGAAAGGACACCATCCCGTTTTTATACTACTATGCCGACCTTCAGAAGTATGTTCAAAATCATCTTGAGCTTGACGAATCGGCTCAGCTGGGACTTTCCCATGCCGCCGAGCTTATGGGAAGCTACAGCGGCGATATAGATTTTCATCGTGCCAAGGGAGACAGCTTCCTTTGCGCCAGAATTCTCAAGCAGTGCTACGACGCCGAGCGCTTTGAGGATTATGTTTTCAACACGAGAGGTACCGATTTTTACGATCGCCTGGCCTTTAAGAACTACATTATCTCCGAAGTAAGCGACGAAAATATCGAACCGTCCGATTTAAGATTCAGGTGCCCGAAATGCGACGGACACATCCGCAAAACCTCAAAATGGCGGTTTAAAAACCGGTATTTTACGGCCGATTTTTACTGCAAAAACTGCCAAAAGAAATTTTTCGGTAAGGTGCAGGTCAAAAAACTTTACGACGGTGTGGCCATAAAAAAGACCATCGGAGAGGCCAAGCCTAAGCAGAAAAAGGCCGACGGGCAAAACGGCAATTTGCAAAAAGCCGATATGCAGAACGCCGAGGCATAAAAACCGCAGAATAAAAACTGCGGCATAAATTCCGAAATACAAAAACGTCACGACCGCTACAATGTCGACACGCAAGTTAACACAAGTCGACATACGTTGACACGCAAAAAAAGTATATGGAAAAACCCTTCCGCAAAGGACCGTTAAGGTTTTCGCGGAAGGGCTTTTGTTTACTGCTTTAAATTTTCAAGTCTTGCTGCGTTAAAGCATTGCAGGAAAGGTTTTATACAGCCTGTCCCGCTTTGCTGAGGAGTTACATCAGCGACTTGTAAAGCTCGATGATATCCTCAACACTGGTATCTCTGGGGTTGCCGGGACGGCAGGCATCATCGTAAGCCGACTGTGCAAGGGCGGGAATGTCCTCTTCCTTAACAATGCCCTTGAGGGTGGTGGGAATGCCCACATCCTCAGAAAGCTGACGGACGGCGTCAACTGCGGCCTTTCTGTATTCTTCCTGGCTCATGCTTTCAACGCCCTTAACACCCATTGCAATGGCGATGTCACGGTATTTTTCACCGGTGCAGGGAGCATTGTATGCCATAACGGTAGGAAGCAGGATGGCGCAGGCCTTGCCGTGGGGTGTGTCGTAATATGCCGAAAGGGTGTGTGCCATAGAATGGTCAACGCCCAGTCCCACATTGGAAAATCCCATTCCGGCCACATACTGACCGAGAGCCATACCTTCTCTGCCGTTCTTTTCGTTTGCGACGGCGGCGCGGAGAGATCTTGCGATTATCTCGATGGCCTTGATGTGGAACATATCCGAAAGCTCCCATGCGCCCTTGGTGATGTAACCCTCGATTGCGTGGGTCAGAGCGTCCATACCTGTTGCGGCGGTAAGGCCCTTGGGCATGGAGGACATCATCTCGGGATCGACAACGGCTACCACGGGAATATCGTGAGCGTCGACGCATACAAACTTGCGCTTTTTCTCCACATCGGTGATAACATAGTTGATGGTGACCTCGGCAGCGGTGCCAGCGGTGGTGGGAACGGCGATGATGGGCACACAGGGGTGCTTTGTGGGAGCAACGCCTTCAAGCGAGCGAATGTCTGAAAATTCGGGATTGGCAATGACTATTCCAATGGCCTTTGAAGTGTCCATGGAAGAGCCGCCGCCGATGGCGACGATGCAGTCGGCACCTGCCGCTTTGAATTCCTCAACGCCGTGCTGAACATTTTCGATGGTGGGATTGGCTTTGATGTCTGAATAGAGCTTGTATTCAATTCCAGCCTTGTCAAGCAGGTCGGTAACCTTGCCGGTTACGCCGAACTTGATAAGATCGGGATCGGAACACACAAAAGCCTTTTTAAAGCCTCTGCCTTTGATCTCTTCGGGTATGGCGTTTATCGCGCCTGCACCGTGATAAGAGGTTTCGTTGAGAACAAATTTGTTTGCCATAAAAAACCACGCTCCTGAAAATAAAATTTAGAATAAAAATTCTTCGGGAAGTGTTACCCCGAATTCCACAGCCAGCTTTTTGAAATCGTCGGCTGTTATGGACTGTAATTTATTATTTGCCATCGAACGGATCTTAACCAGAATTTCGGCGGCTTTTTCCACCGTGTGCATAAGACCGAAGGTCAGATCAAAATCCTCCCCCGAGGCAAAGGTTCCGTGATGTGCCCAAACGGCCACATCGTATTTTCCCATAAGCTTTGCGGTGGCGACGGCGATATCTCTGCCGCCCGGCACCATCCAGGGAACGACGCCCACTCCGTCGGGAAAAACGACCGGGCATTCGGTGGCCGATTCCCAAAGCTCACGGGTGAATACTTTATCGTCGAGGGGGAGCACAAAGGTCAGGGCAATGACATTGGTGGTGTGGGCGTGATAGATGACCCTGTGGCGCCCGTTTGTAAGCTTTTTCTTGACTTCGTGATTCATCAGGTGGGTGGGCAGCTCGCTTGTGGGACGGCCGCCGTTTACAAGGCCCCAGCATATGCGGTATTTTTCGCCCTTTTCGTCAACCTCGATAACGGCGATGCTGTCGGCGGGGTCAAGAATAACGTTGCGGAAATATTTTCCGCTTCCCGTAACAAGGAAGAACTCTCCGCAAAGGTCGGGCACCGATGTGCCGATGTCCTTCCACTGCCCCGAAAAATCGAGATCGGATTTGATCTCCTCGACCTCCTCGGGTTTTATGCGGTAGGAAAGGTTTCCGCCGTTGCGCTCGTGCCAGCCCTGCTGCCAGCCGTCGTCGGCCATTCTGATAAATCCTTTGAAAAATTCTGCGTTTTCGATAGCCATTATTTGCGCTCCTCTAAAATCTTTTTCTCGTAGTCAAGCATTTCTTTGATCCAGTCGTCCTTTGCGGGAACGCCGTGCTGCTCGCAGTAATAATTCCACACATCTCCTGCGGGATACATTTTAAGCTCCTCGTTAAGGGCCATAAGCTCGGTAAAGCGGCGGTCGTTCTGAAGCTTTTTCATGGTGTCGGCGGGGGAGAGAAGGGCAAGAAGCAGCGCCTTTTGCATATTTCTCATACCCACAACCCAGGCCGATATGCGGTTTATGCTTGCGTCGAAGAAATCGAGGGCGAGAACCACCTTTTCGGGTCCGCAGTTAACGATTTCCTTGGCTATTTCCTTTGTATCGTCGTTTAAAAGTACCACATGGTCGCTGTCCCATCTTACCGGACGGGAAACATGAAGAGCGACCTTGTCGGCGAAAAGAAGCATAGAAGAAATTTTATCTGCGACCTGCTCGGTGGGGTGAAAATGACCGTTGTCAAGCAGGCAGAGAATGTCGTTTTTGGCGGCATAGTTCATATAAAATTCGTGAGAACCTACCGTGTAGCTTTCAAAGCCTATGCCGAAAACCTTCGACTCTACCGTTACGATGACCTTGCTTTTGTCATAAGGAGTGGCAAGTATCTCATCGAGGGATTTTTTAAGGCGGGCTCTGGGAGCCATACGGTCGGCGGGAATGTCCTTGAATCCGTCGGGAATCCAGTAGTTTATGCTGCAGGGCTTGCCGAGCTCGGTTGCGAAGTATTCGGCAATTTTAAGGCAGGCAATACCGTGTCGTACCCAAAACTTGCGTATGCTCTCGTCCTCGCTTGAAAGGGTGGCGTTTTCCGAAAGGGGATGGGAGAAGAAGGAGGGATTAAAATCGAGGCCTAAATCTCTTTCCTTTGCGTATTCCACCCATTTTTTAAAGTGTTTAGGCTCGAGAGCGTCTCTGTCGACGGTTTCGCCGTCCTCAAATATGGCGTAAATGGCATGAAGGTTTAAACGGTGTTTTCCGGGAATGAGGGAATATGCCTTGTCGAGATCGGCCATAAGCTGATCGGGGCCGAAGGCTTTGCCGGGATAGTTGCCGGTGGTCTGTATTCCACCGCTTAAAGAGGCTTTTCCTTCAAATCCAACGAGATCGTCGCCCTGCCAGCAGTGCATCGATACGGGGATCTTGTCCAGTGCTTTTATGGCCGCATCGGTGTCGACGCCGATGGCCGCATACATTTCCTTTGCCGATTGGTATCTCTGGTCGATGTTCATTTAATCGTTAGTCTCCTTTAAGGAATATTTTTTTATTTCAAAAGACTCTGCAACGCATTTGCGCGCTTCAAAGAGGTCTTTGAACTGTCCGAGGGTTATAAACTGCACAATTAGGTTTCCGAGAGCCGTGGCCTCTTTAGGCCCTGTCAGCACATCTCTGCCCGAGTATATGGCCGTAAGCTTGTTGAGGTAAGGATCTCCCGAGCCGCCGCCCACAATGTTTATGGCACCGAACTTTTTGCCGGTAAGCTCCTCCAAAAGAGCAGCCGTTTCGGCGTAGCAGCGGGCAAGGCTGTTGTAAATGACCGCAGCCACATCTCCGGGATTCTGCGGCACCTCCTGCCCCGATTCACGGCAGGCTTCAACCACTTCCTTCATCATACTGTCGGGCTTTAAAAATCTGCCGTCCTGGCAGTCGACGGTGGAGGCAATGGTGGATTTGGCAGCTGCTTCGCAAAGATCGTCGAAGGAGAATTTGTCGTGAAGTTCTTTTTTGACCGACTGTATCATCCACAGTCCCATTATGTTTTTAAGGAAACGATAGCGGTAAAGATAACCGCCCTCATTTGTGAAGTTGGCAAGACGGCTTTGCTCAGTGCAGTCGGAGGCTTCGTTTTCAGTGCCCATAAGCGACCATGTGCCCGAGCTTATATATAATGTGTCGTTGCTGTCGCTTGGAACGGCCACGACCGCCGAGCCGGTATCGTGAGTTGCGGGAAGTACAATGCTGCAGCTGTATCCCACTTTTTGTGCGATTTCTTCTGAAAGCTGTCCTATGACCGTGCCGGGAACGCGTATGTCCTTAAAAAGATGCTCGGGGAAACCGAGACGGTTTATAAGGTCAAAGTCCCAGTTCCTCGTTACCGGGCTGACAAGCTGGGTGGTGGTGGCATTTGTGTATTCGGCAAATTTTTCGCCGCACAGACGGAAGTTTAGATAATCGGGAATGAGCAGCATACTTTCGGCCGCTTCCAGCTGGTCGGGATGGTTTTCTTTAAGATAAAGAAGCTGATAGATGGTGTTGAAAAGCTGCTTTTGAATTCCCGTGCGGGCGTAAAGCTCCTCCTCCGAAATGTAGTTTGCAAGGTGCTCGTCCATACCTTTGGTGCGGTCGTCGCGGTAGGCAACCGTCTGTCCGACGACATCTCCGTTTTGGTCTACAAGCACAAAATCAACGGCCCAGGTGTCGATTCCGACAGTGTCGGGAATTTTGCCTACATCGCCGCATTTTTTCATTCCGACGATTATCTCGTCGAAAAGATGGGCAATGTCCCAGCAAAAGTGTTCACCCTGTTTTTCAATGCCGTTTTTAAAGCGATGAATCTCCTCGGCAATTATTTTTCCGTCCTGAACGGTTCCGAGAATGAGCCGGCCGCTGCTGGCTCCTATATCCACCGCGAGGGAGTATTTGGACATAATTTCACTCCTAAATTTTTCATCTCGATATGACAGTATAACATAATAAGATGAAAAAATCAATGAAATGTAACAAAATTGTAATAAACTGAAGAAATATTTGGTGCAAAAATAATATATTGAAAAAAAGCGGGAGGTTGTGTAAAATATAAATCGTAAACAGAAACGGGACAAGTTTAAG
>CAKSDF010000005.1 GCA_934444695.1 uncultured Eubacteriales bacterium | reverse complement strand
TTTTTCGTTTTTGAAGTTTTGTCACGCCGATATACTGGCGTATTTCAAGTGGCGAAACGATAAAAACGGGGAATTTAACATTTTTAAGGCGTGCGGGGTTCGACCGTCTGTTGCTTAACCCGCCATTCGTTACCGCCCTGTAATTGCGATGACAGAGGCTGTGCTGCGGCCCGGTCGCTGAGGCTGTCTCGGCTCGGCCGAGACCGGAGGGAGCAGCAATCCCGCACATTTACCCGAAAAGGAAGCCCGCTTTTTAAACGGCATCTGCATTTTTACGGCAGCCTCCCTCCGATCAGCTGCGCTGATAGCCTCAGCTTGCTGTGTGTACGGGCTATGGCTGTACCGATAGCCTTGGCGCCATTAAGCTGCGTGTTTGTATATGCACGTTATGGTTTGTGTAATCGGCGGTCGGCCGTATGTGTGTTATGGTTATGATATGAGCAAACAGCTCCTTAACAGGATGCCGCAAAAATAACCCCGCCGCACTGCTCTTTTGAACGGTGAGACGGGGCTTTTGTAATTTCTATAGATTTGTCAAATCGGAAAGGTCTTTATTCTTCCACGGCAAATTTGTCGCGAAGTCCAACGGCTTTTTGGAGAATGTTAAGGGCGTCCGAAGCGTCAACCTCGCCGCTTCCGTCAACATCGGCAATCTTCTTGGTGTCCTCATCGAGGCTTCTTGAACCGACAAAGGCCTGAAGTGCCCAGAGAGCGTCGGTGGCTTCAATGCTGCCGTTTCCGTCAAGATCTCCGTACAGTCTGCGGGCAAGGGCCTGCTCGCCGAGAGCGATAAGCTCATAATTGGTGGCATAACCGTCGGGGAAATCCTTGATCAGTGCATCGTATGCGGCCTTTGCCGAATCGATGGCGCTCTTAAGCTGCTGTCTTGTTTCGGCCGTGAGATGCTCAAGGTCGATCTTGGCAATCTCGGAAATGACCTTCTCGGTTTCTATGCGGCGCACGGCCTCGGCAGGAGCCTCAAAGCCCATTTCGATGCAGTCGAAATAGAGGGTTCCGCTTGCCAGATCGTTAAAGAGGAACTGGAATCCCGAAATACCCGAAAGCCAGTCTTTATCAACGGCGTTGCCCTCGTCGTCGGTCACCTTGGACAGGTCAAAAACATATCCCGTAAAATCGGTTTTGTAGCCGACCGATACGGTGTTTGTGCCGTCGGCTGCGGCGATGTGCAGAAGCTTGCCGCTGTCGGTGTGCTTTGCAACAAGAGAAATGTTCTTTTTGCGTTTGTCGGGGTTTTTGATGTATACGGTCAGTGTGTCGTACTTATCAAGACGGCCGTTGGGCAGGTACCACATAGATTCAAAGGTGGGACCCACGCTGACCCTTTTCTTGGTGGAGGCGTTTATTGTGTAGTCGAACTGCACCGAACCCTGTCCCTGCATTCTGATTTCGGAATTGACCTTGACCGTGCCGCTGGAAGCGTCGGTGTAGTTTTCGATTCCGCCCACCGTCCAGTTGGGAACATAGTAACCGTCTCTGCGGTTGGTGTCCCAGAAAACCGTCTGGTCGCAGCTGGCCCAATCGAGGGGAGTGCAGTTATATGCGTCATCAAACTTGTGGCTGCGGTACTGAAGTGCCGGCAGACCGTAGGAATTGCAAAGGTCGGAGCAAACGTTGAAGTTGGTGAAGGCGTAGGTGAATGCCACGGGGGTCTTAATAAGAGGACTGTAAACCATAACCTGATTTTTGGAAATGATTTTTGCCCTTGCGGGGGTGTAGACGTGGTTTTCGCCGCACACCGTAAAGCCCTCGATTTCGTCCGAATCGGCAAGGCTTCTCACATCGGTGGATTCGCCGGTTATGACCGAAAGTCCTTCGCCGACGTTTTTAAAGGTTACGATTATCTTGCCGTTGTCGGTTATGGTGTAGCTTTCGACCTCGGGAATGTAATAATCGGGGGTGGTGCCTTCCACCTTGTAAACGTTGTGGAGCATGGCCTGAGCGGTGCGGTGGGAGATGGTGCGCTTGTCGCTGGGATGATCGATGCCGTTGCCGCAGGTGCAGGGATCGCCCGAGCAGCCGTCCAGATGATAGACAAGGCTTGCATCGTAGAAGGTTATCTGCTGGGTCAGGGGGTATTTGTTTACCACCCTTGTGACCTCCTCGGTCCAGATGGGCATTGCATCGTTTGTAAATGCAAAGTTATCGGGAGCAAGCTGGGTCATTATAAAGGGCATATCGTTTATGCTTTCAAAGCCGAACTTGCTTGCAAGATCGTTTATAAATGCGTCGAGAGCGGCCTCGTAAAATCCGGCGTCGTTGACCAGTCCCTGCTCAAGGTTGGAGCAGCCCTGATACCAGGTGAATCCCGCAACATTAAGTCCCGAAAGGGGTCCGAGGCGGGTGTTCCAGCTGCCCGAGGTGTTGTCGAAACGAACGCGGGGAGTGGGATTGTCGGTGTATTTGCCATACTTTTTGAGCACGTCGATAACCGTCTTGCTGCTGCCTACCGCGTCGGGAGACATCCAGGCCTCGATTCCGGTGGAACCGATGGTTGCATTTATAAATCCAACCGGTACGTTTATGTTTTCAAAAAGCTCAACGCTTGTCAAAACGCCGTAAGCCGAGATGTTGCAGAGATAGTCGGTATCACGGGCGTTGTGCCATTCAGAGGGCATGGTTTTGCAGTCGAGGGTGTCAAACTGCACGCCGGGATCTCCGGGAGCGTCGATGTCGGCGGCGCGGGAGGTGTCGAGCACGCGGATGCCGTCGTATTTTTCACCGTCGGCAAGCTTTCTCAAAAGATCCTTCTTTTCGACCTGGCTGCGCAGATTAAACTGCATATTGGATTGGCCGGTGCCTATCCACAGCTCGCCGATGAGAATGTCCGAAAGCTGAGCCGCAACGGTTTCTCCGTCATATACCTTTATGGCATATTTGTCGAAGCTGCCGGCTCTTTGGTCAAGCTCAAGCGACCAGGTACCGTCGTTTGCCGTTACCGTTTCTTTTGAATCGAGCACCTCAGTGCTGCCTTCAAGGGAAAGCTTGGCGGTTATTTTATTACCGGCCGCTGCCTTTCCCCAAAGGTGAATGGGCTTGTTTTGCTGAAAAAGCGCCCCGCTGCTTAAAAAGCAGGGCATATCAAATTGCTGCTCGGCCGATGCGGTCGGCACGGCCGAAACTCCTACTGTCATTACCACAGCAGCGGTCACCACCATAGAACAAATTTTTTTGAATATTTTCATTTGACCTTTCTCCTTTGCCCTTTAGACGCCTTGGCAAAAGTCGCAAGCCGCAAAAGGACACTGTAAATTATAGCAAATACATATTACACTTCCACGGCAAATTTGTCAAGCAGTCCAACCGACTTTTGGAGAATTTTAAGGGCGTCGCTGGTGGAAATCTCACCGTCTGCGTCCACGTCGGCGGCCTTAAATGCTTTTTCGTCAAGCTGCCGCGATCCGACAAATGCCTGAAGCGCCCAAAGCGCGTCGGTTGCCTCGATTTTGCCGTTAGCGTCAACGTCGCCGTAAAGTATCTGATCATCTTCGTCCTCGTCGGGCTCGCCGCATATAAGCTGCAGCTCGCAAAGGCCTATGTTCTGCACGTCGGGATTTTCAATGTCCAGACGGTAGTAACTGTATTCCTTTTTGTTGTTTACGGCATAGAAGTTTATCGAAAGATCACGTCTGAAGCTCTGATCGAGTCTCTCGTCGATTTTTTCGTAGGTCTTACCGTCCACCGAGCCGTAAATGGCAATGTTCTTAGGCGCATTGTCCTTAGAATTGCAGGTCAGGGTATACTGCCTGAGGGCTTTTGTGCCGGGCAGATACATATAGATAGAGGCGCTGTTTCCGGTAAAGGAGGGGCTTTGATCGGCATAGGAAACGTCGCAGAAAAGCTTTTGTCCGTCGGTTATGTTTTCGCAGTAAACGAGGGGGTTTTCGCCGGTCATTTCCACCGTATCCGAAAGGGCTATGCCCTTTGTGGCATCTTCCATAGGTCCTGCGGTATCGCCCTTTGTGACCGAGGAGGGAAGGTCGGTCTTGGTGTCGCAGCCGAAATCCGACGGCTGATTTCCCATTTTAAAGACGATTTCCTTGGCCGAGATAAGGTCGCTGTGGGTGATGTAGCATTTTGTATAATCCTTGCCGTCCACCGTCATACTCTGGATATAAACATTCTCGCTGCTGTTATTTTGGGCGACAATGTGTATGTCTCCGGTGGGAAGGTGAAGGGTCACTTCATCGTAGAGAGGCGAGGTTATGCAGTATTCATCGCTTCCGGCGTTTGTTGCGTAAAAACCGAGAGCCGACAGCAGATACCATGCCGATTGCTCGCCGTTGTCCTCGTCGCCGATGTATCCGTGGCCGATCTCCCCGCCGTTATAGAAACGGTCGAGCACCTGCCTTGTCAGCGCCTGGGTCTTATAGGCTTTTCCGGCATAATTATAAAGATAAAGCATTGCGTGGGTGGGCTGATTGTTGTGCTGATACTGTCCGATTCCCACGTCCTTTGCCTCGGATATCTCGTGGTTTGCAACGGCGTCGCCGGTGTGGATGGAAGGAGCCGACAGTATCTCGTCCAGCTTCTCCGTGAACTTTTCATATCCGCCGTAGAGGTTTATCATTCCCTTGACGTCGTGGGTTTCATAAACGCTCATACCGTAGCCGTTGGTTTCAACAAAGCCGTATTTCTGCCAGCGGTAGGGATCAAATTC
Source organism: uncultured Eubacteriales bacterium (assembly GCA_934444695.1). Classification (GTDB taxonomy): domain Bacteria; phylum Bacillota; class Clostridia; order Oscillospirales; family Acutalibacteraceae; genus UMGS1484. The sequence goes on along the minus strand of CAKSDF010000005.1, from coordinate 25,259 downwards.
CTCGTTTGAATAGGTAAAGCTGCCGTCGCCGTTTTTGGGCATATAAAATCCGATCTCGCTGTTGAAAAGGTTGGCGTGGTTTTTGGAACGGTTCTTGAAGTATTCGTAACCGTCGTTATCTCCCAGCGCCTTTGCGAGATTTGCAAGTCCCGCGTCGTTTATTCCGGCCTCAAGTGTCCAGGAAACCGAGCTGTTGCCGCCGCCGTCGGCCTCTTTTGTATATCCGATGTAGGGCGCCACCTCGCTGAAGTTGCGTTCATATCCTGAGTCGCCGAAGAAGGATGCCGCTTCCTTCAGGGAAGCTTCGTAAGCGGTCTGCATATCGAATTTAATGCCCTTTGAAGCTGCGTCGCCGAAAACCGCATCGAAGTTTGTGGCGATCATACTTAAAATTCCGCCGGGATTTGACCAACGGGGCATCTTTCCGGCCTCTTTGTAGTGCTGAATCATTCCGTCAAGCAGTTTTCCCGCTTTTTCCGGAGCAAGCAGGAAGAGGGCCGGCCACTCGGTGCGGTAGGTGTCCCAGAATCCGTTTCCGGCATAAAGCTGTCCCTCACTGACGGTGGGATTGTCGGCCGATCCGCTGTAAGGACTGCAATATTTAAGCAGCGGCTGCTCGGCCGTGCCGGTGTTTTCGGAATAGTTCTTGGGGAACAAAAACATCTTGTAAATGGAGGAATAAAGTCGGCAAAGCTCCTGTTCGGAAGCCCCCTTGACCTCCACTGTCTTCATTATGTCGTTCCAAAGCCCCTTTGCCTCGTCTAAAACGCTGTCGAAGGTGGCGGTTTCGGAAATCTCAAGCTGCAGGTTTTTCTTGGCCTGCTCGGCGCTTATATAAGATGTGGCAAATCTCATTTCCAGCACCTTTGTGGAGGAGGCAAACTGCGCCACCGCAAAGGGACGTCCCTGGCTGTCTGAGAAGTTTATTATGCTCTCGGGAGAAATGCCCACAAACTCGCCGTAAACATACATACGGTTAAATCCGCTTTGAACGGCCACGTTTTTAACCGAATAATCGGTATAGGCCGAAAAGCTGTTGCCGTCGAAGGTTATATTGCCGCCGGTTTTAATGTCGCCGGATGAGCTGTAAGAATCAAAAATGACATTTGCAATGCCGGTTTTGTCGGGATAGGTTATTCTGACCGCAGCGGCGTGGTCGGTGGGGGTCATTTCCACCTTTACACCCGATGCGGGAGTGTCCTCGTCAAAGGTGACGGCGTAGTAATGGGCCTTTGCCACCTCATTTTTGTGACTGAACTGTGCGGCACGGTTTTTGGCATTGACCGATTTTTCGTCGGGATTTTTCTCCCAGACGTTGGGCATAAACTGAAACACGCCGTAGTCGATAAGGGCAATGTTGGCCTGATGGCTTGTGCCGAGGGCCTGAATGGAGTCGGAACCGTAGGTGTAAAGGTATTTATCGGTTCCGGTAAATGGGGTCAGAGCGTTAAAGCCGTTGGGCACGCTGACCGCCGGATAGGTCTGTCCGTGGGAATAGCTCCCGGTATTGTCGGTGCCGCGGGTGGTCAAAACATAATCTGCGGGAGAATCCTTCTCTTGCGGCTCGACCGTCTGAATGGCGATGTCGTCGATGTAGGTGAGGATGTCGTCACCGTCCTCGTCCCGCTCGTATCTCACGATGATTTTGTCGACCGTCTTGGAACGGGCCTTTTCCGAAACCTTGCAGCAAACATAGTTCCACTGACGGCGGTACATACTGTTGGCTTTGCCCTGGGAAAGGGGATCCATAAGATGGCCGTTGATGTCCTCTGCGCCGAGGTCCGAAAGGTATGTTCCGTCGGTAAAGGCAAGATCGATGGAAATATACTGTCCTGTGCGGCTGTCGTCGCTTTCGCCGGTGTAATCGGGGAATATCATATAGGAAAGCTGTGTATCCTTAAAAATCTGAAGGTTAAGCCCTTCAAAGATAACAACATTGTTTTTGGCGCTGCCGGTGGTTTTTTGGCCGCTGATTTTAAGGGCGCTTGAACCGCTGTATCCAACCTTGGCCTTTCCGCAGTTGTTAACGGCGGGACCGTTTGAGATCTCGGCAGAAAGCGGTGTCTGCTCGGTGGCGGTATCCTTGTCAAAACCGATCGAAAGCGACTTTCCGTTGGCCGTCTCGGTTTTAAGGTTTCCCCCTTCAAAGGAACTGAAAAACCAGGTGGTTTTAACCGTTCCGTTAACGACCGGCTCAAGGGCGGCCGCGCTTACCTGACTCATTCCGATGGCCGCGGCAAGGGCCACCGCCGCGATTTTCTTTTTCATAATTACCTTCCTCCTTCAAGAGACGAAAAAAATAAACTGTCGGGAAAATACCGCTTGCTGTAAGCATCTGCTGCTTAAGCTTATGTGTCGAAAGGTGTTTGTCGTCCTTGATGTCAAAGGTACAGCGCCCCTTGCGGCATTTTTACAGTGAAATTTCCCAAATCACAGTGTAAACTTTACATTTTATTTTGTCAATACCTTTTTTACAAAAAAACGCGTTAAAACAAAATATTTTCATACATTTTCCCGCCCCGTTGTGCTTTCAACCGATTTAAGGCCGTTTTTCCTGTCTGTCGACCCCCTTTTAAGAGCTTTTCTTTGCCCTGCACCGTGATCGTTGGTCGGGGTTTTGACTGAGGGGTAGTAAGACTTCTTGCAACAGAAAAACCCCCGTCAACGAACACGTTTTCCGCAAGCTTTCCCGCATCATAATCCTTCTGTCTTTACGCAAAGCAAAAGCATACCCGCAGCCGTGCACAAGGATAAAGACCCACACAACGCCGGCCGCAGGGGCACTGAGGTATTCTCGGCCCTGCCGAGAATACGGGGGGCGCAGCATACCGCAACCGTGCCAATAAAAACATCGCTGCTTTCTCTGATTATGACCTTGCGTTTTCCGATGGCCCGCCCTCCGGTCAGCCTGCGCTGACTCTTCAGTGCCCCTTGCGGCCTTGGGCCGTGCCATATCGGTAATTGCGGTGCACTGATCCTGACGGTCAAAGGAGTAATTGCAACACGATAAAGCTACCCTCTCTAATCAAAACCACGTTCTCACTACTACCCCTCAGTCGCCTGCGGCGCCAGCTCCCCTGACAAGGAGCGCCACGACTGCGTAAATATTGTAATTGTAGTGCATAGACAAAAGCTTAATGAAACGAATCGCTTTTTGTCAAAGAACCCCTTTGCCCCTGTTTTAATCATCACGCAAAAAGACCGCAGAGTTTAACCCTGCGGTCTTGTCATTATAATATAATCATCTGTTCCGCGGCCTTTATGCCTTGTCAAACGGTCAGCTCACCGTGACCTCGTTAATTGCCGAATCGGCCCCGTTTACGGTCACGCAGAAAAGATCCCCTGCGCCGTTGTGGAAAAACAAACTGCCGGCCGCATAGTAAAGATCCACCGCCTCGGGAGCCGAGCAAAGCAGCGTATCTTCCTCGCTTCTTTCCCGCTCGCTTTCGAGCATTTTCTGATGAATCTCTCCCGCGCCGTTTATGTAGAAAAGCACCCCTCTGCCGTCGCTTGAGGTGGTCAGGCTGAAAAGCGAGCCCTCGGTCTCGGAATATTTAAGACCCACGTCCACTCCCGACACTACCGCCGGAATTTTTGAAATCTTTCCGTCGAGAGAATAGTATATGTCGTCAAGCGTATAGCAGAAACGGTCGACCTTCCTGTCCACAAGGGTGGCCTTTTTGGTGCCGTCGGAGGCCATTTTGTGCAGTCCGTTCTGGTCGGAATAAACCACAATGCGGTTGTCGGCCGTGAAATCCTCAATACATCCGTCGGATATCTTTTTAAGGTCGTTGCCGTCGAAACGCATCTTGTAAAGGTAAAAATCCTTGCCGATAAAATAAATCCAGTTGCCGTTAAGGCTCATTTTTCTGCATCCGGAAGGGCTGCCGACCGATTCGCTGACCGTGCCGTAATAGGTGGTCTTTTTGATGTCCCCGCCGTCGATGAAATATATAAATCCGTCAAGAGGATTAAGGCAGCTGACATCTCCCTCGAAAACCGTTTTGACTTCTCCGTTTTCTCTCGAAAGACGGCCGAGATTGCCGTTTCTTTCGCGGAAGAAAACATAATCGTCAGTTTCGGTGACATTTCCGCCGTAGCAGAGATTTGATGAAAGTGTGGCGGGAGCAAGGGTGCCCGGGTCATAGGGAATTATGACCATTGCAGCCACCATGGCGATTACAATGATTACTGCCAGCGCCACAAACAGGGCGGCGGTTTTTTTTGCTTTGGTTTGGTCGTTAGAGCTTAAAGGCATTGATTTTTCTCCTATTCAGAAAATTCGGCCGAGCGTTTTAAAATGTATTCTGTGCCGGCCGCAAAAAGCTCGGTGCCGAGGGTGCAAAGTCTCTTGTCATCCGGCTTTTCGCAAATGAGCGCAAAGGTTTTGCCGATTTCGCTTTCGGTGTCGCCCACGCCCCTTACCGCAAGGTAATAGAAGGAAAGGGCGGTGGAATAGTTGCCCTCGGGGCCAAAAGTCTCGGGACAGAGCCGATCCATCTCCACCTGGCAGGAATTGATGACCATGCGTGCGAGAATGTTGCTTTGCAGGTATCTTTCGCTTCCCACCGTTACCGAAAAGAGCAGCAAAAGGCGGCAGTTTATGAGCAGCGAGCTGTCCACGTCTTTAAGCAGCTCAAAGTCCCCCTCGCATTTGCAGATTTTTTGGGCGGCCTGCTTGCCGATCAGCTTTGCAAGGGCGGTTTTGCCGTCCTCGTCGGCCTCCTCAAGCTGTTCGAGGATTTTTGCCTTTTCCTCATAAGCTGAGGGTGCGGGGGATTTTTTCCCGGCAATTTTAATGTCGCCGTCCCCTTCAAAAAGAAGATCTGTTTTGTCACTCATAAAAAACACCTCATTTCGTCGTTTTGGATGATGCTGTTTTTGGTATTATGCGGCCGTTAAAGGCTGTGTATTTTAAATTTAACTAACCGATCAGGGCGGTTATGCTGTCAACAAATTTGTCGAGCCCGGTCGAAAGCACCGCAAAGCTTCCCTGCCCGTTAAGGCTGGCGAAATAGCGGCGGTCCGAAAGGGGAGAAAATCTGACGATATCGGTGCCGGGATAATCGCGATAGGTAAAGGCTATGGTAACATAGGGATTTGCCGAATCGGTGCCGTTTTCAACACTTTCAAAGGCCGTGACCGACAGGAAATCCACATAAGCCTCTCTGAAGCTCTGGGTGTCCACCGTCTTACCGTTTGCAAAAACCGTAAGGTTGCTGCTGTCGTTCTCGTCAAAGGAAAGGTCGAAAACCGTCGACACGCCGTCCTTTGTAAAGGTGACCGTCTTAAGCTTTGTTATGTCGCAGGAATAAATGTTCTTGGAAACATAGTCGCTTGCCTTTGTGAACAGCGCCGAGAGATAGGACTGCTCCACAAGGAATATGGCGGGATTGCCCTTTATCATAACGGCGTAATATGTGTTTTCGCCGCTCTCGTCGGAAATGGTGTTTCCGATGTTTATGGTGTAATTAACGTTTTTGACGGTATATGACGCCACAACCGCAGGCTTTGCAAGGCCATACTCCTCAAGCTGAGCGGACGAGGGAGAGATGACGGCGCAGCTGTTGGCCGAAAGTCCGTCGCTAAGGGGCTTTAAGAGGGCGGTCATTTTGTCCACGTCAACATTCTGCGAAACCGGTGAGGTCATCATATAAATGCTGTTGTGGGGAGGGGTGTCGGCGTCGACGTTTGTAAACTTTACGGGCTTTTCAAAGTTTGTGCCCGAAAGCTCAAGATCGTCGAAATATGAAAGCTCGCCGCTTATAAAGTATTTGTCGGCGATCTCTTCTCCGACCTCGGTGTAGGTGGTCTCGTCCTCGACAGCCTTTATAATGTCGGTCTGCACGAAATATGTCAGATCCTTTTCAAGGAAGTTGCACATTCCCTGCTCGACACGGTAGATGCGGTTATTTTCCGAAAGCTCGTCGGAATTTCCGGCGCTTTTGCATTCGATGGTGATGAAACGGTCGGTGCCGGTGGGGGTTTGGTCGCCGCAGTAGATGGTGTATTCAGATCCGTCCTTAAAGCTGACCTTTGCCGACGAAACGGGACTGTCAAGCCCGCATTCCTCAAGATATGTTTTGTCTCCCTGGGGAATGGAGGCGTTTTTGTCCTCGGCATATATCGAGACATATTCGGGAGCCAGTATCTCACCTAAAATGAAGGAAACGCGGGTACTGTTGAAGGTGATTCCGTAAATGTTGGTCTTTTCGGCGGCATTGATTTCCCAAAGGGTGGTGTCCTTTTCGACCTCGTCGCCGGTGTTGCTGTCGATCTGGGTGGTCTTGCCGAGGGTTGGGACGATGGCGAAGGTGTCGTGTTCGTTTTTGACCACCACGTTGGTTACGGGGCCCATTTTAAGGCTGTCGCCGTCGGTGGCCGAGGAGGAATAATCCCCCAGATCAAAGACGTAGGAAAGCTCGGTTTCCGATTCTGCGTCGGACGAAGTGTCGTCGTCGGTGTCGTCCTTGCCCCAGAAGTGCACGGCGGCAAAGGCGCCCGCTCCGAGGGCAGCGCAAACCACCAAAGCGATAATAGTATTGAGCGCCCTTTTGGAAATGCGTCTTTTTTTGACCGGCTTTTCGGAAACGGCGGTGGGAGCGTCGAAGATGCTTGTATACTGTTCCTTGTCGGTTGTGTTTTCGGGGGTTTGGGGATTTTTCCGATTCATAACGTTCTCCTTAAAATGAGATAAAGTGAAGGCTTGTCAGGAAGCCGCCTGCCGTTTAACGGTCGGCGGCGGGCGGCCTATGTCCGACATAAAATGTGCTTTGAAAAGCTTGGTCTTTAGAAAAGTTATACCTTCCGTAGGGGTATTTGCCTTTAGGTTCTCTTGCGGCGGCGGTTCCAGATGACTATTCCGGCCACAATAAGTCCCACAGGGATAAGCCCCACGAATACGATGTACATAACGGTGGGAGCGGAATTGTTTATAAGCTGGCTTGCAAAGTTGGAGGTGTTGATGACCTTGGGAGAGATGTTGACGGCCGTTTCGCTGTCCTGATCAACACCTGCAAAGCTGTTGAATACGTTGAGAAGAAGGGTGGAATTGTAGATCGAGCTTTGAGAAAGCACCTGCTCGTTGAGCATATAGGATCCGCCGATGTAAACCACGTTGGAAGCGGGGGTCTGTTCTCCGTCAGCCTTGCTGTCGTAGGTCGATCCCATGATCATAACGTCAAAGGGGCCTTTCTCGGTGGCTTGGTCGGAGGTCCAGTCCTGACCGGCGTCGATAGGACAGCCGAGAGCGGTGTCGTAGGTGGTCAGAATGGGGGTGGTATAGCGGTTGCCGTTTTTGTCGAAAGTGCGGCGGGCAAGACGGTAAATGTCGGGATAGATAATGGAGTTATTGGAATCAAAGCTTGCGGTATAATCGCTGTCGGCCGCTTCAACAAGCAGGGCGGTAGCCACCGAATAGCTGTTGGTCTCGTCGTAACCGATAAGGGGCATTACGCCGATTCCCCATTCCGAAAGGAATTGCTCGAGATTGGGCATGGTGGGCTGGCTGTAAGAGGCCATATAAACGAGATTCTTGCCGTAATTTCCGCCGTTTATGAGATAGTCGGAAATCTTGGAGATTTCCTCGGAGGTAAAGTCCTCGGTGGGCTGATAGAGTACCAGAGCCGTGGAGTCCTCGGGGATTTCATCGGTCAAAACGTTTGCTACATCGGTAAAGGTGTAGTTGTTTTTGGAAAGAATGGTCTTAAGACCGGCAAGCTCGGTGGATTCTCCCGAGGCGGTCTGAGCGCCGTGTCCGCCGATGACCGCAACCTTGACCGAGCTTTCGGAGGAAACTGTGTAAAGGGCCGAGGTCATTTCCATTGCGAGATTGGAGCCGGTCAGATTGTTGTAATAGGACGAACCGTACATTGCCAGCTGATTGTAAAGTGTCTGATTAACCTCGGTTGCAAAAATGTCGGTCATTTTGATTATGCGGTAACGGTTGTTGTCCTCGCCGCTTTCGGTCTTGTGGACGCAGGAAACGATAATGTCGCCGTATTCGAGATTCTCGGAAGAGTAGCTGTTTTTGACCTCGGTAAAATCGGTGACCGAGTTAGGATCACGGAAGGATACCTTGATTCTGCCGTTTATTGTGGGGAAGGATTTGATAAACATAAGGGTCTGGCGGGCATATTTTCTGTATACCGTCTCGGCGTCGGAGGAGCTGATGTTAAGGCCGCAGTTCTGAATCATTGCATTCATATACGTAGTGCCTTCAAAGTCGTCCTCGTTTGTGCAGACGGTAACGGTTATGTCCTTGTCGATATTCTTTATATACTGCTCATATTCCCCGTCAAGATTGATGGTGTAATCCTGCTCGGCCGTAAGGTCGATGGAAAAGGGAAAACGGTCGTTAACGGTGGTTATAATTACATTAAGCAAAACGGCGATGACGATGGCCGCAATAACCAGCACGACGGCCATTCCGCCCCTTTTAAATGCTTTTGATGATTTCATATTTTCTGTCCTCCTATTCTAATCAGGCGTAGCGGCGGCGGTCGATTGCGGTGACGCAGAAGAAAAGGAAGAGTGCCGCAAGGCTTAAAAAGAAGAAAATGTCGGAATAATTGAGGGTGCCTTTGGTGAAGTTTGAAAATCTGTCTAAAATGGACATCCCCTCAAAAAGCTTGACAACGACCTTTGTAAAGGCGTTTTCGGAGGAGGAAAGGAAGGATACAACGAAGGTGGGAATAAGCACAAGACCAAGCTCCAGTGCGTATGTGGCAACCGCCACAACCACCTGCACCTCGGTGAGGGTCGAAAGGAACATTCCCATGGCAATAAGGGCGGCGCCGAAAACCAGCGTGCCGATGAAGTTGCCCAAAAAGACCATCCAGTCGGTGGCAATATAGAAGGTTATGATGATCTGATAAACAAGGGTTATGGCAACGGCAATTGCATAAACCGCAAAGGCCGCAAAGAATTTACCCAGCACCACAGAGGTTATCTTGACCGGCGCGGTCATAACCAGCTGATCGGCCTTTTGGTGGCGTTCCTCGCTGAAAAGACGCATGGTCAGAATGGGTATGATAACAAGGGCGCAAAGGAAAAGACCGGGAGAAAAGATTCCCGAAATGTCGGGCTGACCCGCCTCAAAGAATACGGCGAAAAGCAGTCCCGATATGACGTAAAATATGGCCAGCACCGCAAACCCTATGGGCGAGGTGAAATATGCCTTAAATTCTCTTTTAAATATCGCGTTCATTATCTGTCGCCCTCCTTTTCGGCTGCGCTTTTGTCGTCTGCGCCGTCGCTGCCGCTTTGTGCACCGTCGGCACCGTTGTCAGCGTCTGCTTTGGCCTTGCGGTCGCCTTTGTCAAAGGCCTTGATGAGCGACTCGGGCGGCTCGTTGATCATCTTTAAGAATATGTCCTCAAGGGAAAGTGTATCGGAATAAAGCTGGGTTATAGCCCATCCGCAGGCAAGCATTTCCTTTGAAATGTCGGTGCAGACCTCTCCGCTTCTTTCCGGCTCGATCTTAAAGTCGGTGGCTTCTCCCGCCGTTCCGGTAACGGTTATCTTACCGATTCCCGAAATGGCCGAAAGCTTTTCAAGCACCTCTCTTGCGGGGCCGATGACCGAAAGGCGTACCACAAAGCTGTCCGACAGGCGCGCCGAAAGATTCTCGGGTGTGTCGTCGGCAATGATTATGCCCTGATTTATAATGATAATGCGTTTGCAGACCGCCTGGATTTCCGAAAGAATGTGGGAGCTTAAAATGACCGTGTGGTTTTTGCCCAGCTTGTGAATAAGCTCGCGGATCTCGATTATCTGGGAGGGGTCAAGACCTACCGTCGGCTCGTCGAGAATGAGCACATCGGGGTTGCCGATAAGTGCCTGAGCGATTCCAACCCTCTGGCGATAACCTTTTGAAAGGTTGCGTATAAGGCGGTTTTTAACATCCTCGATTTTAACAAGCTTGCGTATCTCGGCAAGATGAGGATTTCTCGGCAGCTTGGTCTTTTTAAGGTCGTATACGAAGTTTAAATACTCGTCCACCGTCATACCGGTGAAAAGGGGTGGCTGCTCGGGAAGATAGCCGATGTGGCGCTTGGCCTCCTCGGGCTGCTCAAAGATGTCATAGCCGTTGACCGAGACGGTCCCTTCTGTAGCCGAAAGATAGCCGGTTATGATGTTCATTGTGGTGGATTTTCCTGCACCGTTGGGACCGAGAAAGCCGACAACCTCGCCGTCGTTAATGGTGAAAGAGGCGTCTTTGACCGCTTTAAAGTTCCCGTATTTTTTGGTCAGGTTTTTTACTTCAATCATTTTGTTCCCTCCAAAAATTCGGAATAATTCAAAACTATTTTAGTTTGTAAAGATGAATATTGTTTAAACTTTTGATAAATTTATAAAATTTCAAAAGATGTTTTGTGTAATATTTACGAGCTTGTCAACATAAGGTGTATTACGGGTTTGACAAGCACAATATGTTGTGATATAATTAAATTGCAGATAGAAAAGTACAGCTGTTTAAAAGAAATAAAAAGCGCAAGCTAAATCCCGTTAATGGGACAATGCCTTTGATATAATAAAAATGTCGAAAGGGGAAGAAAACTATGCTCGCAGTAATTTTACTTTATGTTATGATACAGATGTGGCTTTATGATTCGGATAAAAAGGATCGCAAAAAGCAAAAAAGAAAGACAACCTTAAAGCGGTATAACGACGGCTGGGAGGTATACACAAGGACCAAGGCCTCGTAACAGCGCCGTGCAAAAGGTTTTATAACAGGGTTTCATAATAGCCTCATAACCGGTGTGCTGCAGCGGAGCCTTGCAGCGGCCCAGCAGGTGCATTAGCGGGCTGTCTCTTAATACGATAATCTTTCAAAGCAAGGAGCGGGAAATCCCGCTCTTTTGTTTTTTGCAGGCTTTTTCGATTTCTCTTATATCATACCTATATTATTATTATATGATACCCTCGGCAAATTCCTCGGCCGAGAAGGGGATAAGATCGTCGATACCTTCGCCGACGCCCACCATTTTGACCGGTATGCCCAGCTCCTCCTTGATGGAAAGCACCATTCCGCCCTTGGCCGTACCGTCAAGCTTGGTCAGCACAATGCCGGTTATTCCTGCGGCGGCGGCAAATTCCTTGGCCTGATTCATGGCGTTTTGGCCGGTGGTGGCGTCGATTACAAGCAGGGTCTCGCGATCGGCGTCGGGAAGCTCACGGTCGATTATGCGGGAAATCTTGTTAAGCTCGTCCATAAGTCCCTTTTTGTTGTGAAGCCGTCCGGCCGTGTCGCAAATGATGAGGTCGCAGCCCCTTGCCTTTGCGGCCGAAATGGTGTCGAAAACCACGGCGGCGGGATCGGAGCCTTCCTTTTGCTTGATCATAGGCACCCCTGCACGCTCGCTCCACACCTCAAGCTGCTCGATGGCGGCGGCTCTGAAGGTGTCTGCCGCTCCGAGAATGACGCTTTTGCCTTCCTTTTTGTATCTCAGCGCCATCTTGCCGATGGTGGTGGTCTTTCCGGCGCCGTTGACTCCTATCATAACGATTATGGAGGGCTTTGTATCGGTTTTAATGGCCTGTCCGTCGGCCAGCATACCTGTTATGATCTCCCTGAGCATACCCTTGATGTCCTCGGGGTTCTCGGTGCGGGCGGCCTTGACCTTGGCTTTAAGCTCGGTGCATATTCTTTCGGCCGTGGAGACCGAAATATCGGACATTATAAGTATCTCTTCAAGCTCCTCAAAAAGCTCGTCGTCTATTTTGGTAAAGACCGAGAGCATTCCGTCAAGAGCCGAAGAAAGGGAATTCTTTGTTTTTTTAAGTCCCTCGGCTATTTTGCTGAAAAATCCCATTAGTTGTTATATTCCTTTCCTTCAAGCTTGAGTATTTTAGAAACACCCTTTTCCTGCATGGTCACGCCGTAAAGCACATCGGCCTCTTCCATGGTGCCTCGGCGGTGGGTAACGACGATAAACTGGGTATCGCCGCACATTCTGCGAAGATACTGGGCAAAGCGGTCGACATTAACGTCGTCGAGAGCCGATTCCACCTCGTCGAGCATACAAAAGGGCGGGGGCGCAACCTTCATCATGGCAAAGTATATTGCCAGCGCCACAATGGACTTTTCTCCGCCCGACAGCTGCTCGATGCTGGAAACGTTTTTGCCGGGAGGCTGAACCTTTATTTCAATGCCGGAATTGAGTACGTCGGCGGGATCGGAAAGCACCAGATGAGCCGTTCCGCCGCCGAAAAGCTCGACAAATGTGGCTGAAAAATTCTTGTTGATAAGGGTAAACTTTTCGTTAAAGGCGGTTTGCATATTGCCAACAAGCTCGGAAATGAGCCGTTCAAGCTCGGTTTTGGCCCGTTCAACATCCGAAAGCTGGGTTTTCATAAATTCATACCGCTCGGAAACCTCGGCGTATTCGTCGATTGCCTCAAGGTTGATGTTTCCGAGGGATTTTATCTTGCCCTTTATTTCCCTCAGCTTTCGGTCGGCGGCGGGAATGTCGTCTATGACTATTTCCAGTTCCTCGGCGGCCGAAACGGTCAGCTCATATTTGTCAAAGAGTTTTGAAACGACACCTTCCTGCTCCTTTTGCATATTGTCGCGCCGCTCGGTAAGGCGGGTGACCTCGCTCGAAAGCCTTTCCTTTTTGGCCGAAAGATCGCGTTCCTCGGCCGTTAAAGAGGAAATGCCTGCCTCAAGCTCGGTGCGTTCCTTAAGCTTTTGCTCGGATTTTTGGCGGCTTTGCTCGGCTCGTTCTTTAAGCTCGGCAATCTCACCTTTAAGCTGCTCGATCTTGCCGGTTTCCTCGGCGTTTGCGGCTTCAAGCTGTTCGATGCGGAGGCGGGTGGCGTCCTTGGCGGTTTTGGCGTCGTTTTGGCGGGAGGTTATGGAGGCTATGCTGTCCTTAATGACCTCGGCCTCGTTTTCAAGGGAGAGAATTGTCACCCTGACGGCCGAGTTGCCCATAAGAAGCTTTTCTCTTTTTGCCGAAAGCTCGTCTCCCTGCTTTGTAAGCTCAAAAAGGGTGCCCTGCTTTGTTTCAAGCTCGGTTTTAAGGGCGGTAATGGCCTCGTTTGCATCCTTTGCCGATTGTTCAAGCTCGGCAATGCGTTTGGCCGATTGCTTCTGTTCGTTTAAAAGCTCGTTTAATGCCTTTTCGCCGAGAGTGATGTTTTCGCTGACCCGTCTCAGCTCGGAAACCACACGTATCTTGTCCTCGTTTGCGGTGGTGCGCTCGGCCGCCGCCCCCTCCACCGCCGCAAGACGGGATGAAAGCTCGGCCGAAAGCCGTGTGTTGGTTTTTTGTTCTTCTTCTATGTTCTTTCTTATGTCGGCGGCCTTTGCCTTAAGCTTTTCGATCTCTCCCGAGCGGGACAAAAGCCCTGCCGAGCGGGAGAAGGAACCGCCGGTGAGGGAGCCTCCGGCGTTGACCGTCTGTCCGTCGAGAGTTACCACCCTGAATTTATATCCGTATTTTTTTGCTATGGATGCGGCGCAGTCGATGTCCTCGGCCACCGCTATTCCTCCCAAAAGGTAGGAAAATACCGGCTTATACTCGCTTTCAAAGGAAACGAGACTGTCTGCCGTTCCGAGATATCCGGCGCAGGAATCGATACCGGGAGCGATAAGCTTTCGCTCCTTAAGATTTGTCAGCGGCAAAAAGGTTGCGCGTCCCAGCCGATTTTGCTTTAAAAAGAGAATAGCCTTTTTTGCGTCGCCCTCGGTCTTAGTGACGATGTTCTGAAGCGCTCCTCCAAGAGCCACCTCCACCGCCACCGAATATTTTTCGTCGGTTGAAAGCAGTCGGGAAACGGGGCCTTTAATGCCCGAGAGCCGTCCCTTTTCGGCCTCTTTTACCACCGTTTTGACGGTATTGTTAAACCCGTCGAGGGAGTTTTCCATATCGGTCAGAATCTTGGCCCGTCTTAAAGCCTCGCCCTCGTCAAGGGTCAGCTTCTGCAGTTTCTCGTTCGAGCGGGCTATTTTTTCTTTGGCCGAGTTTATGAGCATCTCGGCGCCCTTTTGGGAATTTTCGCATTCCTTTATCTTTTCGTCGAATCGCTCAAGATCCTTTTCAAGCTCGGTCTTTTCTTCGTAGGCTTCATCAAGAAGCTTCTGCCTGCGGGAAAGTCCCTCCTTAAGGGCAGCCTTGCGGGTCTCTATTTCCGAAAGGGATGATGATGCGGTAACGCTTTTGATGTTTTTCTGGGCAATGCTTTCGGTGAGAAGGGCTATTTCCCCGCGCACCGCGTCAAGCCTTTTGTCGCTTTGTTCAAGCTCGGTAAGAAGCTTTTCAAGCTCGGCGGCGGAATTTGAAAGCTCCATCCGCTGCTTTTTGATGTCCTGCTGCTTCTGCTCAAGCTCTTTGCTTTTTTGCTCAAGCTCGAGGCTCAAAGCGCTGTCGAGGCTGTCGTTTGAAAGATCGCCTTTAAGCTGTTCAATGTTTTGATTGTTGTGGAATATGTTGTTTTCGCAAACGGCGATCTGACCCTCGATTCGGGCGGCCGATTCCTCGCATTCGGAAATGCCTCTTCTCAGTCCGTCCATCTGAACGGTGAGCAGTCTTGTCTTTGCGCCCGATTCATCCAGCTGCTCGATTATTTCGTCGATTCTGTCTCTTGCATTTTCATAGTCGAGGGTGGCGATGTCTATCTTTCTGGTCTGTTCCTTAAGTCCCTGTTTGACCTTTTCAAGGCTTATGAGCCACAGGCCGACCTCCAGCTCCTTGCACTGTCCCGAAAGCTCCAAAAACTTTTTGGCCTTTTTGCACTGCTCTTCAAGAGGCCCTACCCTGAGGGTCAGCTCCTGCATAATGTCACGCAGCCTCACGAGATTTTCCTCGGCTGCCGAAAGCTTTCGCTCGGCCTCGGTCTTGCGGTAGCGGAAGCGGGAAATGCCCGCCGCTTCTTCAAACATCTCGCGGCGGTCGTCGGACTTGCGGGAAACGATGTCGCTGATTTTTCCCTGCCCGATCATGGAATATCCGTCCCTTCCGAGACCGGTATCCATAAACAGCTCGTTAATGTCCTTAAGGCGGACGGTGGCGTGGTTTATCTGATATTCGCTCTCTCCCGAGCGATAGTAGCGGCGGGTTATAAACACCTCGTCGCTGTCGCAGTTAAGGGCACGGTCGCGATTGTCGAGGCATAGTGTGACCTGAGCCATTCCCTGAGGGCGGCGGGAGGCGGTGCCGTTAAAGACCACGTCTTCGGATTTCTCGCCTCTGAGCTGTTTGTTCGATTGTTCTCCCAGTACCCACCGTATTGCGTCGGAAATGTTGCTCTTTCCGCTGCCGTTGGGGCCGACAACGCCGGTTATGCCCTTTTCAAATTTAAGGGTGGTTTTATCGGGAAATGATTTAAAGCCCTGGGCTTCAAGTGTTTTTAAAAACAATCCGATTGCTCCTTTTGCGCTTCGACCTGATATTTTTCAAGGCCGTCGCGGGGTTTTATTTTACAGATACAGCCGACTTTTTCAAGCTCCGTGATGTTCTTTTTCGACTGTCCGATCATTTTAGAAATTTCTGCGGGATTTACGAAAAGGGTAAACCGCCCCTTTTGCTCTCCCGTGTTATTTATGGCGTCTTTAGCCGCTTTAAGATATATCCTTCCCTCGCAAAGCTCGCGGAATGCGGGATGATAAGGCCCCGCGACATATGAGCCTTCCACGTCTCTCGACGAATGAAGCCCCAGCTTTATGACCTTTATGCCTTCCCCTTCAAAAAATTCGAGAAGCTGTGCGCAAAGGCCGACCGTCTCTTCAAGAGAGGGCGGGGAATATTCCCCCGATTTATAAAGTCTGCTTAAAAGGGTATGTTCAAGGGTTATTGCGGGATAGATTCTGACCGTCTGCGGTTCAAGATCGGCGATTTTCTGCGCCGTTAAAAGGTCGCTTTGAAGGTTGCTTTTATAAAGACCGGTCATCATCTGAAGTCCAAGCTCAATCCCGCTTTGCTTTATAAGCTCGGAAGCGGCTTTAACCTGCTCCGACGTGTGGCCTCTGAGATTTGCGAGAAGCACCCCGTCGTCCATACTTTGCGCTCCAAGCTCCACCGCGCACACTCCATATCCTTTAAGAAATTCAAGTGTTTCCCTGTCGACGGCGTCGGGACGGGTGGAAAGACGTATGCCCTTTACCCTTTTTTCCTTAACAAAAGGGTATGCTGCCGATAAAAGCTCGGTCATATAGTTTCTGTCAATGGCGGTAAAGCTTCCGCCGAAAAAGGCTATCTCGGTGGTTTTCGGATCCTTTATGTAGGTCAGTCCCTTTTCGACCGTTGCGATAACATCGGCGGCGCGGGGAATGTCCTTTTGGCCGGTTATGGCATTTTGATCGCAAAAGCTGCATTTATGGGGACATCCCATATGGGGGACGAATATTGAAATGTTGGCGCTCATTTAATTATTCCCATAAGCTTAAGCGCCTGCTCGGCCGCCGCCTGTTCGGCGTCCTTTTTGCTGTGGCCGACACCCGTGCCTACGAGGTTTGAATTTATCCTGACCTCAACCGTAAACCGTTTGTCGTGGTCGGGGCCTTGCTCCCCTACAAGAGTATATATGAGCTTGTCCTCGGGATTATGCTGAATGACCTCCTGCAAATGGGTCTTGAAATCCTTTTCAACCGCCCCTAAATGCTTGTCAAGAGAGGGCACGACATAGGAAAGAACAAAGTCCCGTGCCGGCTCCATTCCGCCGTCGAGATAAATGGCGGCGATAAGGGCCTCAAATGCGTCGGCGATAATGCTGGAGCGGTCCCGTCCGCCGGTGCGTTCCTCTCCGTGGGAAAGCAGAAGAAATTCTCCAAGTCCCAGCTTTCTCGAAAATTCCGAAAGTGCCTTTTCGCAGACGGCCGAAGCGCGTATGCGGGTAAGCTTGCCCTCGGGGAGCTTCGGAAAGGTCTTATAAAGAAAATCCGAAACCACTATCGAAAGCACCGAGTCGCCGAGAAATTCCAGCCGCTCGTTGCACATTTCCGGGTGTCGCGTTTCGTGGGCGTAGGAGGAATGGGTCAGGGCGTTTTCCAGCAGCTTTTTGTCTTTAAAACAGTAGTTTATACGCTGTTCAAGCGTTTTCATCGGGGTCAGCTCCCTTTTGACTTTGATAAAATTCCGAAATGGCTGCAATGGCGCCGGAGGAGGCAAATGCATCGGCCTGGCGAATGGCGTTTTTAAAGGCGCGTTCATTGGAGCTTCCGTGGGCCTTGATGACCGGCTTTTTGATTCCGAGCAGCGGCGCTCCGCCAACCTCGGAATAATCCATCAGCTTTTTCATACTTTTAAGGTTCTTTTTGACCATAAGGGCTGCGATCTTGGAAAGGGTGCCTTTAACAAAGGCCTGTTTAATGAGGCCGTAAAAGGAAAGGGCCACGCCTTCGGACATTTTAAGCACAATGTTGCCGGAAAATCCGTCGGTCACAAGCACATCGCACCTGTCCGACATAACATCTCTTGCCTCGATGTTTCCCACAAAGTTTAAAGGGGATGCTTTAAGCAGCTGATAGGTCTCGACCCTGAGCTTGTCGCCCTTTGTGTCCTCGGTGCCGTTGTTTAAAAGCCCCACTCTGGGGTTTTTAATGCCCAGAGAAAGCTCCATATACTTTGCTCCCATAACTCCGAAGGAAAGCAGCATCTCGGGGCGGCAGTCGGCGTTTGCGCCGGCGTCCACAAGCAGGAATCTCGATTTCGGCGTGGGCATCATGGTGGCGATGGCCGGACGTTTTATGCCCTTGATGCGCTTTGCTATAAAGGTGGCACCCACCGCTATTGCACCGGTGCTTCCGGCCGAAACAAAGGCATCGCCCTTGCCTTCCGCCAGCGCTTTAAGTCCCACCGCAAGGGAGGTGTCGCCGTTTTCCTTGAGCACCGAGGTGGGCTCGGCGTGCATATCAAAAACCCTGGGGGCGTTTAATATTTCCATACCCACAAGAGAAATGTCGTTCTGAATGGCCACACGGTGTATCTCGGCCTCGTTTCCGCAAAGAACAATGCTCACCCCAAGCTCCTTAACCGCAAGCTCGGCCCCTTTAAGGGCGGCAAGAGGGGCGTTGTCTCCGCCGAATGCGTCGACAATAACTTTGCTGTGCATAAAATTCTTCCTTTCCTGCGGCAAGGGATCAACCTGCCGCTTTCGATACTGTTGCTTTTAAATCTGTTTTATTTCTTCTCCGCCTCGGTTTTTGAGGGAGTGTTGTTTCGTCATTACAGGCGCCGCCCGATCGCATTATTGCTCGCCGGCCTTGAGCTTTTCTGCCCGGTCGGCGGTTATGAGCGGATCGATGACCTGATCGAGATCGCCGTTTAAGATCTGTTCGAGATGATAAAGCGTCAACCCTATGCGGTGGTCGGAAACGCGGCTTTGAGGATAGTTGTATGTGCGTATGCGTTCCGATCTGTCGCCCGTTCCGACCTGAGAGCGGCGCTCGCTGGCTATTTTGCTTTCCTGTTCACGCTGCTTTGCCTCGTAAAGGCGGGAACGCAACACCTTCATGGCCTTTTCGCGGTTTTTGTGCTGACTGCGCTCGTCCTGGCATTCAACGATAAGGCCGGTGGGAAGGTGGGTTATGCGTATGGCCGATTCGGTCTTGTTAATGTGCTGTCCGCCGGCACCGGAAGAACGGAAGGTGTCGATCTGGAGGTCGGCGGGATTTATCTCTATTTCCACATCCTCGGCCTCGGGAAGCACCGCCACCGTTACGGTTGATGTGTGTATGCGGCCCTGGGTCTCGGTCTCGGGAACCCGCTGCACACGGTGTACCCCGCTTTCAAATTTAAGGCGGGAATAGGCTCCCTCACCGTTTATCATAAAGCTGATTTCCTTAAATCCGCCAAGCTCGGTTTCATTGGCGTTTATTATCTCGGTTTTCCAGCCCTTGCTTTCGGCGTACATGGAATACATACGGTAAAGGCTTCCGGCGAAAAGGGCAGCCTCTTCGCCGCCTGCGCCGCCGCGAATTTCGACGATAACGCTGCGGTCGTCGTTGGGATCGGTGGGGAGAAGCAGAATTTTAAGCTGTTCCGAAAGCTCTTCAATGGCCTCCTTGGCGGCTTTAAGCTCCTCCTCGGCCAGCTCTTTAAGCTCCTTGTCCCCGCTGTCAAGCAGCTCCTTTGCGTCGCTTTCGTCGCTCTGAGCCTTTTTAAGGTCGCGGAAGGTTTCGACAATGGGTGTCAGCTTTTTATATTCCTTCATAAGCTTTGTGTAATTTTCCTGGTTGCTGACCACATCGGGATTCTGAAGCTGCTCCGACAGCTCGTCGAAATGCTGTTCTATTTCCAAAAGTTTTTCAAACATAGTTACTCCTTGTTTTGTTCAAGAATTTTTTTGACCGCCCGCTCGGCAGAGGCTCTCGAAAGCATAATTTCCCTGCCGCATTTTCGGCACTTGAGTTTTATGTCCATTCCGGTTCTCGTGACAATAAAAATATCGTTTCCGCAGGGGTGTTTTTTCTTCATTTTTACGGCCTTTCCGGTCAAAAATTCCACAAAATCACCCTCGCGTATAAAAATTCATTTTATTATAACACATATTAAATATAAAGGCAAATGTTTTTTTACCCGCCAAAACCCCGAAAGGCCAAAGGCTTTTTAAGCATATAGGCGGCCGAAAAAGCAAAAACTCCCCGTCCTTTTTTGAAAAAAGGGAAACGGAGAGAGTTTGAAAATATTTTTGCCGGGCAACCCGGCTGACGGGAGCTTGGACGGGCCGGATATTTCGCCGTAGGAGTTGGCGGATCTTTTGATCATCAGAAGATTGTTAGTTTTTTAACAAAAATGTTTCACGTGAAACAATTTTCAAAGTTTATCGAAAAATCGATAAAAGCATTGAAGGACCGCCGAAAAGCATAGACAAAGAATCGCCGAAAAGCACCGACAAACAGTCGAAAAGCATCGCCAAAAAACTCCCGAAAAGGCCTTTTAAAGCCCTTACGGGAGTGATGTTATTATTTAAAATACATATACAAATTGCATTTGAGCATACCGTTGTAAAGCTTGCGGCGTTTGTCGGCCTGTCTTCCGAAAAGCTGTTCAAACTGCTCGTCGGGGCTTATGACCGAGTACCGATATCCGTGCTTCTTTTCAAACACATTTCCGCATACGCCGTAAAGCCGTCTGGCCTCATCAATGTCCAAAAGCCGCTCGCCGTATGGGGGATTTGTAACGATTATTCCCCGCTCGGTGACGGGAGAAAAATCGGATATATCGGCGGCCTTTGCGGTTATAAATTCTTCCACCCCTGCCTTTTTGGCGTTTTCAAGGGTCAAAGCGACCGCATTTTCATCTATGTCGCTTCCCACCGCTTTAAATTCTATGCCGCGGTTTATGCTTTCTCTCGCTCTTATGCGCTCGTTTTTAAAAACTATCGGCTTTACAGAACCCCAGCTTTCGGCCGCAAATCGTCTTTTAAGTCCCGGGGCAATGCCGGCCGCTATAAGGGCGCCTTCAACGAGTATTGTGCCCGATCCGCAAAAGGGATCGTAAAGGGTGGAGTCGGAGTATGGCCGGGAAAGCATAACCATTGCCGCCGCAAGGGTCTCTTTAATGGGAGCTATGGTCGACTGGGCACGGTAGCCTCTTTTGTGAAGCGGCTCGCCCGATGTGTCGAGCATTATCGTTACCGAGTCCTTTAAGATGGAAAAGCGTATTTTAACCGTGCTGCCGGTTTCCTCAAACCAGCTGACCTTGTATTTTTCCGAAAGATGTGTGACCGCGGCCTTTTTGATTATTTTCTGACAGTCGCGAACGCTGAAAAGCTTGGAATCAAGCGACCATCCCGATACCGGGAAGGCGTTGCTTTTGCCGATAAACCGCTCGAATGGCAGTCTTTTTGTGCCCTCGAAAAGGTTGTCGAAGGTTTTGGCGTAAAAGCTTCCGAGCACGATGCACACCCTCTCGGCCGTGCGAAGGCATATGTTAGCTCTTGCCAGCGTGTTATAATCTCCCGAAAAAAGCACCCGTCCGTTTTCGGCGCGGATGTTTTCGGCCTCGATATCTTTAAGTTCTTTTGCCAGCACCCCTTCAAGCCCGAAAAGGCAGGGCGCGCAAAATTCCATTTTTCCCATAAACCGTTCTCCCGTTTGACATTACCCTTCTTATGGGCAGCTTTAAGGTGCGATATGTAATACTGCCGTAAAAACGGAATGTCTCTTTTTTGCACAAGGTAAGTTTATGCCAAAACGGACGATTTGTCAAATGATTTGTGCAGAGATCAAAGTATTATGTACAAAAGCGAAAGCAGCAGTATAGGATCGGCCTTTTCTCCCGATAAAATGGCGATGAGCAGCAGCACAAGGCGGTCGTCGGGATCGTTCAGCATTTTGTTTGTGTTCAAAAGCTCCAAAAGGCGGGGCTTTTCAGAGAGACGGGGAGGGAAGCTTCCGTCGGGATTTTTTTTGGATGGGCGGGCATCGGAATGATCCCTGCCGTGCCCCTGTTTATCAAAAGAGCGGTTGTCGGAACTGTGGTTGTCGAAAGTGCGATTGCCGGAATTGCGGCTGTCGGAAGATGATCTGTCGGAAGGGTAATTGCCGTAATTCTGTCCGCCCGAAAAGCGGCTGCCTGAGGGATTTGCCGATGAACCGCCGGATGACTGCGGTCGGCTAAAAGCGGTGCCTTCCTTTTCAATGGCTCCTTTAGACCGCCTTTGCATTTCCATGACCCGCCTTTCGGCATCCTTTTGCATCTTTTCTATCTGCTCTCGGGAATATTCTCCGCTCAAGGCTTTTCCGTCCTCCTTTTTAGTTTTGCTGTCTGCCGTTTCAACCGCTCCTTCGGCAATGCTTTCGGACGTGCATAAAGGCAGCGGTTCACACATTGCGTCCGTCGAGGTGCCGAGGCTCTCTCGGCCTTGCCGAGAGCGGAGGGCGCAGTATACTGCAGGCTTCACAAAAATCAAAGCTGCTTTTTTGGACCACTGCCTTACCTTCACTATCTAACGCCCTCCGATCAGCTTGCGCTGATAGCCTCGGTACCCCTTGGCCTCAGCCGTGCAGCAGCAATTGCTTTGATGGGCTGGTATAGGCAGAAATCCCGCTTCTTTTCAGTCGGTGTTTTTATCCGGCTATCGGGATTTCGTTCATATGGGCTGCCGGTTTAAAGGGCTTTCGCTTTTATAAAATCCCCGCACCCCTTATAAGGGGCAGAACGTCCATTATTTTAAGAAACTTGACCGCCTTGTCGACCCTGTCTCTTTTTTCGGGAGAAAGATGAGGCCGCAGAGCCATCAAAAGACGGGTGCGGTCATCCTCCTTGCGGCTGTTTAATGCCGATACCATTTTGACCATTCCCGCAATCTGAGCGGGAGAAAGCCCGGTTTCTTCCCCGCTTGAAAAATCATCTTGGCCGTCGTCGCCGTGATTGCCGAAATTGCCGAGGTCTCCGAAATTCCCGCCGCCGTCAAAAGAACCGTCGTTAAACTCCTCGCCGCGAGATCCGCCTTCCCCTTTCAGCGAGCGCAAAAGCGATTGTACGGCCGAATCGCTGCCGCTCCCGAAAGACGGCTGATTTTTCTGCTCCTTTTCCGAAGAGCTTTTCAGCAGAACCGATGCCGCTTTTGTCAGATTTTCCATACCCTCGGGAGATTTAAGTATCCCCGAAAGAAGCTCGGACATATCATCCATTTTTTCACCCGCCTTTCAAGGTGTTGCAAGCAAGAACCTTTTGGTGTACAATACCGATGTTGAACAAAATGCCGGATGTTATAAGGCGATGCATCGATATCACTGCACAGACCGCCGATCATAAGCAACGGGCGGCCGCTATTTAAGCAGATTTTTTAAAAGCATCTGCGCCTTTTTGGAGGACAGCAGCTCGTTTAGCTTCTGCTTGTCATTTAAAACCTCGTTAAGGGTCTTTGCATCGGCGGGAGAAAGCCTTGCGGTTATGTCCGAAAGCCTTCCCGATTCCACCGCCCGCTTTATATCGTCGGCGGGTTTTCCCATTTTTGCCGAGGCCTCTTTTGCCAAGGCGTCAAGCTGTTTTTCGCCGAATGTAAAGTCGGGAGAATTTCCGTTTCGCGGCTTCATTCCGCCGTAGTTTTTCATAACAATCACCCTTTTATCATCATATTTTATTATTATAGTTTGGGAGCAAAAAGTATGCGTATTTTGGTAATGTCGGACTGCCACGGAGCGGTAAACGCCGCCCGCACCGCCCTTATGGATCAGCAGGACGCCAAAGAGGTAATATTTTTAGGAGACGGAGCGGGAGAAATATACCGTGTTTCAGCCCAGCTCCCCGAAAAGAACTTTCACATTGTGAGGGGAAACTGCGATTTTTCGGCGCCCTTTCCCGATAGTCTGCTGCTTGAATTTCGCGGCAAAAGAATACTTGCCTGTCACGGCCATCTTTTCGGCGTAAAGGGCGGGCTTTCAAGATACATCGACGAGGCGCGTGCAAAGAAAGCCGACATCGCCCTTTTCGGCCATACCCACAGGGGACTGACAAGGTATGAGGACGGTCTTTATCTTATGAACCCCGGTTCCCTTACAAGGGCGGGAGAACATTCCTACGGCATAATTGATATAACCGACGGCGGCATTTTTACAAACGTCATTCATCTGTGAGCGTCGTCAGTGGGCCGCTCGGCCCGCCGTATGCCCTCGGTAAAGCGCCGTCAAAGCCCCGCTAAGACCCTGTTAAAGCAAAACTATCCTAATGCACACTATGCTGCTTTTTGCGGCAGTGTGCATTTTTCTTTTTGCCGGGGAATGTACAGAGATATCTTTCTTTAAGTAGAATTTAGGTTGGACGTTTACAATACGGTCGACAAAAGAAAAGGCTTGCGAAGGCTTTGCGCAAAAAAGACGATGTATTTCCGATTGCCGCCGCTTGCTTAAAGAAAGGAGAAAACATATGGATTTTCGACACGAATGGAAACACGAAATAAACACCGCCGATATGTTGGTTCTTAAAAGCCGGTTGTCTGCCATAATGAAGTACGACAGCCATTATTCAGACGGAACATATGGAATAAGAAGCCTTTATTTCGACGATTCAAGGGACACCGCCCTGAGAGAAAAGCTGGACGGCGTAAACAAAAGAGAAAAGTTCAGAATAAGGCTTTATAACGGGGACGACAGCTTTATCTGCCTTGAAAAAAAGAGCAAGATAAACGGCCTTTGCAGCAAACAGTCGGCTATTATAGACAGCGACTGCGCAAGGCGGTTGTCAAAGGGCGATTATGAATTTTTAAAGGACAGCGAAAACGGGCTTTTAACCGAGCTTTACGCAAAAATGCGGGCAGGCCTTCGTCCAAAGGTGCTGGTGGATTACACACGCACGGCCTTTGTTTTTGCTCCCGGCAATGTCAGGGTAACAATGGACTATAACATTAAAACGGGGCTTAAACACACCGATATTTTAGATGAGCACAGCGTTACTGTACCGATTTTAAACGATCCGAAAATCTTAGAGGTCAAATGGGACGGATTTTTGCCCGATATAATACGGGACGCGGTTAATATACCCTTCAGGCGGGCCTCGGCATTTTCAAAATACGCCGCCTGCCGAATGTACGATTGACAGCGAAAAACCGTCCTATCGGTCGGAAAATAAATCGACCGAACAAGGAAACGATAAATAAACCAATTGACAAATCAACACAAAAGGAGAATTTATATGTCATTCAGCGATATTTTCAAATCAAGCTTTCTCGAAAACATAACCGGGGTCAGCCTGCTTGATATGGGCATTGCCCTGATACTTGCCTTTGCGGTGGGTCTCTTTATATTTTTCGTTTATAAAAAGACCTATCAAGGGGTTATGTATTCCTCGGGCTTTGGCGTGACCTTAGTTGCACTCACAATGATAACCACTGTGGTCATTCTTGCGGTAACGTCAAACGTGGTGCTTTCTCTCGGTATGGTGGGCGCTTTATCCATCGTCCGTTTCCGCACCGCCATAAAGGAACCCCTCGACATTGCTTTTCTTTTCTGGTCGATAGCGGTGGGCATCGTGCTTGCGGCGGGACTTATTCCCCTTGCCCTTGTGGGAAGTCTTTTCATCGGCCTTGTGCTGATACTTTTCGTCAATCGTAAATCCCACCTTAATCCCTTTATCGTGGTGCTTTCGGTGAAGGATAAGCAGAGCGAAAAGGCGGCGAGAGAGTTTCTTGAAAACACCTGCAAAAAATGCGTTATCAAAAGCAAAACGGCCACTAAAGGCGCTATCGAGCTTAATGTCGAGGTGCGGCTTAAAATGGACGATACCGATTTCATAAACGCCCTTTCGGAAATGGAAGGGGTGCAGAGCGCCGCTCTCGTAAGCTACAACGGCGATTATATGGGGTAAGCT
>CAKSDF010000004.1 GCA_934444695.1 uncultured Eubacteriales bacterium | reverse complement strand
TCGGTTCAAGGTCGATGTTGGCGGCAAAATCACAGTCGCTTAACACGACATATTCTTCAATGGATTTTTCAAGGAACGGAAGCAGCGACGCAAGCTCGCCTATTCTTGTGGAATTGCTGCTGCCCACGCTGTTTGTGTAGGGCGGGAAGAAGTATATTCCGCCTTTTTTTCTCGAAAGATCCCAGGGCTTTCCGCTTCCCAGGTGATCCATAAGCGAGCGGTAATTCTGCCTTGTGGTAACGCCCACCTTGGTGATGCCGGCGTTAACCATATTTGAAAGTGAGAAATCTATCAAGCGGTATCTTCCGGCGAAAGGCACCGATCCGATACACCTTATTTCGGTCATTTCACGGACAAAGCCGTCTCCCATATTGGGGAAAAGAATTCCGAGCAGATCCTTACGCATTTTTATCCACCCCCGTCACATCGCTGTCTATCATTTCCTTGGGCTGCACCGCTGCCCCTTCTCCCACCGTGACATCCGGTCCTATGACCGCAACGCCCCAGTCGTCGCTTTTTTCAACCTCTTCTGGTGCCTTACCGATCGCCGCCTTTTGGCAAACCACCGAGTTTTCACCCACGATGGCGTATTTAACAACGGCATTTTCTTTAATGACCGCCCCGGGCATAATAATCGAATAATGCACCTGAGCGCCCTTTTCCACCGTCACTCCGGGGAAAAGCACCGAGAAATCTATAAAGCCTTCAACCTCGCAGCCCTCGCTGACGATGGAATTCTGCACATCGGCGTCTTTACCGATATAGTGGGGCGGCATAACCGAGTTTCTCGAATAGATGCGCCAGTTGCGGTCGTTTAAATCGAGGGATGAGTTAGGATTAAGTATGTCGAGGTTAGCGTCCCAAAGGGAGTTTATGGTTCCGACATCCTTCCAGTATCCGTCAAAGGGATAGGCCATAAGCCGCTGACCGTCCGATAGCATATTGGGAATGATGTTTTTGCCGAAATCGTTGGAGGAATGCTCATCCTCCTCGTCTCTGACAAGGTATTCCTTAAGCTTCTTCCAGGAGAAAACATACACACCCATAGATGCCTTGGTCGACTTTGGATGGGCGGGTTTTTCCTCAAATTCATAGATACTGCCGTCCTCGTTTGTGTTCATTATTCCGAAACGGGAGGCCTCCTCAAGGCTGACATCAAGCACGGCAATGGTGCAATCGGCCTTATTCTTTTTATGAAAATCTATCATTTTGGAATAGTCCATTTTATAAACGTGGTCGCCCGAAAGCACCAAAACATACTCGGGATCATACCGCTCTATAAAATGAATGTTCTGATAAACGGCGTTGGCCGTACCCTTATACCAATCGGCGCCCTTGTTGCGCTGATAGGGCGGGAGAATGTGCACTCCGCCGTTTAAGCGGTCGAGATCCCACGGCACGCCCGAGCCGATGTAATCGTTAAGCTCTAAGGGCTGATACTGTGTCAGTACGCCCACCGTGTCTATTCCCGAATTGATGCAGTTAGACATTGCAAAATCGATTATTCGGTATTTTCCGCCGTAGGGTACCGCCGGTTTTGCCACGCTTCTTGTAAGTACGCCCAGTCTGCTTCCCTGTCCGCCGGCAAGCAGCATGGCCACGCATTCGGTTTTATAATACATAAAGCTACCTCCTGTTTTTTGCCTAGAAATATCTTTAATTTTTTATAATTCGATTGTGGGCTTTCAAAAAATATACAAGGTTTTTGAACGGCTTTGCAAAAGGCCTTTAACCTTTCTTTTTTTCGTTTTTCCGCACTTTGATCTCTATTTCTTTTTGCGCTTTACCCGCTCAAGGTAGATAACGCTGTTGCCCGCAAGGGAGAGTGAGATCGACTGCTCAAATCCGTGCATGGGTATCTTTTCGGCCTTGACCGTCGTCTTTTTAAAGTAACCCTTTCCCCCGAATTTTTTGTCGTCGGAATTGAAAACCACCTTATAACTTCCGCTTTCGGGAACGCCGATGCGATACTCGGCCGCATCGTTTTTAATAAACCGGCAAACCGAGATGATATAATTTTCTTCCTCGTCCCGCCGCATAAAGGCAATGGTGCTTCCGGCGTTATCGTCGTTGGCTATCCATGAAAATCCCTCCCATGAATAGTCTATCTGCCAAAGCTGCTTATGGTCGAGGTAAAATTTGTTGAGCTGTTTCACATATTCTTTGAGCTGTCTGTGCTTTTCGTAATCAAGCAGCAACCAGTCAAGCTCCTTTTCATAATCCCACTCGATAAACTGGCCGAATTCCTGACCCATAAAAAGCAGTTTCTTGCCCGGGTGGGCCATCATATATCCGTAAAATGCTCTGAGGGAATTAAACTTATCGTCGTATTCTCCCGACATTTTGTTTATGAGCGAGCATTTTCCGTGCACAACCTCATCATGGGAAATGGGAAGCACAAAATTTTCCGAAAAAGCATAAAAGAAGGAAAATGTCAGGGCGTCGTGGTTATATTTGCGGTATATTCCGTCCAGCGACATATACCGTATCATATCGTTCATCCAGCCCATATTCCACTTGAAATTAAATCCCAGTCCTCCCGAGAAGGTAGGCTTTGTAACAAGCGGCCAGGCGGTCGATTCCTCGGCTATCATCATAGCGTCGGGAAACTCTGAAAATACCGCCTCATTAAGCTTTTTAAGGAAGGCGACGGCTTCGAGATTTTCGTTTCCGCCGTAGATGTTGGGGACCCATTCCCCGTCCTTTCTGCCGTAATCGAGATAGAGCATGGAAGCCACTGCGTCCACCCGCAGTCCGTCGATGTGGTAATTTTTAAACCAGTTGACGGCACTTGAAACAAGAAAGCTCTGCACCTCGCTTTTGCCGTAGTCAAAGACCTTTGTGCCCCATTCCTTGTGCTCGCCCTTTCTCGGGTCGGCATATTCATAGCAGGGGCCGCCGTCGAAATCGGCAAGACCCTGCTCATCCTTCGGGAAATGCGCCGGCACCCAGTCGAGAATAACACCTATGCCGTTTTCATGCATAATGTCCACAAACTTCATAAAATCGGTGGGAATACCGTATCTCGAGGTGGGGGCAAAATATCCCGTCACCTGATACCCCCAGGAACCGTCAAAGGGATGTTCCATAATGGGCATAAGCTCGATATGGGTATAATTCATTTCCTTGACATAAGCGCAAAGCTCGTTTGCAAGCTTTTGGTAGTCGAAAAACTGGCCGTCCTCGTATTTTCGCCAAGAACCGGGATGCACCTCGTATATATTTACCGGGCTGTCGTATATCGACATTTGTCGGCGCTTTTCGAGATATTCCCCATCGGTCCATTCAAAACTTTCCCGCTCAAGAGGGAATATTTTGGAAGCGGTGCCGGGGCGTGTTTCGAAGTGGGTGGCGTAAGGGTCGCTTTTTAAAACCGTTTTTCCGTTTTTGCCGGTTACGGCGAATTTATATGCGTCGAATTTTTTGACCCCGGTAACAAAGCCCTCAAATATCCCGCCGCTTATCTTTTCGCAGGGGTGGGCATTTTTATCCCAATCGTTGAAATCGCCGACCACCGAAACCCCGGCGGCGTTTGGCGCAAAAACTCTGAAATACATTCCTCTTTTTCTGTTTTTGGTGCCCGGATGAGCCCCCATAAATTCAAAAGCATTATAATACGAGCCTTCGTGAAAAAGGTGGATGGCCGTATTTTTATTCAAAGCTTTTCCCATTAGTTTCACCGCCTGAAATACTCTTTTTTATATTATACATAAAGCTTTCCAATAAATCAAGCACATTTTGGTGCAAAATCATAATTACAATATTTTTTTTACAAGTTATTTGTGCAAACTTTATAAATTTGACGGTGTTTTTTTTACATTCTCAAACTTTCACCGTATTTTTTATGCTTTATGGGACAGGATTATGTATCTTTTTGCTTTTGCGGGACAAAAATAGTAAGGAAATATCGGTTTAAAAAAGCGTGCAAACTGCCGACAGCCGACCTTTATTTTTAAAAAGAAAAACCGTTCAAATCGCAAAAAGGAGATTGTAATATGGAAAAGATAAAAAATTCTTGGGAAAGCAAGCGGCGTTCCTCCGACCGCGCCGCACTCATAACCGCTCTTGCCGTAACCCTCGGCTGTTTTGTACTCCTTGTAATAGGATTTGTAGTAACAGGCAGTCTTATAGGTCTTTTGTGATGAAAAAGATTTGTATTTTTCTCGGCCAAAATCGGGCAAAAATGTGTGTGCTGCTCTTAAACCTTTTGCTGGCGGCCTTTCTTTGTTCCTGCAGCAGTCAAAACAGTAATGCCAATATGGGCAGCGCAGGCGGCAGTGCAAATACAGGCGGCGCAAACGGCAGCGGTACCGCCGCAAACCGAGGCGATAACGCCCACGGGCAAAATGCCGAAAGCAGCGGCATAAGCCTCATCGAGCGGGCATACAGCTACGGGGAGTTTTCCCTCCCCTCGGCCGGTTCAAATCCCAATAATAATGTCGGATAATTTTTATGTTGCAACTTTTATGTTACAACACTTTCTTTGACAGCAAAAAAGCGAGGGCGCAAAACCCCCGCTTTTTCATTTAACTTTATAAACCCGCTTATAGAGGGTGCTTTTAACCTCTTCAAACTGCTCTTTGGAGATTTTTTCTCCCGACGACATTATTTTAAGAGGCAGGGAGTTTTGCCCTTCTGACAGCGGCGGCTGAATATAATCGTAATCGTTAAAATACATTCCGTTGCGCTCATAAAAGGCTATGCGGCGGACGGCCGTTTCGGTTATCGGCGGCTCGACCTCAAGACAGACGGGCACATCGTAGCTTTTCATAATCTCGCTTAAAACGCCTGCACCTATTCCGCCTCCCCTTTTTTTCGGGCTGACGGCAAAATGCTCGACATATAAAAAACTTTCAAATTCCCAAACCGCAATAAAGGCAATTATCTTACCTTCTTCTCTGCGGACGAACACCTTGTATTCCGGCACCGAAAAAAGCGCCTTTTGCTCTTCCTTTTTGCGCCGCTCGTCCCTTGGAAAGCTTTGCTCCATTATTTCAAAAACGCCTTCAAAGCCGCTGACATTTATCTGTTCCATATTTTCTCCTATTTTCCCACGCAGAAATTGTGAAACACCCTGTCGGCCACAGCCTCGGTCACCCGCTCGCCGCTAAGCTCCATAACCGCCGCAATGCAGTCGTCGATACAAACCGACACGGCGTCAAGGGTTATGCCCGATTCAAGGGCCTCGATGCTTTCTTCAAGCCGCTTTAGGGCTCTTTTGGCGCATTCAAGCTGACGCTCGTTTGAAAGCATGGCCGCCGACGGGTCAAAGCTTTGAAGATTAAATATCCTTTGTATGGCCGATTTTAAAAGGTCGAGAGAGTCGGGATTCTTGGCCGAAAGGCTGACCACATTTGAAAATCCTTCCCTGATGCACTGCTCGTCAAGCCTTGCCTCAAGGTCGGTTTTATTTATGACCGCCACCGACGGACGGTTTTTGCAGGCTGCGACAAGCTCTCTGTCATCCTCCGACAGCTCCTTTGAACGGTCGAAAACGGCAATGACAAGCTGCGCCTGCCCCATTTTTTTCTTTGCCCGATCGATCCCGAATTTCTCCACCGGGTCGTTTGTCTCTCTAAGTCCCGCCGTATCGGAAATTTTAAGCACCACATCCCCTAAATTCACATACTCGGTTATGATGTCTCTGGTTGTGCCCTCGATGTCGGTAACAATGGCGCTTTCCCTTCCGCAAAGCAGGTTCATCAGGGTGGATTTTCCGGCGTTTGTGCGGCCGGCAATGACGGTGTCGACCCCGTTTTTGATTATCTGTCCCGCGTCAAAGGAATTTATGAGAAAAGCAAGGCGCGTTTTGGCCTTTTCAAGCCGTTTTTCCAGCTCGTCATTTTCCACCTCGGGAATATCCTCCTCGGGAAAATCGGCCCATGCTCCAAGCCACGCCGCCGCGCTCACAAGCTCTTCCTTTATGTCCGAAAGCTCTCTCGACAGCGCTCCCTCATGGGCAAAAAGCGCCGCCTTGGCCGCGTCCTCGCTTTTGGCGCCTATAATGTCCATAACCGCCTCGGCCTCGGTCAGATCCATCTTTCCGTTTAAAAATGCTCTTTTGGTGAATTCACCGGGCTGCGCAATACGTGCGCCCTTTTCAACGCACAGTCTGAGTATTTTTCTTAAAACCACCGTTCCGCCATGGGCCGAAAGCTCGACCACATCCTCGCCGGTATAGCTTTTCGGAGAGGCAAAAACCAGGGCTATGGCCTCGTCCACCGGCTCGTCCCCATCAAAAACGCGGCCGAAAAGGGCGTGATATCCCGCCGTCTGTTTAACCGTTTTGCCCGATTTTGATTTGAACACTTTATCGGCCACATCTCTGGCCTTTTCGCCCGAAATGCGCACGATTCCTATTCCGCCGGCAGAGGGAGCGGTGGATATGGCAGCGATGGTATCTGTCATCAATTTGTTTCTTTCCTTTCAAAAAGCGCGCAAAATCCGCGCAAAAATCTCAGGGTCGGCAAAACAAGCAGACTTTCAAAGCAAAAACGCCTTATGCTTTTTTACCCTTTATGATAGTGCTGATAACCCTGATTACCCTGACGATAGCCGGGCAAAGCAAAACATTAACCGCAAGCTCAAAAAGGAAATTAAGTCCCACAAAGCCTACGAACATATATGCAACCACGTTTGCCGATCCTGCCGAAACCGCCCATTCCTTTATGGTATCCATAAAGAACACGCTGCAGCCCAGCAAAAACACCCCGGTATTGACCACCGGAGCGGCCACCGCCGCAAGAACCGTACCAAGCGCAGCACTTTTCTTTTCAAAAGCCTTGTAAAGCAGCCCTGCGCACAGTCCCGCAAGGGTTCCTTTCAACAGGCAAATGACCACCGCACCAACCGGGTTTATTGCCCAAAAGACGGCTGCATCTCCCGAAATGAGCACCGCCGCGCCGAAAACCAGTCCGAGGAAGGCTCCCGCGCCTGCTCCGTAAAGCGCCGCGCCCACCACAATGGGCAAAAGCACAAGGGAAACGGAAAATGTGCCGAACCGTATTGCTCCGCCTAAAAGCTGGAGCACGATGACCACGGCCGTCATAAGACCGAGACCGGCAAGGGTTTTTGTGTTTACTTTTTTCATAAAAATAACCTCCTGCTGCTGTTCCGAAAAAGGATAC
Organism: uncultured Eubacteriales bacterium; assembly: GCA_934444695.1. Taxonomy (GTDB): domain Bacteria; phylum Bacillota; class Clostridia; order Oscillospirales; family Acutalibacteraceae; genus UMGS1484. The sequence continues at coordinate 23,293 of CAKSDF010000004.1, read as the reverse complement.
AGCGCAAATCATTTTCGCCCGGGGCCGCTGCAGTCATCCGTCTAAATGAGCGGCTGCCGTCGGCTCACAGGCCTTTTTAACCGCAATGCGGGTTAAAACATATTCGCTGCGCCCGACAAAGAAACGCGGTTGATATCCGCAAAATCGGGTTCGCAAGTTGATACCCGCAAAATCGGGCTCATATATGCGTGTCATTGTCAAGTGTGTCGGACAGGTATAAATCGGACAGGTGTGAGGTGTAAAAATGTAAGGCGCAAGGATGTAAGGTGTATGGATGTAAGGCATATGATGTAAGATAGCAGGTGCAATATGTTAGGCACCAATCGGTCTTTTAAAGCTCGCGCAGTCCGACACTTGCCTGAAGAATCACAAGAGCGTCGCTTACCGTAATTTCCCCGACATCCCGATCAACATCCGAAAGGGCAAACGACAGCCGCCCGAGATTTATAAGTCCGACCGCCTGCTGAAGTGCCTTTAATGCATCGCTTACCGTAACACTTCCGTCAAGATCGGCGTCCCCGAGACGGGGCTCACCGTCGACGGCAATGTAATTCTTTTGGGCAACATTATAGGCCGCATCAACACAGGTTACCGATATTATATCACCTTTTTGCCCCTTTGTGCAATAAAAATATCTGTCAAATGCATTTGTTCCCAGTCCCACCTGCACAAATGTCCCGTTCACCGCAAGATTTATGGGATAATAATCCCCGTCGTTTACCGAAATCCTGAACTTTTCGGTATAATCGGAAAGGCGGCAAAGACCGTCAAGCTGCCCGTCAAGGCGCTCATTTAGCCAGCTTGGAAGGGCACTGTATTTAAGATCGGTTTCGACCTTCGGAAGATCGGGATCGTAAATGGCCATAACCGACCGCTGCACCGTCTCCTCACCGTCCTTTTCGGCCGTCAGTATAATCCTTTTATACCGGCCTTTTGAAAGGGTGAAATCTATAATAAACCTTTTCTGACTGTCAAGATCGGCCCTATAAACCTCCGACAAATAGCTTCCGTCGGCAAAGCGGTAAAAAAGGCTGTCGGCATCGGCATTCACCTTGCCGTACAATCTTTTTTCAACCTGTTCAAAGGCTTCCCCGTCGTCTTTTTCGCCATCGTCCCGGCCGTTTTCTTCGCCGTTTTCTTTGCCGGCTTCTTCATCGTCCTCTTGGCCATTTTCTGCGCCGAAGGTTTTCCACGCTCCGTACACATCATAAAGAGCAATGTCGTCCTCGGAAAAATCCACACCTTCAAAAGCATTGTCCGAAGAATCGCCGGAATCGTCATTGTCATAAAAATCATCGGGTACATCGGAAACACCATCGTTATCGGAACCGCCGCCGTTATCGTAATTATCCTCATTATCGGAATTATCATCGGTCACAATGAATGGCAGCGAATACCGCTCGGTCCGCGCGCCTTCAAAACAAAGCTTTGCTTCGATAACGGCAAAATATTTTCCGTTTGCAAGGTCAAAAAGCTCGCCCGTCTGCCCGTCGAATCCCATTGAGGTAAATCCGAGGCCATTTGAATAAAGGGCAGCCTTTTCGGTCACCGGGTCGGAATCCTTAACATCATAAAGCTCGCTGTACTGATCCCTTGCCGCAAGGGCGCAGTAGGCAGCGTTTGATATAAACTCCATATTCTCGGAATAAATGTCCACCTTGACATATTCGGCCGAACGGAGCTGGAAAAAGAACGGGAAAAGGAAATCGTTTACCCCGTCGCCGTTGGCCGAAATGACGGAATTTTCAACATACCCGCTGCCGTCAAAGGAATATAGCGAAAGACCGGTTTCATCGTCTCTCGTGCTGATGACCGGATCCTTGTCCCACTGTCCGTAATATCCGAGATAGGGGCAGGAAATGGCATTTCCGTCTCCCTCAAAACAGAGGAAACCTGAAATATACACATCCTCGGGCACATTTTCTCCAATCTTAAGCTCGGCCGAGAATTCGACCCTTCCGCCTGCGGGTACGACAACGCTTTTTTGTTTAATATCAAGGCCGGTATTCTCGTATTGCATACGGTCGGATGATGTTTCGGCGTATTCGTTTTTGGCAAAGACCGAAAGGGTCACATCGCTGTTTGAATAATTTTTAAGCGTCACCGCAACATTAACGGTATCTTTTTTTGAAATCTGTCCAAGCTCTATAAGCCCGGTTCCGCTTTGCGAAAATGCCGCAACATTATTTTCAAGGGTCTGCTGCACATTGATTTTTCCCGCCGCCTGTTTAAAGTTGAAATCGTCTATAGGATCGGCCCCGTTTTCGAGAAGAACCGCGGCAAGGCTTACCGCCTGCGCACCGTCCTTCGTCAGACTTTTTGCTTTTTTCATAGCCAAAGCGGCAGCCGAGGCGGTTATGGGTGAAGAAAAGGACGTGCCCGATCCTTCGGAATATCCCTCGTTATCGGCACCCATTACCGACACCCCGTCGGCCACAAGCTTATTTCCGAAGGAAAGATCGCTGTCGGGACCAAATGACGAAAAGGAAGCCGTTTTTCCGTTGCTTGAAACCGCTCCCACCGAAAGTACCTTTTTCAGATCGCCGGGAGTGGACATAACACCGCTGTCGTTTCCGGTGTCTATCTTGCTGTTGACATTACCCTCGTTTCCGGCTGCCGCCACCACCAAAACGCCGTTTCTTTCTGCATAATCAACGGCCGCGGCATAGCTGTTCTGATTATCGGAAATTCCGCCGTATCCCCCGAGGCTTAAATTTATAACGTCCGCCCCGAGATCCACCGCATCGGCAACGGCCTTTGAAATTACAAAATCGGTTGCTCCGTCGCTTTCATCCGAAAAGACCCTCATCAAAAGCAGCTGAGCATTTTTTGCATAAGAGCGAAGGGTATCGCTGTTGCCCGCCGCGAGAGATGCAACCTTCATACCATGGGAGTCGTTATCGATCTCCTTCATTTGATAATTTGCATCGGCATAGTTAAAATAAAAGGGAATCTTTTGATTGTAATACGCCCCATATCCAAGCCTTTCGATGGCGCTTTTTGCATCGGCCTCGGTTATGGAAACGGCCATTCCCTCGTCGAGGGTCATGGTTTCGTGGTCAAGGTTAAATCCGCTGTCGATAACGGCAATGACCGTTCCTGCGCCGTCATCGGAGATTTCGTCGATTTCGGGGCTTTGAGGGACGTCTGATTTTTCGGTCACAGGGCGGGGTTTTTGCACCGTTCCCGGCACATAAAAGCTTTTGACAAAGCTGAGATTCTCGGCCTTAACAAGCTCTTTTGCCTTTCCCTTAACGGTCACCGAAAAAAGCGAGGAATTTACCGAAACCACCTTGACGCCGGTGTTTTTTATTTCCGAAAGGGCTGCCGAAAAATCGACACCCTGCTCAACCGTCAGATTGACCGTTTTTTCCTTTTGTTCCTGTGCGCCGCTCTCGGCAGACGCAATTTCGTCGGCACGGGTATAGCTTACCTTTTCGGCCGTCACTGCAAGCGCCGAAAGCTCAGGGCGAAAGCAGCCTGTTCCAACCGCCAAAGCAAGAGATAGAGCAAGGGAAATCAACCTTTTCATAAAGCACCTCTTTCAAAGAACACCTATAACATCGGTTTGAATCTGTTTTTTGATAGGTTTTGGTTTTTTAAAACTCGCCCGACACGCGGGAATAATGATACAAATACTGCTGAGCAATTCCGGCATATGGCGAAAACCTTTCGGGAAGTCCCCCCGGAAAAAGCTTGGCCATAACCCTTTTTATCCACACGTCGCTTGGAAAGGCATCCATCCGCCCGAGGGAAAACAGCAGCACGCAGTCGGCCACCTTTTTACCCACCCCTTTGATTTTGCAAAGCTCGGCTTCTGCTTCCTCAAGAGGCATATCGGCCGAAATATCGAGAGAGACCTCTCCCCGCGCCACCTTGTCGGCGGCATCCATAAGATATTTGACCCTGAATCCCGCCCTTAACGGAGCAAAATCCTCGGCCGTCATCTGTGCCACAACATCTGCATCGGGAAAGGAATATTCCCCATCGGAAAGAGGTTTTCCCGCCGTTTCGCAAAATCTTCTGATAATGCCCTTTATGCGGGGAATGTTGTTGTTTTGGGAGATGATAAAGGAGCAAAGCGTCTCAAAGGGCTGCTGATTGAGAATATGTATTCCCGCGGCATATTTTGAGGCCTTCTTAAACCGCTCGTCCTCGGTTAAAATTTCGTCGATTTTTTTATAATCCCGTTCAAAATCGAAATAATGGAAAAACACATTTTCAAATTCTTCTTTTGTTATGTTAAGCTCAAGCTCGGTTTCGGTCTCCCTTATTTTAAGCACCTTGCCCAAAGCAACCCCCTGCCACATTCCGTCTTTTCTTTCAAAACGAAAGCACTGGCCGCAGTCAAGTGTGCGGTCGAGAGAGAAAAACTCGGGTTTTTCAATTTTAAAGGTCTCTTGCTTTTCCATAACGGTCATTTTTGTTCCCTCCAGACGGCCGAAAAAGGCTTATCAAGCAACGCGGCGGTTTCAAATCCCGCCCTTTGATAGAACATTGTGAGACATGGGTTTTCGGTCAAAAGATATAACGGTTTGCTGCAATTTTTCTCGTGTTCAAAAGCGGCAAAGCCAACGGTTTTTTCGGCAAATCCGCAATGCCTGAATCCCATACCGGTAAAGACATTGGTAAGTCGGCAAAGTTCTTTCCCTTCTTCGACGGTGCATATGCTTACCCCGTCGCCGAAAAGACGTCCGACAAAAAAATGTGCTTTTTGCGACAGACAAAGCCTGTTTACCGTTCTTTGAATATACTCGCTGTCGGTGCCGAAAAGGGTTTTGCAAAGCTCGCTGCCAAAGTAATCTTCTTCAAAAACGGAAAGAGGCCCTTGCTTTTTTTGCACGGCCGGTTTTGTCTTTATCATACAAACAACGCGGTTTTCAAAGCGGCCCGGATGATCCGAAAATTCGTCGCCCGGCGCCTTTTTAAGAATGCTTTTAAAAGCACCGTCCGCATTTCTTTCGGCCTCGCTTTGTTTGGCCTTATGCCTGCATTCACGGAAGAATCCCGCCCCTTCAAGAGCCTTTATCTGATCCTCGTCCGGCATCCCGCAAAAAGGGGTCTCTATTCTCGGCAAAAGGTCTCTTGAAAGGTAAAAGTTCCTTGCCTGCACGGCCGCCTTAAAAAAATCCGCGCCCGGATCGGTTATGACGGCGTGGTTTGCACTGATACAGGCGGGATTTTGCTCATCAAAAAACAAAATGCCCCAGTCGGTTTTTTCACAGTTCGCAAAATTAACGGGGGCATATATCTCGTTTTCTATTATTTTTTCAATTATTTTCTCGTCCATAAACACCTCAGTTATTTACGCTGTGATGCACGGCGGGAGTGTCCTTGGTGATGGCGGCAAAGCCGTATCCCGCATCTCTGTAAAACTGAATGATCTGAGGAAGTGCCTCGGCGGTGGTTCTTTTCGCATCGGTGTCATGCATAAGCACAACCATGGTCGGCGCAGCCGTTCCACCGTTTCTTATGTTGGTCATTATCTTGTCCACCGGGACGTTGTTTCCGGTGGCGTCGCCCGAATCGGAATTCCAGTCGACATAGGAATAACCCTTTTCCTCCACCTGTTTCGTAAGCTCGGTCATAATTCCGCTGCAGTAGCTTTTGCTGACCGTGTTTGAGGAACCGCCGGGAAAGCGGATAATGCTGCATTTTTCGCCGATGATGTTTTCCACCGCGTCGCTTATCTTCTGAAGGTCGGCAAAATAGGCGTCAATAGATCTGTATACGTCGTCGTATTCGTGGCTATAAGAATGAAGAGCCACAGTGTGACCCTCCTCTTTTTCCCTCTTGCACAAATCAAGCCTGTTTGAACGTCCTATGACGAAAAAAGTAGCCTTAACATCGTTTTCTTTAAGAATATCAAGAATTTTTTCGGTGTTGTTTGAAGGGCCGTCGTCAAAGGTCAGATAGCACATTTTTGTATCGCTGCCGTTTTTTATGCCGTTTTTCTTGGCAGCAAGCTGAGCCTCAAGCTCGGATATTCTCGATTCGTATTCGCCGATCTTTTTGTCCTTCTCGGCATTGTCCTGCTCAAGACGGCTGATAAGGTCGTCCTTTTCATCGGGAACAGACGAAGAAACCTGCTGATCACCATCGGTTTTACCTTTTTTGTTGCCCGACGACTGCACGGCAGCCACCACAAGCACAGCCGCAAGCAGCAGCGCTATAAGTCCGATTATTATGGGGCGGGCGTTGCGTCCGAGGCTTTTGACCACCGCTTTTTTGCCGCTTTTTTTCTTTTTATTTTTGGAAGGAACGTTTCTCGGCTCGATATATGTGCGATGGGAGTTTCCCGAGCGGTTTTTGCCGCTTTTTCCCTCGTTAAAATATTCCTGCCAGGCTTCGTCCGATCGCTGTTTTCTGAAGTTTTTGTCGTTATCATCGTAAGGCATCAAAGCGTCTCCCATCAGCTTTAATTATAGGTTATCATTAGGCTGCCGTCAACATATGCAGCCCTTTTATAAGGCTGCGGCACCGGCACATTTGATTATATCAAAACCATAATGTTTTGTAAACAGGAAAAGTTTTAAATTTTCGTAACCTTCTTACCTTTTTCTGTCCAAAAAATTATTTTCCGGTCGATCCGAAACCGCCCTCGCCCCTGTCGGTCTCGTCAAGCTTGCTAACCTCGGTAAATTCCGGCGCAAGGAAGGGTGCAATGACGATCTGGGCAATTCTTTCGCCCTTTTTAACAAGCTTTTTCTGCCCCGACTGATTGTAAAGAGCCACCTTTATTTCTCCGCGGTAGTCGCTGTCGATAACCCCCACCTTGTTTGCGGGAGCAAGCCCTTCTTTGCAGGCAAGACCGCTTCTTGCATACACAAGCCCTACATACCCTTCGGGAATTTCCATGGCAATTCCCGTGCCGATCATAACCGTCTGTCTGTCCTCGATGTACAGATCGCTTTCGGCCGAATAGAGATCCGCTCCGGCGGCGTATTTGGAACCTCTTGTAGGAACAACGGCATCATCTTTAAGCTTTTTTATTTTTATGTTCATTTGCTATCCCTCATTTTCGTTTTTTCTTTAAGGCCTTAATCAACGGATGTTTTAGACATCCGCTTTACCTTGTCATTTTACCATATTTCCGCGAACCTTTCCACAAAAATAAAGTAAAAAATAAAAATATTAAAAAAATAGGTTTTAGGGGCTGTTATTTGGACGAACAATGTGGTAAAATGGAAAAGAATACAGAAATCTTTTTTATATAGAAGGTTAAGGCTATGGATAAACAATATGACGTTATAATTGCCGGATGCGGAGTGGGAGGACTTTACTGCGCCCTCAACATTCCCGAGGACAAAAAGGTGCTGCTCCTTTGCAAGGACGAGATGCTGCTTTCAAACACCGCTCTTGCCCAGGGCGGAGTCGCCGCAGTTCTCGACACCACAAACGATTCCTACGACCTCCATTTCAACGACACCTTGATTGCCGGCCGTCAGGAAAACAACCACGACTCGGTGCGTGTGCTTGTTACCGAAGGACCTAAGGACGTCCGCCGGATATACGAGGAATTTGACGTTGATTTCGACAAGACCGAAACCGGCGAGCTCAATTCCACCCTCGAAGGAGGTCACAGCCGCCGCAGGATAGTCCACCACAAGGATTCCACCGGATACGAGATTGCCTATCGTCTTTGCGAAGCGGTCAAAAAGAGAAAAAACATCGAAATTTCCGATTTTTCGGTACTCTTCAACCTCAAGAGGTTTGACGGAGGATTTTTCGCATACATTCTTAAAGATGACGTGCCCCATATTGTGGCCACGCCTTACGTAGTGCTTGCAACCGGCGGAATAGGCCAGGTTTACCGCTATACCACCAACTCGGCCATTGCCACCGGCGACGGAATCCGTCTTGCATACGACCTCGGCTGTAAAATTGCTCATCTCGATTATGTTCAGTTCCATCCCACCTCTTTTGCCGCCGACAAAACCAGCCGTCAGAAATTTCTCATAAGCGAAGCGGTCAGAGGCGAGGGTGCATATCTTCTCAACTGCCATAAGGAGCGCTTTATGCACCTTTACGACAAGCGGCTTGAGCTTGCTCCCCGCGACGTTGTGGCAAAATCGATAATTCTCGAAAGCCGCCGTCTTGCAAACGAAGATTTCTATCTCGACATTGCCTATAAGGGAGAGGAATTCCTCAAAAACCGCTTCCCCATGATATACGAAAAGTGCCTTGAAAAGGGCGTAGACATAACCAAGGAGCCCATTCCGATTTTCCCCTGCCAGCACTATCTTATGGGCGGAATTGATGTTAACCTTAATTCCAAAACCGATATCGACCGTCTCTATGCAGTGGGCGAATGCTCCCACACCGGCGTGCACGGCGCCAACCGCCTTGCATCCAACTCCCTGCTCGAAGCCCTTGTTTTCGGCCGCCGCTCGGCTGAGGATATTACCAAAAAGAGCGAGGGCGAGCATTTTGCGCCTCCTGAATTCCCCGAGATTCCCGACATTTCCGGTGCACCCGTTCCCAAGGATATAGATAAGACTATAAATGATATTATGCAGCGCTCCACCTTTGTTATTCCCGACCTTTCGGCCTGCCAGACCGGAATCAAGCAGGTCGACCGCTACCTCGAACGCCTCAAGAGCGGTCACTTTGCAATCACAAGGGAATACTGCGAAGCCCTGTCTCTCGCCACCGTGGCGCACATTATCTTAAAGGAGAAGTTAAGCAAATGATACTGCCTAAATTCACGGTCGACGACATTATCATAACCGCCCTCAAAGAGGATATAAACTATATAGACGCCGCCACCGACCTGACCCTCGACGAGCAAAACATTCAGCAGGGTGTTTTTCTTGCCAAGGCAAGCGGTGTGCTTTGCGGAATAGACGAAGCGCTGCGGGTTTTCGAGCTGCTCAGCGACAAGTTTGAATACTCGGTTTATAAAAAGGACGGCGACAGAATAGAAAAGGGCGACATCATCGCCGAGATAAAGGGCCCGGTCACCTTCCTTTTAAAGGGTGAACGCACAGCCCTCAACATCCTTCAGCATATGTCGGGCATTGCCACCGAAACGGCCAAGTGCGTCGACCTTGTTAAGGGCACAAAGGCCAGCATTGCCGACACAAGAAAGACCCTTCCCGGCCTTCGCGCTTTGCAGAAATATGCCGTCACCTGCGGCGGCGGAAAGAATCACCGCTACAACCTTTCCGACTGCGCTATGCTAAAGGACAACCACATCGACGCCTGCGGCGGAATCGAAAAAGCGGTATCCATTTTAAGAGAAAAAATAGGCCACACCGTTAAAATAGAGGTCGAGACCCGTAATCTCGACGAGGTTGAGCAGGCCCTGCGCGCAAAAGCCGACATAATTATGCTCGACAATATGGACAATGATACAATGAAAAAGGCGGTCGAGCTGATAGACGGCCGCGCCCTTTCCGAAGCCTCGGGTGGCATAACCCACGACACAATCGCCGGCGTTGCAAAAACGGGAGTGGACATCATTTCGGTCGGTGCGCTGACCCATTCGGTCAAGGCTTTCGACATATCTATGAAGATAAAGAAGCTATGATAATTCTTTGCGTTGATTACGGAGACGCCAGAACCGGCCTTGCGGTTTGCGACAGGTCGGAAATTCTGGCAAGCCCTGTTTGCACGGTGTTTGAAAAGGACAAAAACGCCCTTATGCAAAAAATATCTCAGGCTGCAAAGGAACGCAAGGCCGAGCTTATAGTGGTAGGCGATCCGGTTAATATGGACGGCAGCCGGGGATTCCGATCGGAGCAGTGTCGGCAGTTTGCCGAAGAATTATCGGAATTTTGCGGCATTCCTTTCGATATGTGCGACGAACGGCTTACCACCGTCGCGGCTCACAATGCCCTCAATTTCACCGACACGCGGGGAAAGAAGCGCAAAAACGTTGTGGACACCCTTTCGGCGGTAATGATACTGGAAAACTATATGGCCAAAAGGAAATCCGCAAAATCAAAGGATTAGCATTATAATAAACTAAGATGTATTAATCTAAAGTGTATTAAATCTCAATGCATTAGTCTAAGATGTATTAATCTATGATGTATTATCTAAAATGCATTAATCTGCAATACATAATCTAAAACATACCAATCTAAAGCACACTTAATCCAAGGCATTAAGGCATACGGATTAAAGATATGCAAGCACAAGGCATTTAAATCGGCAATAAATCCAATTCCCGCTGCGGGGTGCAGCACATTTAAATAAACGGACAATCGGCTACGGAAGTGATTTTTGTGAAAAGGCCGTTTTTTACGGTGGGATTTGCATTTTTCGCGGGTAATTTACTTGCTCTTCTGTTTTCAAAATTAATTCCGCTTTGGGCGGCCATAACCCTTCTCATTGCTGCGGCAGTCTGCGGGGCGCTTTGCAAAGTTTTAGAGGGCGGCGCAGTGTTCAAAAATACCACTGCTGCCCTCTTTTCTTTTTCGGCGGGGATTTTGGCGGCTATTCTTTCGACAGCCATTTTTATATACCCGCTAAGCGAATTTTCTCAAAAGGAAATAAGCTTTTCGGCAAAGGTCATCGGAAATATCGAATATAACGACGGCTACACGCTCGTTCCGGTGAAGGCCGACCTAAAATGGGAAAACATTATTGAGGACGAAAAATCCACCGACCCGCAATTCTCAGACAAAACCGACAGCCAAGCCGACAACAGCACAAATGTCACAAACGTCACAGACAGCGATAATGTCAGCACCGATGCTAACAACGCAAGCGGCACAGGCAGCGACAGCATATTAAACGACACAGGCAATGGCAGCGATAATGCTGCAGATACCGATAACAGCGACAGCTCCGACAGCCTTTCCGCCACGATTATTTTACGGGTTAAAGAGCCGATAAACGCATCCCCCGGCGACAGGGTTGAATGCACCGCCCTGCTCAGCGACCCGCTGACCGCATCGGACGGACAGCAGTTTTTAAGCCCGGTTTATTTATCCGGCGATTGCAGCAGCATTACCGTTACCGGCAAGGGCGCAAAGGACCTGCTCTGTGCAGCTCAGATTTGCAAAAAAGCCATTGTCGACAGTGTGTTTTCGGTATTTTCGGACGATGTGGCGGGACTTATGACCGGCATTTCACTTAGCTTTACCGATCAAACCCCCTATTACATAACCCGCGCCTTAAGAATATGCTCTCTTTCCCATCTGACCTCGGTTTCAGGCCTGCACATCACACTTTTGGCCGGTATAATAGCCTCTCTTCTTTCAAAGCTGAAAGGCCGCAAGCTTTCGGGAATTTTGTCCCTCCTTCTTATATGGGCATTTGTTTTCATCTCGGGGATGCGGCTTCCCGCCATAAGAGCGGCGCTTATGATGACGGTTATGATAGCGGGAGAATTCTTTCTCCGCCGGGCCGATTCGCTCAATTCCCTGGGGCTTTCCTGCCTGCTGATATGTATGTTCATCCCCTTTTCGGCCGCCGACGTAGGCTTTATCTGCTCGGTGCTCGCCACCCTCGGAATCGTCACCCTGGCAACGCCCATCGGCAAATTCTTTTCATCGCATCTTAAAAACAAAAGATTCCTGCGCCGCCTCATTCCCATAACCGACCTTGTTTCCATAACCTTAAGCTCCATGGTGTTCAGCCTGCCGGTACTGATTTATTGCTTCGGAAGCTTTTCCTTTATTTCGGTCGTTTCAAACATACTCGTGACGCCCTTTGCGGTGGTTTGCGTTGTGGGATGCATCTTCGGCGGGGTGCTTTCGCTCGTTCCCGTTATAGGATTTATCGGCTATCCCCTGCTGCTTTGCGGCGGGGTGGTGGCAAAGTATTTTATATGGATAACCGGCCTTCTTTCAAAAATCCCATTTGCGTCGGTATACACGAGATACGGAGCCCTTTATGTCTTTCTTGTGATATTCTATCTCGTACTGCTGCTTGCCTTTATAAAGCGGCGAAAGGATAAGGTGCTCAAAAAGCGCACCGTAGCCCTTGTATCGATTATAATATCCTGTTCGCTGGCCGTTTGCTGCGCCGCCGCGGCGGCAGTGGACGGCAACACATACGCTCTTTACAGCTGCGGCAGGGATAAAAATACCGCTCTGCTGATAATTCACCAAAACAAGGCAATAATCATAGGCTGCGATAAAAAGCCGTCGGTCAACTATGAAATGCTCAGCATTATGCGAAACAGCGGCATAGAAAATCCCGAGCTTTTCATCCCCCTTAAAGATTCGTCGCCGCTGGGCGCATATTACATAACAAACAGCTGCTCGCCTAAGGCCGTTGCCGTGGCCGATAACGAGCAGTATCTCAACCTGCTTTTAAAGCCTGCCGAAGCGCCGATTTTGCCGCTGAGCGACCTTTTGAACGGCAGCTTTCAAGATATGGATAATTTAGGCGATTTGAACAATTTAGGCAACATTTCCTTTGCCTTTGATACCGCCCTTTCTGGAGTTAGCATAAATATGAACGGACAAAGGATATTCGCCGGAGACAAATCCGCCGCATCGGGAAATTACAACTTCATCATTTCCCAAGGAAAATTCATCCTTTCGGACGGCAGCGTGCACAAAGCCGAGGGCGCTCGAATTAAAACCGTCTTTTCTAAAACCACTGTCAGGAGATTTGATTAATGGCCAAAATAACCGAAGCAACACTGAAAAATCAGCTTAAATCGGGAGATCTTTCCCCATTTTATCTTATTTACGGGGACGAGGACTACCTTATCCGTCTTTATGCCGACCGCATAATTTCGGTGGCAGACGGTCCTTTTGCCGATTTTAACATTTCAAAATTTCCCGAAGCAACCGACCTGACCGAGGCGGTCAACGCCCTTTGTCAGATGCCGGCCATGGGAGAAAAACGGGTGGCCGCCGTTTACAACCCCGATACGGCAAAGCTTTCGCAAAAAAGCCTTGATCTTTTGGAAAAATACCTTGCCGATCCTTCCCCCACAAGCGTTTTGCTCATCTATTTCATCGGAAAGGGCATCGGAAATTCCTCGGCCTCCAAAAAGCTGACCTCTCTCGCCACAAAAAGCGGCAGCCTTTTAAAGCTCGACCGTCTATCCCGGGGCGATCTTATAAAAATTCTCTGCAAAGGTGCGGCAAACCGCGGTTCCTCTATGTCGTCGGGGGTGGCGTCGCTGCTGCTTGACTATTGCGGCGACGATTTAAACACCTTAAACCGAGAGCTTGAAAAGCTTTGCGCCTATGCCGGCAACCGTCAGATAACCGACGGAGACATAAAACTGCTCTGCCCAAAAAGCATAACCGAGGATGCATTTGATATGGTAAGAGCCATAAATTCCGGCAACCTGAACGGCGCTTTAACGGTGCTCGGCCGTCTTTTCGCGGCGCGGCAGGAATCGCAGGCCATTTTCGGCGCGCTGGTTTATTCCTACATCAATCTTTTCAGGGTTATATCGGCAAAAAAGAGCCGCATAAGCCTTGAGGAAGCCGCAAAAAGGTTTAATATGAAAAGCGCCTATCCTCTCACAAAATCGAGAAGAGACGCCGAAACCCTCGGTGAGGACAAGATAAAGCACAGCCTGCTCACCCTTGACCTTTGCGACAAAAGTCTTAAATCTTCGGCCGCCGACAGCCGCTTGCTGCTTGAAGAGACCCTTGTAAAGCTCTACCGTATCTCGGCCGAAAAGGGCGGAAAGGGCAGTAAGAAAAGCGGTGGAACGGTATGATAAAGCTTAAAGAGGCAATCATTGTCGAAGGAAAATACGACAAAATAAAGCTTTCGTCCATTGTCGACGGTCTTATAATCACCACCGACGGATTCGGCATTTTTAAGGACAAAGAAAAGCGGGAGCTTATAAAACTTTTGGCAAAAAAGCGGGGCATAATCATTTTAACCGATAGCGACAGCGCAGGTTTTCTCATCCGCTCTCACATCAAAGGCTTTGTTAAGGAAGGCGAGATAAAAAACGTTTTTGTGCCCGATATTTTCGGCAAGGAAAAACGCAAAGTTGCCCCTTCAAAGGAAGGCAAATTAGGCGTTGAAGGCATAAGCCGAGAAATTCTTGAAAAGGCCCTTAAAAAGGTGGGAATCGCAAGTTTACAGGGGCAGGACAAGGAACAGGGCCAAGGACAAAACCAAGGGCATAACGACGAGCACGACCAAGAGCACAATCAAGTGCATAACCAAGAACGCAGCCAAGAACGCAGCCAAGAGCAGAATGAACACCCTCAGCAAAGAAAGGTCACAAAAACCGATCTTTTTGAGGACGGCCTTTCGGGCAAGGCCGACAGCAAAGCAAAGCGTGCCCTGCTTTTATCGCAGCTGGGCCTTCCTCAGCGTATGAGCACAGGCACTCTTCTCGAGGCCATAAACGCCCTTTATTCCTACGAAGAATATAAGCAGGCGCTTTCCCGCATATAACACGCGTGCAGCACGCATACAACACACATACAACACAGTCGATTGCCCTGCCGCTCTTAAAACATCACCCGTCGTCCGATATCGGCGGGTTTTAATTTAATTCTTTTATTAAAAAACCGGCGTTTCGCTTTTGACGAAACGCCGGTTTGATATTATGAGAAAACTTTTACGGGAATTTATTTACCCTCGCTGAGTTTAACGAGATGCTCGTATTTCTCCTTAGCGGTCTCCTCTGCCTCGGCAAAGAGCTCCTTTGCACGCTCGGGGAAGGCTCTTTCAAGGGAGGTGTAACGAACCTCGCCGTGAATAAAGTCATCATAAGAAGCGGAGGGAGCCTTGGAATCAAGGTGGAAGGGATTCTCGCCCTTGTCGGCCTTGCGGGGATCATAACGGAAGTTGAACCAATATCCGGCCTGAACGGCGGCTTTTTCCTCGGCCTGGCTTGCGCCCATACCCTTGCGGATACCGTGATTAATGCAGGGAGCGTAAGCGATGATGATGGAGGGACCGTGATAGCTCTCGGCCTCGTGGAAGGCCTTGAGGCACTGATTGTAGTCGGCGCCCATAGCCACCTGAGCAACATAAACATAACCGTAGCTCATGGCAATTGCGGCAAGGTCTTTCTTCTTGACCTGCTTACCTGCGGCGGCAAACTGTGCCACTGCGCCGGTAGGAGTGGATTTGGAAGCCTGTCCGCCGGTGTTGGAATAAACCTCGGTATCGAATACGAGAATGTTGACGTCCTCGTTCTGAGCGATAACGTGATCAAGTCCGCCGAAGCCGATATCGTATGCCCAACCGTCGCCGCCGAGGATCCACATGGACTTCTTGGCGAGATAGTCGGAGTTTTCTTTAAGTTCCTTAACGGCTTCGCACTTGCACTTGCTCTTTGCAAGCTCGGCTTTAAAGACTTCTGCTGCGGGAGCATTCTTGGTACCGTCGTTCATGGTATCGAGCCATTCCTTGGCGGCAGCCTTAAGGCCGTCGTTGTCGGAGTTTTCGATAACATACTGGGCGTGATGTGCAAGACGCTCGCGGAGGGTCTTGTTGGCAAGCATCATACCGAAACCGTACTCGGCATTGTCCTCAAAGAGGGAGTTGGCCCATGCGGGACCGTGGCCCTTTTCATTGACGGTGTAGGGAGTGGAGGGAGCCGAACCGCCCCAGATGGAGGAGCAGCCGGTAGCGTTGGCGATATACATTCTGTCGCCGAAGAGTTGGGTTGCAAGCTTGGCATAGGGAGTTTCTCCGCAGCCTGCGCAGGCGCCCGAGAACTCGAGCAGCGGCTGTTTGAACTGACTGCCCTTAACGGTGGTGTCGGCAAATTTAGCGGCAACCTCTGCCTTCTTGGGCAGCTTCTGACCGTAGTAGTAGCCTTCCTGCTCGCAAAGCTGGGTGTCCAGCGGCTCCATCTCGAGAGCCTTGTTGCCCTTCATACCGGGGCAAACCTGGGCGCAAACGCCGCAGCCGGTGCAGTCGAGAGCGGAAACGGTCATTGCAAATTTCATTCCTGCAAGACCGGTCATATCCTTGGTCTTCATACCTGCGGGAGCCTTCTTGGCCTCATCCTCGGTCATGGCAACCGGGCGGATTACGGCATGGGGGCAAACGTAGGAGCAGAAGTTACACTGAATACAATTTTCGGGGATCCACTTGGGAACATTAACGGCGATACCGCGTTTTTCAAGAGCCGAGCTGCCCAGGGGGAATGTACCGTCGGCAGAATCCACAAAGGTGGAAACGGGGAGCTTGTCTCCGCGCTGAGCATTGACGGGGGTAAGAATCTTTTCCTCATACTCCTTAAGAACGGGAGTCTCGGCAAGTACTTCCTTCTCGACAGTCTCGTCAACTGCGGTCTTCCAGGCGGCGGGAACGGTCACCTTGGAGAAGCCGTTGATACCGCGATCAATGGCGGCATGGTTCATGGCTACGACCTTTTCGCCCTTCTTGCCGTAGGACTTGGTGGCAGCTTCCTTCATAAGGGTAACGGCCTTGTCTGCGGGGATGATCTTGGAAAGGGCAAAGAATGCAGCCTGAAGAATGGTGTTGGTGCGGTTTCCGAGGCCCAGTTCCATGGCGATGTGGGTAGCGTCGATGGTGTAGAACTTAATGTCGTTCTTGGCGATGTACTGCTTCATCTTGGCGGGAAGGTGCTTGTCAAGCTCTTCGCCGGTCCAGGAGCAGTTGAGCAGGAATGTACCGCCATTTTTGATATCCTCAACAATGTCGTATTTGTCGACATAGGAGGGATTGTGGCAGGCAACAAAGTCGGCCTGATTGATGTAATAGGTGGAGGTTATGGGCTTTTTACCGAATCTCAGGTGGGAAATGGTAACGCCGCCCGACTTTTTGGAGTCATAGGCAAAATAGCCCTGAGCGTAAAGGTTGGTATTGTCGCCGATGATCTTGATGGAGTTTTTGTTGGCGCCGACGGTACCGTCCGATCCGAGACCCCAGAATTTGCAGGAAGTGGTTCCCTTGGGGGTGGTATCGGGATGCTCTTTTTCTTTAAGAGAGAGCTTGGTAACATCGTCCTCGATGCCGATGGTAAAGCGCTTTTTGGGAGACTTTGCGTCCATATTGCGGTATACGGCGATGATCTGGGAAGGAGTGGTGTCCTTGGAGCCGAGACCGTAACGGCCGGTATATACCGGAACATCGGCAAATTTAGTATCTCTGAGAGCGGCAACAATGTCGAGATAAAGGGGCTCGCCAATGGAGCCGGGCTCCTTGGTGCGGTCGAGAACGCTTATCTTCTTAACGGTTTTAGGCATAGCCGCAAGCAGATGCTTAACCGAGAAGGGACGATAAAGATGAACCTTGATAAGGCCGACCTTTTCGCCGTTTTTATTGAGATAATCGATGGTTTCTTCGATGGTATTACATACCGAACCCATGGCGATGATGACCTTTTCGGCATCTCTTGCGCCATAGTAGTTAAAGAGCTTATATTTTGTGCCGAGCTTTTCGTTAACGGCCTTCATATAATCCTCAACAACGCCGACAGCCTTGTCGTAGTATACGTTGGAGGCTTCTCTTGCCTGGAAGAAAATATCGGGGTTCTGAGCGGTTCCGCGCTGTACGGGATGCTCAGGATTGAGAGCGCGGCGGCGGAAGGCATTTACAGCCTCGTGGTCGAGCAGCTCGTCGAGATCCTTATAGTCCCAAACCGAGATTTTCTGAATTTCGTGGGAGGTACGGAAACCGTCGAAGAAATGGAGGAAAGGTACTCTGCCCTTAATGGCTGCAAGATGAGCCACAGCGCCGAGATCCATAACTTCCTGAGGGTTATTGGAACATAGCATTGCATAACCGGTCTGACGGCAGGCATAAATATCCGAATGATCGCCGAATATGGAAAGTGCATGGCTTGCAAGAGCACGGGCCGAAACGTGAATTACGCCGGGAAGCAGCTCACCCGCCATTTTGTACATATTGGGGATCATCAGAAGAAGTCCCTGAGACGCAGTGTATGTGGTGGTCAGAGCACCGGCTGCAAGAGAACCGTGCACAGCACCGGAAGCGCCTGCTTCGGACTGCATTTCCGAAACCTTAACCTCTTGACCGAAAAGGTTTTTCTGGCCTGCTGCCGACATTTTGTCGGTTTCTTCGGCCATATTGGACGAGGGGGTTATGGGGTAAATAGCAGCAACGTCGGTAAATGCGTATGATACATACGCGGCGGCGCTGTTACCGTCCATAGTTTTTGTTTTTCTGGACATATTTATCTTCCTCTCTATAATAATCGGTTATAAATAGTATAAGACCAATGGATATAATACCATTTTTCTGTCCGATTGTAAATAGTTTTAGGCGATTTTTTTGCGGCAAGATGCAGAAAAAAGGCGGTCAGAAGGCCTTATTCGGCAGCTCAAATCCGCCAAATGCGGCTTTTGTTTCCCTTGGCCGGATTGAGAAGGGCTTTTTTGTCTTTTGCTTTGCTGTTTTCATTATTCTTTGTGCACTGCCGATTTTGCACTTTTTTCCATGTCTTTATTCTGCCATCCTTCTTTCTTCTCAGCAAAAGGCATTGTTCTTCTGTTGCCCGTCGGTTGTTTTTCCTGTGGGCCATTATTGATTTTTCGGCACAAGCTCTATCTTTTGCCTTCTTTACCATCACCTTTTGATCTTTTTTGCCGGCTCGTGAATCCCCGCAAAAAGCAAAAACGGAGCGGACCTAAAGCAAGTTCAAATCCGTTCCGTTTTTTAATTTAAAGTCCCATTTTAAGGACTTTCATAAAATCAGAATGTTATCGAAGAGGTATAATAACAATCGTCGGGTACATTTGCCACCGAAACATTCTGGTTTATTGTCGCCGATCCAACGGCATGCTGCTGAAGGAGCAGGGCATCGCTGGAATCTATGGTTCCGTCGTGGTTAACATCGGCTGCAAGCTTCACAATCTCGCTCGGAGGTGTAGCCTTGCCGGTCGCATACTGCAGGACAGAGAGGGCATCGCTGTTTTCGATTATACCGTCGCCGCAATTTGTTCCGCCCTTAACATCGCCGTATACAAGCACATAGAAGATCTCGGTTATCTTTCCGGTTGATGTATTGGTCTTGATGATCTTCATTCCGGTTGCGGCTTTTGCGGTGCTGCTGACCGTCACGCTGTTGTTGTTCCAGTCCTTGACCGTAAAGCTGTAACCTGACGATGACATTCCGTTTATAACCGTCTGAAGGCTGTTAGAAGGATTGATGTTTGTCTTTACCGACGATTTATAGGGAAGGAATCCGGTTATGGTTTGGCTGGTCACACCGGTAACCTTTCCTTTGGAGAAGGTAAAGAAAACACTCTGTGTAGTAGTGCTGGAAGGTATTTTGGCCTTTATGGTCCAAAGGGTCGAGAAACCGCTGTTTTTGCTTGTGAAGGTAACCTTGAAACGGGCGCCGTTAACGGTGGTATCAAGGCTTCCCGAGGTGGGTTTTGCGAGGCTGTATGTTTTGCTTCCGATCTTAATTTCGAGGTTTGTAAGAATCGAAGCCGCCTCAACATTCATCTGTACGCATCTTGCATCGGGATTGAGGGAAGGAATGCTTGCATTATAGACGCCGCGCGCAACATTGAGAGTGTACGAGCCGGTTTTGGTAGAAAAAGCTCCAACCTTAATATAATAGGTTTTTCCGCTTTGGACGTTATATTTGATTGCAAAATTGCTGCCGGAAATGTTTCCCTCATCGCTATAACCAATCTGCTTTTTATTTTCATCGAGAAGGAAGCCTATTGTATCAAGGGACCCGGATGTATAGAAAACCACATCGCCGGTCTTGTCGGCAACATATTTAAAATAGTCAACATCGTGAATTGCCTCAATTTTTCCCGATTTCCTGCTGTTAATATAAACTGTTGTTGCCTTTTCCGGAGAGTCTCCATAATCATCTGTAACAAATGAACAACTCGCTGAAATGCCGCTTCCGTCGGTTGTCGAAGCAGTTATGGTTGCCGTTCCGCTTGTTGCTTTTGCAGTAACCTTGCCTGTTTGATCAACGGTTGCCACGCCGGGATTGCTCGATGCCCAATAAAGATTTTTGTTTTCTGCATAATCGGGAGTGACGGTCGCAACAAGTGTTTCAGTTTCACCGCTGCACAAACACAGCGAGGTGCTGTTGAGCCTCAAATTGTAAACTTTCTTTTGGAAAGACCGCAAAAACGGAAGACCGTTATTGTAGTTTGAATCGATATCCCAAACGGTATTGAAATCCCACGGAGAGGTCGAATCCCAGTTGCCTGCCGTGGTATAAAAAGACTTGTTCTTGAATGTGCTGATCGTTCTGGAGGTAAGGTCGGTGTCGGAAGAGTTTGAATCGGTTTTTACACCGTAGGTATTACCGCTGTGATAATAGGAATCGATTATTTTACCCGAATTTTTATTGCCCACAAATCCGATCTCCGAAGCGCTGTCGATAGCCGAGAAGGAATTGATGATCGATGCTTCTCTCAAACTTTCTCCCGAGCCGCTGTTTCCCATCTTTGTGCAAATACCGGAGCCGGTGTTTTTTAGGGTTCCGGAGGAATAACAGTTTTTAACGGTTGAACCTCGTAAAGAATCGGCTATACCGCCGCTTGTTTCAGAAACCTGCGTATAACAATCGGAAACATTTGTACTGTTCAGTCCTCCTGCTATACCACCCCCATGTGTTACAGTGCCTTGAAAATAGCAGTTGGATATTTCAGAATCAAGTATTAGCCCTCCTAAAATGCCGCAGTAATAAATAGAGTCGCTATCATTCGGGTCATCTACCAACGCATTGACAATTGCAAGATTACTGATTTCTATCGATGATGTAACAGCCAAAAAGCCATTGGAAATTGTCCAAAAATCATATGAAGCATCATAAGATTTTATGTGTTTAGATGTCATATTTTTTATTACGTGTCCGTCTCCGTCCAGTGACACATGGAACAAATTCATAGGATCCCATATCCTTGTTCCAAGGTCTATGTCCGAAGTCAATTTAAAATGCTTAAAAAAGTAGCTTTTGTCTGTGTATTTCATGTCATAAGCAATTTTAGTAAGCTGTTCCGGCGTTTCAATAAGGTAGGGAAAAGCCTCGCTTCCCGTTCCTCCGGCAAAGGATTCGGCAGGATGATACAACCAATAATCATTAACCGTAACATTTCCTTGCTTTGAAGGCAGCCCATCCTTATACGCCATAATAGTAACCGTTCCTGCTCCGGTGGCACAGGCTCTCGAATTTTCCACCTTAACCACGTTATCGTTTGCCGAAGAATATGTAACGGTTTTATCGGTCGCCTCTTTCGGAGAGACATGCGCTCCTATTACTATATCACCATAACTTGAATCAATGGTTGCTTGAGTGAAAACAGAGGGATTATATCCGCATTTTTTTAACTCAAATCCGGTTGCCGCTATGGGAGATATCCTCGGATACTCGGAATCGTTAAGCATTCTGAAATCTATACGTCCGCTTCCTGTTGCGCCGTCCCAGCCTGCTGTATTAAGATCCACCGTCATGGACTTGAGAAGGGCTTTTATCTGAGCCGGGGTGTAATCGGGATGGCGAAGCATCAGCATCGCAACCGCCGCACTCACATGAGGAGTAGCCATGGATGTGCCACTATACAACGCATATGCATTACCGGGGACACAGCTTCTTATGGAAACTCCGGGGGCACAAACATCAACGGCCTGACCGTAATTTGAAAATTCTGCCGGCAGATCATATTTATCTACCGCGCCGACCGTAATAACATTGTCAAAGTCTAAGCTATGTCTTGCAGGACAATGGTTGCCGACATCGGTCCCGTCATTTCCGGCCGAAACCACAAATATAGGAGGATTTTCTCCCCTTTCGGCCGCCTGCGCATTGGCGCTTTCTATAGCTTTCTTTTCCAAGCAATTGCCGCCGCATGGTCCACCGACACTGAGATTAATGACCTTGGCGCCATGCTCGGCCGCATATTCCATCCCCAATGCAATTTCCAGTTCCGGTAGACCACCATCGTCCGACTGCCTTTGTATTTTAACAGGAAGTATTTTTACATTATCGGGTGTGCAATCGACAATTGTGCCCGAAACATGGGTTCCGTGACCATCGGTATCCATGGTATTGTTGGTACCGTTTGCAACATCATATCCCTTGGTATCATCCGTAGTCGAAGCGGGCTCGGTGGTGCGGCCCTGCAAAAACTCATGGCCTTCGCGGACATTAAGATACTTAGCGTCAACGCCGGTATCAACAACGCCGACCAGTATCTCGTTCTGATTTCCCGACAGGATATTTTTCATTCTGCCGGCCTGGATGCCCATAGAATTCACCCCGTCGCCGTCGGTTCCCCAGCTTCCGAGATTTATGCTGCTGCTTTCGGTCGAAGCAGTCGAATCAAGGGTCATTATGCCGTTAACGGTAACATACTCAATCGCGTCGCTTGCTTCAAAGGCTTCAAAAGCCGCCTTTGTCTGCTTCTCGGTCTCGTACTGTAAAAAATAAAGTCCCTTGCCGTTGGTGGCAAAATCGGTTGCACCGTAGTTTTGAGAAAGCTTTCTTCCGCCCTTAACATAAAGTATGATCTGCTTTGACTGATAGGGACTTGTGACAACTATCTTTCCGTCTACCGCCTTAACGTCAAGGCAAAGCTGATCTTCGGCATCCTGTTCGGAAACCGTGGCGTTGTCGAGCAGGATCGCTTCCTCCTCCGACGACATTGCTTCTTCGTATTCGTCGGATATGTCAAGGCTACTTTGAAGCTCGGCTACCGAGCTTCCCATTTTTATTTTTTCTTCTCCGCGAACAATGTTAAGCTCGCCGCTCGCCCTGTCGACCTGCGCGGTTGCACCGATCGCCTCGGCAATTTCTTCGGCGGGGAGAATTATTTCCCCTCCGACGCCCATATCGGCGGCAACGGACAAATTGACCTTTTTACCGTCAATTGTCATTTCGTTTTCTCCCGGGGCCATTACCATGGTGGAAAAGTATGAACCGTCGGAATTCTTATCCGAGATGGAATGCATTTGAGAAACAAATTCATCATCAAATCCGCCGGCATCAAGAAAAATATTGAAGTCGCGCTTTTTCTCGATTTCAAGTGCCGATGCGGGTAACGACGAGGTATACCCTATGGCAGCCACAAAAACCGCCATAATGCCGGACAACGCTCTTTTCGCTATCTTGTTCATATTAACTCTCCTTTTTTATTTTATTCCGTTGCTATGGTATGTGCTGTTTAGTCAACCGGTGTTCAATCATCGATTGCTTAAGCAACGGACGGCCGAACACCGTACGGTTTCGCTCGTCCCTTTTCCCGTGCGGCATCGCGTTCATCAACCATAGGCGGCAGCCTTATGGCAGATTTCACGCTTCCCCGCGCAGAAAAATGAACGGCAGAAACTCTTCGACCTTAAAAATAGGAAAATTTTTCGTTTTTGAAGTTTTGTCACGCCGATATACTGGCGTATTTCAAGTGGCGAAACGATAAAAACGGGGAATTTA
>CAKSDF010000003.1 GCA_934444695.1 uncultured Eubacteriales bacterium | reverse complement strand
GGCTGAGACTCGATGTCTCCGATGGTGCCGCCGATTTCGGTGATAACAACGTCTGCATCGGTTTGCTTTCCTACGCGGTAGACAAATTCTTTGATCTCGTTGGTGATGTGGGGAATTACCTGAACGGTGGAACCGAGATATTCACCTCTGCGCTCCTTGTTGAGCACATTCCAGTACACCTTTCCGGTGGTGAGATTGGAAAAACGGTTAAGATCCTCGTCGATAAAGCGCTCGTAATGTCCGAGGTCAAGGTCGGTTTCCGCTCCATCCTCGGTGACATAAACTTCACCGTGCTGATATGGGCTCATTGTGCCGGGATCAACGTTTATGTAGGGGTCAAGCTTCTGAGCTGCCACTTTAAGTCCTCTCGCCTTTAAAAGTCGGCCGAGAGAAGCGGCGGTTATACCTTTGCCCAGTCCCGAGACAACTCCGCCGGTTACAAAAATGTACTTTGTCATAGGTTTTCTCTCCTTTGTCAGTGTATATGCTGTAATGTTTTGATTGCTGTATTTAATTGCCATGTTTAATTGCTGTATTTTAATGGCTGTATTCAATTGCCGTAATCTCTTTATGTTGCCTTAATGTTTCAAAAAATTGCTGCGGATTTTTTGAAAAGAACTACTGTTTGTATGTTCTGATTATGCTTTCGGCCATAGCCCGCCTTGTTATACATCGGTCCATAGCCTGCTTTTCAATGTATCTGTGGGCATCGTTTTCGCTCATTTTAAGCTCGGAAATAAGCAGCCATTTTGCCCTGTTGACAATACGGATTTCCTCCATTTTGTCCTCTAATGTGGCCGCCTTCTTTTCCATAAATTTAAGGCGCTCTCTCGTTCCGCAAAGAAGTACGAGGGTCTGTAAAATCATCTGCGCCGATGTTGGTTTCGAGAGTGTCAAAACGCCGTATGGCATAACCTTGGCGTTGATATCGGGGTAATGCTCGGCCTTGACAAAAAGAAGCACGCCGGTAGAGGAGCTTTGGCAAAGGTCTATGGCAAGGCGGGTGCCGAAATCATCGGGCAGGGGGGTGTTGATTATGACTATATCATAGCTTCGATCGAGCAGCTCTCTTTTGGCCGAGCCCATATCAGACACCGTCTTGACCGGGTAATATATGTTTTCGGGAAGCAGATCGGAAATGCTGCGATTGAATTTATCTGCCGCAGAAACAAGGAGCAGGCTGTAAACTTGCTCTTTGAGTTCCATTGTGCTTCCCCCTCTCTTTGTTTGAAAATATAAAGCGCAATCGGGTTAAATTCCGCCTTTCTCGGCGGTTTCGAGCGGCCGCAACGGTACTTTGCAGAAATGCTGCACGCTATAATGTCACGATATCGCAATGCTGCAGCGCCATAATGACACGACGCCTCAATGCTATAATGCTATGATGCAGCAATGCCTCAATACCGCAATGCCTCAATACCGCAATGCCTCGATGCCGCAATCAGCCGCAATAAGACTCTATAAGCTCTTTAGACAGATGAGCCTTGACAAAATCGCTTGAAGCGGCAATTTTCTTAGCTTCATCAAGGCTTTTCGGAAGAAGCAAAAGGTCTTTAACATCGTCTTCCTTTGCGCTGTAAATGTTAAAATCCGCAGCCTCGATAAGCTCGGCCTTTTGCTCGATTCCCTCAAGCCCCGCATAAATTATCAGCGCAAAGGCAAGATAAGGGTTGCACATAGGATCGGGGGAACGAAGCTCGGCACGGCGGTATTCCTTTGCGGCGGCGGGGATTCTGATAAGCTGGGAACGGTTTTCGGTGCACCAGGAAACATATTTCGGCGCCTTGTTTTTGCCCAGTCTCTCAAAAGACTGCCCGCATGGATTTAAAAATACCGTTATGTCCCGTATGCGGTTCATAACTCCCGCGATAACAAAGGGAAGCACATCCACCCCCGAGCTTTCCCTTGCCGAAATGTTGATGTGCATACCGTTCCCCGCCTTGTCGGCAATGGGCTTTGGCGAAAAATCGGCGAAAAGACCGTTTCTTGCGGCAATGGTGTTAACAACTGCGCGGAAGGTAACGGCGTGGTCGGCGGCGGTTATGGGGGATGACTCTCTGAAATCTATCTCGTTTTGACCTGGGCCTTCCTCGTGGTGGGAGCTTTCGGGCTTTATGCCCATCTGTTCAAGGGTGAGGCATATTTCTCTTCTCACATTTTCGCCCTTGTCGTCGGGGGCTATGTCCATATATCCCGCCTTGTCGTAGGGCTCCTTTGTGGGCTCGCCCTGTTCGTCTCTTTTAAAAAGATAAAATTCCATTTCCGAGCCGAAGAAAAATTCTATTCCCTTAGCCTTGGCGTCCTTAACGGCATTTTCAAGAATCTTTCGCCCGTCGGCTTCAAAGTCGCGTCCGTCGGGAAGGGAAATGTCGCAAAACATCCTGACCACACGGCCGTGCTCGGGCCTCCAGGGGAGTACCGCGATGGTGTTTGGATCGGGATGAAGAAGCAGGTCTGAATGAACCTCTCCGCCGAAGCCCGCCACCGATGATGCATCTATGGCAATGCCGTATTCAAAGGCCCTTTTAAGCTCGTCCGGCATTACGGAAATGTTTTTCTGTTTGCCGAAAACATCGCAAAAAGCCAGCCTTATAAATTTAACGTCTTCTTCGCTTACATACTGCATAACTTCGTTTGGAGTATAGCTCATATTGTTGTGCCTGCCTTTCCTCAGTTCGCCACATACATTTGTTTATAAGGATTTTTGCTGTCGGGGGAAATTACGGTGAATTTGTCGGATAAAAGCTTGCCGCTGTCAAAACCGAAGGCGGCGCAGAAATCCTCAATTATAGGTCTTATTTCTTCTATATCGTCGTCAGTCGCTTCTTTGACCGATACCTGCGGGGGAAATTCGATACCTTCGGCCGAGGAGCGCAAAAACATCTTTCCGCCGTGCATTCCGGTGCAGGGGAAGTTGCCGACAATGGGTTTTCCGTCGGTGTTAAGGCCGAGAACGATGATTATTCCGCCGGCCTGATATTCCCCGAGAAAGCTTCCCGCTCTACCGCCGATGACCATAATGGGCTTTTTGTCTTTATATGCCTTCATATGTATTCCGGCGCGGTATCCGGCGTTGCCTTTGATGTAAATTCGTCCGCCTCTCATGGCGTATCCCGCAGCGTCGCCGATCTGACCGTGTACAACGATCTTTCCCTCGTTCATGGTGTCTCCCACAGCGTCCTGAGCGTTGCCAGAAACGGTTATTTCGGCACCGTTAAGGTAGGCTCCGAGAGCGTTGCCGGGCACGCCTTCAATGGTCAGCTTTTTTTCGGAAACTCCGGCGGCGATAAATCTTTGGCCGATACAGTTTTTTAAAAGGCAATCGCCCTTTCCCTCGCGGATCTGCCGATTAAGCTCTGCAAATCCCAGGTCTTTTGCATCTATCATCATATTATATCACACCTCCGAGAGTTTTTCCACAGTATTCTTTGCCGAAAGCGAATAAATTCGGATTTTTTTTCATACTTTCAAAATCCACCTCGCAAAGAGGAACACGGTTTCTTATCATATTGGTGTAAATGCCTGCTCGTTCATTGCTTCCGATGATTATAAACCCGGTTAAAAATCCGTCCTTTGTAAAAAGGCGTTTAATGCCGCTTTCGGTGGGAATTTCAAACATTTCACCACCGCTTGATTCATCGAAATAGCTGCCGGCCGTCATGGCGTGCAGTCCGAAAAATCCTATGGAGTTCATGGGAATGGCATTGTCGAATTTTTCATCCTTTCCCGCCATATTAAGGCCTGCCGTTTTGCCCTGCATATAGGCGTTGGGAAGCAGCGCCATAATTTTCGTCTGACCCGAGGAAATATCGGAGGCTTCTGTGCAGTCGCCTGCGGCGTAAATGTCGGGAAGGGAAGTGGCCGATTTTGAATCCACCGTTATGCCTCTGCCGACAGCGCCTCCCGCATCTTTGACAAGGGCGGTATTCGGACGAACGCCCACCGCAAGCACAAGCAGATCAAATTCCACCTGCTTTCCGCTTTTCATAAAGGCGGTGCTTTTGTCGAATTTAATTGCCGTGTCGCCAAGCAAAAAGCCGATTCCGTGCTGCTCTAATTTTTCCTGCATAAAGGCGGCGCATTTGTCGTCGAGAATGCTGGAAAGTACCCTCGGGGCAAGATCACAAACGGTGACCGATTTTGCCTTTTGGCAAATTCCCTCGGCACATTTAAGACCGATAAGTCCCGCGCCGACGATGAGCACGCGGCTTTCCTTCGAAACCTGTTTTTCGATATAAAGTGCATCATCGAGGGTCATAAATCCGCTTTTGTTTTCCACCGTGTCGAGTCCTTCAAAGGGAGGCACAAAGGGGGAAGAACCTGTGCAGACACACAGCTTATCGTAAGAAATAACCTGCCCGTTTGATAGGGTGACGTTCTTTTTGGCACTGTCTATCTTTTCGGCGCGCTCTCCGTAAATAACGGAGCAGCCCTGCTTTTCATAAAAATCGTCGGGACGGTATTTAATGCGTTTAAGATCGGTCTTTCCCTCGAGATAGTATGAAATGAGCGGGCGGCAATAGACGTGATGCTTTTCAAGAGAAATAACCGTGATTTCTCCATCCTTGTCGGCCGAACGTATACCCTCGACAGTTCCGATGGCAGCGGTGCCGTTGCCGATGATAACATATTTGCTCATACCCTTCACCTCTCTTCAAAAACGATTGCTTTGTTGGGACAGCCGGTAACGCAGGCGGGCTTTCCTTCTCTGTTTTTGGTGCAAAGCTCGCATTTTTGAACGGCGTGATCGCCGTCTACCGTTACCGCTCCGTAGGGACAGACAAGCACGCAGGTAAAGCACCCGACGCATTTGTCCTTGTCGATACATACGACCCCGTCCTCAAGATGAATAGCTCCCGAAATGCAGCTCTTAACGCACATGGGATCGGTGCAGTGGCGGCAGGATATGGCGTAGGTCACCTTGTCGTCGCCCTCGACCCTGATTCTCGGGAAAATTTCTTTGTCTTTTAAGGCTTTAACCATACTGTCGGCGCCGGAATTTGCAAAGGCACAGTTGTACTCGCAAAGATGACATCCGAGACACCATTTTTCATTTACATATACCCGTTTCATTCGCCTGCGTGTGAGATACCGAGAATCTCAAGCTCCTTTTCCGTAAGATTCACGCCCCGCAGCATAAGTCGGTTCCCGCGAAGCGCCTCAATGGAGTTAATGCCCATGCCGCCCATAAGCTCTTTTATTTCGTGCTTCCAGGCGGTCAGCAGATTGACAAGTCTTTCATATCCGATGTCGGGATTAAGCCGTTTAACAAGCTCGGGACGCTGGGTTGCGATGCCCCAGTTGCACCGACCGGTCTGGCAGGTGCGGCAGAGGTGGCATCCGAGCGCCAGCAGCGCCGCTGTTGCGATGTAGCAGGCGTCGGCGCCAAGAGCAATTGCCTTGACCACATCCGATGCCGAGCGGATACTTCCGCCCACAACAAGGGATACATTGTTTCTTATGCCCTCATCGCGAAGCCGTTGATCGACCGCCGCAAGAGCAAGCTCGATGGGAATTCCCACATTGTCCCTAATCCTTGTGGGAGCCGCTCCCGTGCCTCCGCGGAAGCCGTCAATAGCGATTATGTCGGCACCGCTTCGGGCAATGCCCGAGGCAATGGCCGCAATGTTATGAACCGCTGCAACCTTAACGATTATGGGCTTTTTATACTCGGTGGCCTCTTTGAGCGAGAAAACCAGCTGACGGAGGTCCTCAATGGAATAAATGTCGTGGTGGGGAGCGGGGGATATTGCATCGGAACCCTCGGGAATCATACGGGTCTTTGAGACATCGCCCACTATTTTGGCTCCGGGAAGATGTCCGCCGATGCCCGGCTTTGCGCCCTGACCCATTTTAATTTCCACCGCCGCACCGGTTTTGAGGTATTCCTCGTGAACGCCGAATCGTCCCGACGCCACCTGAACCACCGTGTTGTCGCCGTAGCAGTAAAAATCCTCGTGCAGGCCGCCCTCACCGGTATTATATAAAATTCCAAGCTCTCTTGCGGCTCTTGCAAGGCTTTCGTGGGCATTGTAGCTTATGGAGCCGTAGCTCATGGCCGAGAACATAATGGGTATGGAAAGCTCAAGCTGGGGAGGCAGGTTGCATTTAAGACTGCCGTCGCTGTTGCGCTCGACCGGAATGTTCTTTTTGCCGAGGAAAACCTTGGTCTCCATAGGCTCGCGAAGGGGATCAATGGAGGGGTTGGTAACCTGGGAGGCATTTATGAGAATTTTGTCCCAGTATACCGGCAGGGGTTTTGGATTTCCCATAGACGAGAGCAGCACGCCGCCGCTTGAGGCCTGTTTATATATTTCCTTAATGGTGTCGGCCTGCCAGTTGGCGTTTTCTCTTAAGGTACATTCGTTTTTAACGATCTTTAAAGCGTGTGTGGGGCAAAGTGAAACGCATCTCTGGCAATCAACGCATTTTGCTTCGTCGCTTATCATTATGTTGCCTTCGGCATCGAAGGAATGGACCCCGTTTGCACACTGTCGCTCGCATACGCGGCAGGTTATACAGCGGTCATGGTTTCTGACCACTTCAAATTCAGGAATAAGATAATTTACTGCCATCAGAATGCTCCCTCCTTTACCTTGATGATGACCGGCTCTCCGCCGGCCGGAGCGTATATGTTTTGAGCGTCGGGCTCCATAACCCGAATGGCCGCTTCCTCACTTGCGATGAAAACCTTGTCGTCCTTTTCAGCCACCACCATGGAACGGAGCTTCAGTCGATCGTTGAGAGCCATAAGCCCGCCCTCAAAGCCGAGAATTATGGAAAAAGGACCGGTGACAAGCAGACTCGGAAAACGGGTGCGCAGATATTTGTGAACTTCCTTTTGCTGCTCATCCATTTTATCTATGGTGCTCCAGAAGGGAGCCGCAATGACCGAGGCGGTTTCTTCAAGGGACAGCCCCTGTCTGCGGAGCAGATAATCGGCAATGTAGGTTATGACCTCGGTGTCGGTTTGCAGGGTACATTTATAACCGAACATCTCGATGTATCGGCGGTTGGCGTCGTAGGAGGAAATTTCACCGTTGTGAACTATGGAATAATCAAGCAGCGCAAAGGGATGAGCACCGCCCCACCAGCCGGGGGTGTTGGTGGGATAACGGCCGTGAGCCGTCCAGGAATAACCTGCGTATTCTTCAAGCCGATAGAATCGACCCACATCCTCGGGGAAGCCCACCGCCTTGAAAACTCCCATATTCTTTCCGCTGGAAAAAACATAAGCACCGTCGATTTTTGTATTTATCTTGGTGACCATTCTCGCCACATATTCTTTTTCGTCAAGCTGAAGGCGGGAAAGCACCGAGGAAAGGGGAGCCACGAAATACCGCCATATAATAGGTACATCGGTGATCTCGGGAATCTTTCTTATAGGAATATTTTCGGCCTTTACGATTTCAAAGCCGTTTTTAAGAAAATTTTCGCATTTAACACGGTCGGCATTGTCGTTGTAGAAAATATGGAAGGCGTAAAAGTCTTTATACTCGGGATAAATGCCGTAACCGGCAAATCCTCCGCCCAGTCCGTTTGAGCGGTCGTGCATGGGGACCATACTTTCCACAATACTTTCTCCGGTCATTTTGTTTCCGTCCCGCGAAATCACGGCCGAAATGGCGCAGCCGGAGGGAATTCTTACCTGACCTTCTAACATAATGCTTCATTCCTTTCCTGAAAAAAGAAAAAAGCGCCCATTCAGACAGAAATCCTGTCAGAATGAACGCCTTTGCTCATTTATCCGAATTATACCACACAATATTGCCTTTGTCAAACGCAAATTTAAAATCGTAAAAATTTTCTGTAATGTTGTGTTAAAAGCTGCTGCTTTTTGTGCTTTATTAACACTTTGCCCGACTGATCTTTTTCTTATAGAGATTATACAAATACTTGAAAACAAATCTTGCCTGTGATATATTATAAGAAAAGCGGGACATCTTTAATTGTTTTACCTCGGCTTTGCGGGAAAAAACATAATTCTTGATATTATAATGTAAGATGAGATGAGAAAAAATGATCTTTACCGTTATTGTCGTAAGCCTCTTTATTTTTAAGGCTCCCGATTATGCATGGTTATCCGTTCCCATTTGTTTAGCATATTTATTTATAAAATCAAAAATCAAGGATAGTCTGCCCGAAAGCCGCGAGGACGAGTACGAAGACGAATTCGACCTGTGGCAGGACGACGAGGATCTTTAAGGAATTTTAAGGGCGAAAATAAAAAATTAAAAAATTTTTAAAAAAGTACTTGACAAATCATTTTAGCAAGAGTATAATGCAACGCATAAGGCAAGGACGTCTTAGAGAGAAATCTCTTTGACGTCTTTTTCTTTTTTAAAATCGCATATCGAAAAAACGAGGCAATGGGGTCTTGGTTTTAAAGCTTGCGATTACAAGCTTTAAAAATCCCGGCCTCGTTTTTTTAGTTTAGTAAAGGAGCGAACTAAAATGAAAACAGTATCAGATTATTTCGGCTGTCTTGTATTTGATGATAGGGTAATGAAAGCCACCCTTTCGGATAAGGTTTATAAGTCGCTGAAAAAAACCATCGACGAAGGGGTCAGCCTTGATAATAATGTTGCCAATGCTGTTGCCACCGCAATGAAGGATTGGGCCGTCGCCAATGGTGCTACCCATTTTACCCATTGGTTCCAGCCGCTCACCGGTATCACCGCAGAAAAGCACGACAGCTTCATAACCCCCGCACCTGACGGACGTGTGATTATGGAATTCTCGGGCAAGGAGCTTATCAAGGGCGAGCCGGATGCATCGTCCTTCCCCTCGGGCGGACTTCGCGCTACCTTTGAGGCAAGAGGCTATACCGCATGGGATCCTACCTCTTATGCCTTTATTAAAGGAAAAACCCTTTGCATTCCCACTGCTTTCTGTTCCTACGGCGGCGAGGCACTTGATAAAAAAACTCCGCTGCTCCGCTCGATGGAAGCGCTGAGCAAGCAGGCAGTGAGAATTTTAAGACTGTTCGGTAACGACAAGGTCAAATGTGTGCGTACATCGGTTGGCCCCGAGCAGGAGTACTTCCTTGTTGATAAAGAACTGTTCGATCAGCGTAAAGACCTTATCTTTACCGGCCGCACCCTTTTCGGCGCAATGCCTCCTAAGGGTCAGGAAATGGATGACCACTACTTCGGTGTTATAAAGCCGAGGGTCGCCGAATATATGGCCGATCTTAACGAAGAGCTGTGGAAACTTGGAATACTCGCAAAGACCGAGCACAACGAGGTTGCTCCCGCCCAGCACGAGCTTGCTCCCATTTATTCCACCACCAACATTGCCACCGACCACAACCAGCTGACCATGGAAATCATGCAGAAGGTTGCCGCAAAACACGGCCTTGTGTGTCTGCTTCATGAAAAGCCCTTTGCCGGAGTAAACGGAAGCGGCAAGCACAACAACTGGTCGATCGCCACCGATACCGGTGTAAACCTTCTTACTCCCGGCGAGACTCCTTATGAAAACGCCCAGTTCCTGCTTTTCCTGTGCGCCGTTATAAAGGCGGTTGACGATTATCAGGATCTGCTCCGTCTTTCGGCCGCAACCGCCGGAAACGACCACAGACTCGGTGCAAACGAAGCGCCTCCCGCAGTTGTTTCCATGTTCCTTGGCGACGAGCTTACCGCAGTGCTTAAGGCCATCGAGGACGACGCACCTTATGAGGGCTCCGAAAAGACTCAGATGAAGCTTGGAGTTCACGTACTTCCCAAGTTCACCAGAGATACTACCGACCGCAACAGAACCTCGCCATTTGCCTTTACCGGCAACAAGTTTGAGTTCAGAATGCTCGGTTCGTCCAACTCCATTGCCTGCACAAATATAATGCTGAACTCGGCAGTTGCCGAATCCCTCAAGGTTTATGCCGACCGTCTCGAAGGAGCAGAGGATTTTGAAACCGCTCTTCACGATATGATCAAAAAGACCATTAAGGATCATAAGAGAATCATTTTCAACGGCAACGGTTACGATGATAAGTGGATTGAGGAAGCCACCAAGGAAAGAGGACTTCTCAACCTCCGCACCACCCCCGATTGTATGCCTATGCTGCTTGCAAAGAAGAATGTGGATATGCTTACCTCCCACAAGGTTTTCTCGGAGGCCGAGCTTAAATCCCGTTACGAAATCCAGATGGAAAACTATTGCAAGACGGTCAACATTGAAGGTCTTACAATGGTAGATATGGCCAAGAAAGAGATTATTCCCGCCGTTTGCGAATATGTGACCGACCTTTCGGAAGGTCTTGCGGCAAAGAAAGCGGCCGTACCGTCGCTCAAATGCGCATATGAAAGCAAGCAGATAACCAAGCTTTCGGCGCTGACCGATCAGATGGATGAAGCTGCCGACGACCTTGAGGATGCGCTCATAAAGCTTAAGGCCATTACCGATGTGACCGAAGCGGCAAACAACATCCGCGACGTTATCCTGCCTAAAATGGCGGTGCTCAGAGTGGCCTGCGACGAGGCCGAAACCCTCACCGGAGAGGACTACTGGCCCTTCCCGACATACGACAAGCTGCTTTTCGGCGTAAGATAAGCAGAAAAGATAAAATTAAGGAGATGTATGTCTTATGACTATAGAATTTTGGTTTTTGATCGGAGCTGCATTGGTATTCTGGATGCAGGCCGGATTCGCAATGGTTGAAACCGGATTTACGAGAGCGAAAAACGCCGGCAACATCATAATGAAAAACCTTATGGACTTTTGTATCGGCACGGTTGTATTTTCACTTCTCGGTTACACCCTTATGATGGGTGAGGATGCACTTTTCGGACTTGTCGGTATACCCAACATGGATCTGTTTACAAACTTCAAGGCCTTTATCGAAAGCCCGGCCGACGGATTCACCGACGCCTCATATTTCGTTTTCAACCTCGTGTTCTGTGCCACCACCGCTACTATCGTTTCGGGTGCTATGGCCGAACGCACAAAGTTTTCTTCCTACTGCATCTATTCCGCAGTTATTTCCCTTTTCATCTACCCCATTGAGGCCCACTGGATCTGGGGCGGCGGCTGGCTCTCTCAGCTTGGCTTCCACGATTACGCAGGCTCTTGCGCCATTCATATGGTGGGCGGTATCGCCGCACTGGTCGGCGCAGCAATGCTTGGACCCCGTATCGGCAAGTATGTTAAAGACGCAAAGGGTAAGGTTGTTAAGGTCAACGCTATTCCCGGTCACTCCATAACCCTCGGAGCTCTCGGTGTATTCATCCTGTGGCTCGGCTGGTACGGATTCAACGGTGCAGCTGCTCAGACCCCCTCCGAGCTTGCTTCCATCTTCCTTACCACTACCATTGCTCCTTCGGTTGCAACGGTCACCACAATGCTCTTTACTTGGATAAGAAACGGCAAGCCCGATGTTTCCATGTGCCTCAACGCTTCTCTTGCAGGACTTGTTGCTGTAACCGCCGGATGCGATGCGTATGATGCTATCGGCGCAGCCGTTGTGGGACTTGTTTCCGGATTCCTTATCGTGTTTGTGGTCGAACTGCTCGACCTTAAGCTTCACATCGACGATCCCGTCGGTGCCGTGGGCGTACATATGGCAAACGGTATCTGGGGAACCATTGCCGTGGGTCTTCTTGCAAACCCCGACGCTCCCGCAGGTCTGTCCGGTCTCTTCTATACCGGCTCTTTCGAGCAACTTGGACTCCAGCTTCTCGGATTTGTTTCGGTGGCCGCATATGCGGCGGTCATGATGATCGCAACATTCGGAATTATGAAAAAGGTCAGCGGTATCCGCGCTTCTGCCGAGGATGAGCTTGCCGGTCTTGACATTGCCGAGCACGGTCTTCCCAGTGCATATCCCGATTTCGTTCCCGCAGTGGATCAGTATTCTTCCTACGCTCCCGCCGAGGGCATCGTGGCAACCGCTTCGGATGTCCCCGTAGCAGAGGCAGTAACGGTCAAAAAGGTTCCGTCCTTTGCCGAGGGTGAAGGTCCCAAGTTTACAAAGGTCGAAATCATATGCAAAGAGAACCGATTCGACGCTCTTAAGGCAGCCATGAAGGAGCTTGGAATTACCGGTATGACGGTATCCCACGTTCTCGGTTACGGCGCTCAGGGCGGTAAGCCTGAGTATTACCGCGGTGTTCAGGTGGAAACAAACCTGCTTCCCAAGGTTCAGGTGGATATCGTGGTTAGCAAGGTACCTGTCAGAAAGGTTATCGAAACCGCCAAAAAGGTGCTTTATACCGGACATATCGGCGACGGCAAAATATTTGTTTACGATGTCGAAAATGTTGTTAAGGTACGCACCGGCGAGGAGGGCTACGACGCCCTTCAGGATGTGGAATAATTTCCTGAAATCCGCAAAGATGTGTTGACCGTTTCGGCAGCACAGATTTATAAATAAAAACCGATCCGCTTTCAGCTGTCTGCGACCGCCGGCGGCAGGCGGGTCGGTTGAAAACAGGCTGTCGATTGTCGATGCTTTGAAAAATAGGTATTGATATTAATGTACTTGTTTTATATAATGTTAATGCGGTTGTCAGAGCGTCAATCGATGAAAAGCAAATTGAATTTTAAAGGCGTTTGAGTTGGGAAAAGTAGCAGGGGAAATTACCCAAAGCGAGAGCGGGACGGTGAAAGCCGCTCGGCAAAGCCTTTGTGAAAAACACCCGATGAGCCTCAAACCCAAAGCTGTGAAAAATACACTGTTCCAATCGGAGCATGCCTTCCTTTTTCATAAGCGAGTAGGGGAGACGGAAGCCGCCCGTTATGCGGCAAGGCTTTATGCTACGGCAAACGGTGTTGTATCGCCGCTTTTAAAATGCAGGGCAGGAAGCCGTAATGAAGAACAAAAAAAGGTGGCACCGCGGGAGATAAAGTGATGCTTAAAGCCTTGAATCAATAAAAAGAGAAAAATAATTTTCTGTATGCTTTCCGAGATCCG
The DNA here is from genome assembly GCA_934444695.1 of uncultured Eubacteriales bacterium. Taxonomy (GTDB): domain Bacteria; phylum Bacillota; class Clostridia; order Oscillospirales; family Acutalibacteraceae; genus UMGS1484. The sequence goes on along the minus strand of CAKSDF010000003.1, from coordinate 25,792 downwards.
TCAAAAGGATCAAGGAATTTCTCTGTATATGCCGTATCTTTAAAGACAGTAAAATGCCGCCGAAAAAAGCGCGGCGCAAGGCTTAAAAACATCTTCTCGCCCTTTTAATTGCTATTTTGAACTTTAGGACAAAACTTTTTTCCGGAGGAATAATTATGTGTTCAATTATGGGTTATTGCGACGGCGGTGCCGTTTTAGAAAAATTTAAAAAAGGCTTTGACGAGACGATTTCGAGAGGCCCCGATGACAGCCGTATCATCGATACCGGCAAGGGACTTCTGGGATTCCACCGTCTGGCCATTATGGGACTTACCGAAGAGGGGATGCAGCCCTTTGAGCTTGACGGCTCTTATGTTGTTTGCAACGGTGAGATTTATGGATTTGACAGACTCCGTGAAATGCTCAAAAGCAAGGGCTACACCTTTAAAAGTGATTCCGATTGCGAAATTTTGCTGCCCCTTTATAAGGAATTCGGCACCGAGATGTTTAAAATGCTGGATGCCGAGTTTGCCCTTATAATTTACGACGGTAAGGCGAAGAAATACATTGCCGCAAGGGATCCTATCGGTATACGTCCCCTTTATTACGGCTGTGACGAAAAGGGCAGTATGGTTTTTGCCAGCGAGGCCAAGAACCTGGTGGGCATATGCGATAAAATTATGCCTTTCCCTCCCGGTCACTACTATAAAGACGGGGAATTTGTAAGCTATTGCGACATTGCAAAGGTTGATGAGGTATGCTTTGACGATCTCGAAACGGTTTGCAAAAAGATTCACGATAAGCTGGTTTGCGGCGTTGACAAGCGCCTTATTGCCGATGCCAAGGTTGGATTTTTGCTTTCGGGCGGACTTGATTCTTCTCTTGTCTGCGCCATTGCCGCAAGAAAGTCAAAGACCCCCATCAAAACCTTTGCAATAGGTATGAGCGAGGACGCCATCGACCTTAAATATGCAAAGCAGGTGGCCGATTATATCGGCAGCGATCACACCGAGGTCATCATCACAAAAGAGGATGTGCTGGAGGCTCTTGAGCACGTTGTCCATCTGCTCGGAACATACGATATAACCACCATCCGCGCCAGTATGGGAATGTATCTGCTCTGTAAATGGATCCATGAGCATACCGACATCCGTGTGCTGCTCACCGGAGAAATTTCCGACGAGCTTTTCGGATATAAGTACACCGATTTTGCACCGTCAGCCGAAGAATTTCAGAAGGAATCGGAAAAGCGCGTGCGTGAGCTTCATATGTACGATGTTCTTCGTGCCGACCGCTGCATTTCCGTAAACTCGCTTGAGGCAAGGGTGCCCTTCGGCGATCTCGATTTTGTCAAATATGTTATGTCGGTCGATCCCGAAAAGAAAATGAACAAATACGGCAAGGGAAAATATCTTCTTCGTCATGCCTTTGAGGGAGACTATCTTCCCCACGACATTCTTTTCCGTGAAAAGGCGGCATTTTCCGACGCTGTGGGACATTCTATGGTCGACTACCTTAAGGAATACGCCGAAAGCTACTACACCGAAGGCGAGTTTGAGGAAAAATGCAAGGTTTACACCCACGCCCGCCCCTTTACAAAAGAATCGCTGCTTTATCGCGAGCTTTTTGAAAAGTATTATCCCGGACTGGATGCCCAACAAGTCGTGGGAGGGCTGCGATGTAGATGACCCCTCTGCCCGCGTGCTTTCAAACTACGGCGACAGCGGAAAATAAATCCCGACGTCAACGGGTATTTGCACATAGCGTATCTGCACATCTGCAAGGCTAAGCCTTTAAACTCAAAGGACAAAAACCCGCCTGCCGCGCAGAAAAACGCTTGGTTGCAGCATCTGATTTAAGTTTCAATAAATATCTCTAAACAAAATAAACGTCTTTAAATAAAAGCTTTAAGCGTAAATTCAATTAAGAAGGTCCCTGAGCGTAAAAAACTCAAGGGCCTTTTTTGCGTGTTTTCTGCCATTGTCAGCGGCTTGCTCCTGCGTCCCGGGTTTGGTACATATGATGTGTTGTAATGTGTTCAAAACCAATCAGTGTACAGTATGAAGAGGTGTTTTTATGAAAGTATTTATAGAAGAATGCAAAGCGCATTCCACTGAAAATTAAAGTAAATCCGCAAAACTCGCTGAATTTCAAAAGAGAAAACAGCGCAGCCGTCCAAACTTAAACCACGGGCGGCTGCGCTGTTATTTTAAAATCAATATGATGAAAATTACAGAAAAGTTTTGATGAAGAGCTTTGATATTGATATGCATACGGTGGTTTTCCCTGAAATATTACACGGCTGCTGCATTCATAAGGGCTGAACGATCGCCCAGTGAATCTATAATATCCAGAACGCTGCGAATTGCTTTTCTGCGTTCGTAATACTTTAATTTTCTTTGATTACTTTTATATCTTTTGGTACCCTTTTTTGGCGGGGCGGAGGTTTTCTTTTTGTGAATATCCAACGGATTAATGGTGCGGTAACGGTCGTGATCGATTATGTATTTAAGATATTCAACGACACTTTCCTTTTTTACATCGCCCTGCAAATGATAACCTGGTATTTCGCTGAACTGATCCCATACCGCTTTAAAGGTGTTTTTGTGATAAAGAACAATTTTGTTGTGTTTGTTAAGTGAGATTTTCCATTTGCTTTGCGTTGATGTAACGATAATGCTTTTGTCGGCCGGATATACAGACAGTCCGTTTTTTTGGCAAAAATCAAGTATCTGTTCCATTTCGTCTTTATAATATTTCAAAAGCGGATTGCAGTGTCTGCAAAGCCGATAACCCTGCTCATAAGCTTCCGGCAATGTTTCAAACCGCTCAATGTTTTCGCCATCTGTTTTGCCAGTATGAAAACATCCGGAAATATGAATGATTTTCTTGCTGCTTTTTTTACTGTAATAATACATTTGACGGCCCGCTTTCTTTATTGTATGGTTAACCATAACACACACATACGAACACGATTTTGGCGGAGAAAAATCCCCACATACTGCGTTAAAATGCTCGTTAATCCGACAGGATGAACTGCGCTTTTGCCTTGTATCTGAGCATTTTTCTTACCGACAAAATTCTCCGACCTGAAATGAGCATAGTAATGAGGGATTTTCGGTGCGGAGGAACATATAAGGCTAACGCCTATATGCGACGACAAGCCGGAAAGCACCATTAATAGGCCATTTCAGGCGTGTCCGGATATGTGTATTATGGTTATATTATAAGAAAAGGAATGTCCAAAAAAATGGACATTGCAAAACCCGGCTGCCATCAACGGCCATAATGATTGACAATGCGATGCTGCACAGGAACAAATGACAAGTAAAAAAGTGCAGTTTTGCCTGCACTTTTTGATCTGCAAAATTTTAAAATCCATTATATAGCACAACTTATGAGACAAAATCGGTACATAAAAACATTGATGGTCATGGTTCGCTTGTTTAAAAAAGCTTTTCCCGGTGCTTCTTATTTGTCGCAGGACATTCGCAAGCAAAAAAAGAAAAAAATCGGCAAGCATCTTTCGACACTTGCCGATTCTGTTAATTCGTCGGCCAAGCCGACACCGTATCTCTTACATTATACCTGTTACTTGTTACTTTCCAAAAATCCCGCAGCCGATTTTATTTTAAGTAAGTAAGAATGAAGAGGTGAGAAGTAATAAGTAAGAAGAAAAAATCCCGTCCGCTGAAGCGGACGGGATTTTTGGCAGGGGTGGAGGGACTCGAACCCCCGGCACGCGGTTTTGGAGACCGCTGCTCTACCAGCTGAGCTACACCCCTAAATTCGGTTGCTATAAAAGTATAGCATAAAATCGCAAAATGTCAATAGTTATTTTTTTATGTTGCTTCTTTTTTTATAAAACTTTTTTGCTTTTCTGCTTTGACAGAGGAAAGGTGATCGATAATTTGCATTTTTCTTGTTCTTACGATGTCTTTCTGTAATTAAATTTCGCAGCAGGCAAAAAATTTCAAAAAAGCCTTGACCTAAAGCCAACTTTATGTTGTATAATACGGTTGTATTGTGTCCGGCGGTGTAATTGCACCAAACACTTTAATCACACCTGACAGATATGGATTTAAAAAACATACAGCAGAAACAAAAAACAAGAAAATGAAAACAAAAATAAAAACGAAAGGAACCGGTAATATGAACGGATTTGAAAAGGTTAAAAAGAAATTCGGCTTTGGATGTATGCGGCTTCCTATGAAGGGCGAGGACGTCGACCTTGAGCAGTTTACAAAAATGGTTGATCTCTATATGTCAAAAGGATTCAACTATTTTGATACGGCCATGGTCTATCTCGGAGGAAAGAGCGAGACGGCCATTAGGGAATGTGTATGTAAGCGATACGACCGGGAGGATTTTGTGCTGGTCGACAAGCTTTCCTCGGCCCTCTTCAATACCGAGCAGGAGGTAAAACCGCTTTTTGAAAAACAGCTTGAAGCCTGCGGAGTCGATTATTTCGACATTTATCTTATGCACGCCCAAAGCAAGGATATTTTTGAAAAATATAAACGCTGCCGCGCCTATGAACAGGCCTTTGAGCTTAAGGCTGAAGGCAAGGTCAGACATGTCGGTCTTTCCTTCCACGATAAAGCAGAGGTGCTTGATGAAATTTTAAATCAGTACCCCGATATTGAGGTGGTTCAGATACAGTTTAACTATGTGGACTACGACGATCCCGCCGTTCAGGCGAGAAAATGCTATGAAGTATGTCGGAAACATAACAAGCCGGTCGTGGTTATGGAGCCGGTAAGGGGAGGCAATCTCGTCAATCTCCCCGACGAGGCCAAAAAGGTACTTGACGATCTTAATGGCGGCAGTTATGCAAGCTATGCCATCCGTTTTGCCGCCGGATTTGACGGGATGCTTTCGGTGCTTTCGGGTATGAGTAATATGGAGCAGATGGAGGATAATCTGTCCTATATGACCGATTTTAAACCCTTAAACGATACCGAGCAGGCGGCCATAAAAAAGGTGTGCGATATCTTCCGTTCTATGCATCTTATCCCCTGCACCGCCTGCCGCTATTGCACCGACGGATGTCCCAAAAAGATCTCCATTCCCGATCTATTCTCGTGTCTTAACGCCAAGAGGGTGTATAAAGACTGGAACGCCGACTATTATTATAACGAGGCCTATACCAAGTTTAACGGGAAGGCTTCCGATTGTATCGGATGCGGAAAATGCGAAAAATCATGTCCCCAGCACCTTGAAATAAGAAAGCTATTAAAGAGCGTTGCCGAGGAGTTTGAAAAAAATGATTGAATATAGAAAGCTTCCCAAAGGCAATGAAAAAATAAGCACCTTAGGCCTCGGAATGGGCGGAATACAGGCCGCCGGCGCCGATCAGATAAAAGCAGTCGTTGAAAAGGCCGTGGCAAACGGCATCAACTTTTTCGATCTCTGTGCCGGTGGATCCGCCGTTTATGAGCCTTTCGGAGCCGCCATTAAGGGAATGAGGGAAAAGGTTTATTTCCAGCTTCATTTCGGCGCGGTCTATAACAAAAACGGAGAATACGGCTGGTCGAGAAAGCTTGAAGAGGTTAAATCCACCTTTGAATGGGAAATGAAGTGTATCGGCACCGATTATGTGGATTTTGGATTTTTGCATTGCGTCGACAGCGACGGAGACATCGACGACCTTAAAAACAGTGGAATAACCGATTTTCTTTTCGGACTTAAAGAAAAGGGAATTGTTCGACATCTGGGATTTTCCTCCCACACGCCGTCGGTTGCTCAAAAGCTCATTGATATGGGCTTTGCCGATATGATGATGTTTTCGCTCAATCCCGCATATGATTTTGAGCAGGGCGACGAATACGGCAAGGGAAGTACCTCGGAGCGTGCGGAACTGCTCAAACGCTGCCAGGCCGAAGGTATAGGCATCTCAGTTATGAAGCCTTTCCACGGCGGTCAGCTTTTGTCCGAAAGCACCTCTCCCTTTAAGGTTGCACTTTCAAAAAACCAATGTATGAAATATGCCCTCGACCGTCCCGCCGTGCTGACGGTGGTGCCGGGAGTAAGAAGCATGAGCGATCTCGACGAGCTGCTTGAATTTGCCCACACCACTCCCGAGCAGGAGGATTACTCGGTAATTGCGAAATTTACACCTTCATCGTCGGTGGGCAACTGTGTTTATTGCAATCATTGCCTGCCATGTCCCGCAGGTATAGACATCGGTCTTGTAAATAAATATTATGACCTTTCTCTTTCGGGCGATAAAATGGCTCACGACCATTACGGCAAGCTTAAAACAGATGCCGAGGCCTGCATTTCCTGCGGCCACTGTGACCGCCGCTGCCCATTCTCGGTGAAACAGTCCGAAAGAATGAAAAAAATTGCTGATTATTTTAAAGGAGATAAAAACAATGCTTGAAAATGTACTTGAAAAAAGAAACGCCTCTATAAAAACAAAAATATCGGTTAAATCGGCGGTGTCGGCTGCACTTATCGTTCTTGCGGTAGTGCTTCCCCAGATTGCCCATCTTGCCGTCGGTGCAAGCGCCGGAATGACCCTCCTTCCCATGTATCTGCCGGTTTTAATGGGCGGACTGCTGCTTGGAACAAAATGGGGCCTTATTGTGGGAATACTTTCTCCTGTGGCAAGCTTTTGCATTACATCCCTTGCCGGATCTGCAATGCCCGCTGCTTCGAGACTGCCATTTATGATGGCCGAGCTTGCGGTTTTTGCCGCTGTTTCGGGAATTTTTAGCAGCAAAATTTCCGAAAAGCCTCTGCTTGCTTTTGTCGGCGTTATTTTGGCGCAGGTTTGCGGAAGAGCATTTTTCCTGCTTTGCGTTTATGCCTTCCGGGGGATTTCTCCTCTCACTGTTGCGGTAGTATGGGGTCAGATAAAAACCGGATTTATGGGACTTGCAATTCAGGCTGTGGCTGTACCCGTTATCGCTATTGTTATTTCCAAGCTTCTTAATAAGGAACAGAGCAAATAAGCAGCAAGGCAGGCAACAAAAAAGCGTTAATCTACCTTGGAAAAGCGTAAAAACCTTTATCAAAAACGAATATAAAACGATGCAGCTATCCGATCTATAAAGAGCGGATAGCTGTTTTAATATGCAAATAAATCATAATCCGCCGTGTTTTGAAAACACTGCGTTTGGACAAAAAGCGGTTGAAACTATGAGGATTATCAAATATAATGTAATGGAAGTGTCGGATTATGTCGGAAGGAATGAAAAGAATGGTGGGTTTGCAAAAGCTTAAATCGGATTTTTGGGACGGAAAATACGGCGGCTGTGAAGAAGCTTATTGCTTTAATGAAGAAGGCATAAAAATCGCCATCAAACGCGCACTCGGTGATTTTACCGACAGAACAGAAAAATTAAGCCCGCAATCAGGATATAAATCTTTCGGTGTAGAGGAAAAATTCAAGGTGCTTTGCGGTAATGACGGAAAAAAACACGATAAACCGGAAGAAGATTCATTTGTTCAGTGCTTTGTTGATTATTTCTTTGAAAATCAGGATAAATTCAAGAGTGAAGAGGAATTTGATGAATGGCATCATAAAATGTGCGAAAAATTTTTGAAGGTGATCGGAGGAAAATATCAGGACGGCATAAAATACGGCAAGGCACAGAAAATCGTGAATATGACATTCAAAAATGCCTATTGTCTTAAAGATGGAGAAAAAAAGAACAAGGAAAAGTTTTATACGCATTGCCATATGCCACTTGATTCCATTATACTGGAATGGGTTAACCGTACACAGGCATTTACCAAGAAAAAAGGCAATTCGGAATATCTTCGTAAAGGCAGAATGCCGAGTTGGAGCAAGATGAATTACGAAGAACCAAATGATTTTAAAACATCTGACGGAAAACCTTATTACGGGTATAGCGATATTCAGAAAGCCATTTTTATATATTTTGATAAATATGTGAATGAAAACATAGCTACAAAGTATTTGAAAGGTTATACCCCGCTGCAAGCTGAATTCTTTGTGTGGAAATATATGCAGTTTGAGATTGCCGCCGAAGGTGTTTATAATCAATTAATATCCTTTGAAGATTTGGACGACAAAAAACGAAAAAAAGAAATCAAAAAATTTAAAGGAGAGACAATTAATAAAAAATTAGATTTTTTACATAATATGTTTGAGGATATAGAAAAATATAAAGTTCCTGAAGAACGGTCGGAAAATTGAAACATTTAAATCTAAATAAAAAAGCGGCGCTGAATAATCAGCGCCGCCTTTTTGTATCGTATACGTTTTATATTTTGCGGGTGTTTTATTGCGCGTCTTGCTGTGTGCTTTTAAGTGCTTTGCTTAAGTGCTTGCAAAGGTGTTTTACCAAACACGCTTTTATCGGGGATCATAAGACCCTCACAAAACCTTGCAGAGGCTTTGACGGGCACTGTTACCGCAGCATCGTGCCTTAGGCTGTTTCAATAGCATTTTCGCCGCGTCTTGTAAGCGACATCTGAACAAGGCCTATCACAAGACCTATGGCGGCGGGAGCAACCCATCCCATTCCGATGGAATAGAAGGGAAGCACCTTACCGATGCCTTCGATTACGGGATTAAGAGCCTCGATTCCGCTGACCCTTATAAGGTCGCATATTGCCGCAATTCCGGTAAATCCGATGGTCCACACAAATACACACTGCCTGTAACCGAAGAACTTTCCGAATATGTTAAGCAGGATAAGCACGATGGCCAGAGGATAGAGGAAATAGAGCACCGGAGCCGAGAAGGAAATTATGTTTGAAAGACCGATGTTTGAAACGAGGAAGGAGAATGCGGTGAATATTATGGCATAGGCGCGGTAGCTTATGGATTTCGGGAACATTCCCACAAAGGTTTCGGAACAGGATGTAACCAGTCCTACGGCTGTCTTAAGGCAGCAGAATGTAACGGTCAGCGCAAGAATGATGAGGCCGGCCTTGCCGAAATAATGCTCGGCGATTATCGAAAAAGCATCGCCGCCATTAAATCCCGAGTCGGAAAGACGGTCGGCATAGAGGTTATAGCACTCGGTTCCCACAAGGGCGATGATGCCGTATATGACCGCCATAAAGGCCATACTGAAAACGCCCGAGCGAACGGTGCTTTTGGCTATTCTCGAGGGCTCGGTGACATTGTGATCGCGGATAACGTTTATAACGATTATGCCAAATGCAAGGGATGCAAGAGCGTCCAGTGTGTCGTATCCCTGAAGGAATCCGGCAAAGAAAGCGTTTTCGGCGTAATCACCGTTGGAGGGCACCTCGGAAACTCCGTTTACGGGAGAGACAAGCACCGTCACGGTGAGCACGGCGAGAAGCACAAGGAAAATGGGGTTGAGCCATTTTCCCACCGAGTCCATAATTTTTGAAGGACGCAGGGAGAAAAACAGCACCGCACCGAAGAACACGAGGGTGAACAGCGCCTGCACAAGCACCTTGTGATCACCTGCAAGGGGAAGAATTCCCACCGAAAAGGATGTTGCACCGCATCTCGGAATGGCAAAGAATGGGCCGATGGTCAGATAGAGGGCGCAGGTGAAGAAATAGGAAAATCCTTTGGAAACCCGGCTCGACATATGAAGAAGGCCTTCACTTCGGGAAATGCCCATGGACATAACGCCGAGAAGGGGAATTCCCACGGCGGTTATGAGCATACCGACAAGGGCAGACGGCATAGAGGCGCCGGCCTTTGCTCCGAGAATGAGCGGGAAAATAAGATTGCCCGCTCCGAAGAACATACCGAAAAGCATCGAGGCTATCAGGGTATAATCTTTTTTACTTAGTTTTGTATCCATACTTCATTCCTCCAAAAGTTTTGCCGCGTTGTGTGATTTTGCCGACCTCTGTCGGTTGGCGGTTATACCGCGCTTAAAGGCGCGGCACATATTGTTTACGGGTCACTGCGGCGATTTAAACGGATAAAATCCGCAAGCTTTCACAAGATTATATCACAAAGTCGGCCAAAATAAAAGGCATTATATTAAATTTATATAAAAAAATTGAATTTGTGATATAACTTGTGATACAAAGAATTTGAAAAGTGACAGAAAAAGTGGTATTATAAAGAGACTGAAAAGGCTAAAATCCCGTTTAATGTACATAATATCTGCTAAAATATAATTATAATAAAAAATCAGGGGAGGGACGACCTATCGACGGAAAATATCTTTGCATAGATCTTAAATCGTTTTATGCCTCGGTGGAATGTGTCGAGCGGGGGCTTGATCCTATGACTACTAACCTTGTGGTGGCAGATCCCGAGCGGTCGGACAAGACAATCTGTCTTGCCATAACCCCTGCAATGAAGAAGCTTGGAATAAAAAACAGGTGCAGAATTTTTGAAATACCAACGGGAGTGGAATATATAATTGCCGCCCCGAGAATGAAAAGGTATATAGACTATTCGGCCGATATATATGAAATTTATCTCGGATTTTTTTCCAAAGACGATATTTATGTTTATTCCATCGACGAGGTGTTTATAAATATCGCACCCTATATGAAAAAATACAGATTAACGCCAAAACAGCTGGCTGTTAAGGTCATAGATGAGGTCTTTGAAAAAACCGGAATAAGAGCCACATGCGGAATAGGTACAAACCTTTATCTTGCAAAGATCGCTCTCGACATAACCGCCAAGCATTCACCCGATTTTATCGGATGGCTGGATGAACAAAAATTTTGCAGTGAGCTTTGGGACCACACCCCTATAACCGATTTTTGGAGAATAGGGAAGGGCACGGCCGAGAGGTTGGCCGCAAAGGGCATATACACCATGGGACAGATCGCCCGGGCAGATGAAAATATGCTTTACAAGCTTTTCGGAATAGATGCCGAGCTGCTTATTGACCACGCTTTCGGCCGAGAGCCGGTAACCATTGCCGACATAAAAAAGTATAAGCCCAAAACCAACAGCCTGACATCGGGGCAGGTGCTTATGCGGAACTATGAATTTTACGAAGGCAAGCTTATCGTCAGGGAAATGACCGACCTTTTGTGCCTTGAATTGGTCGAAAGAAATGTTTTGACCGGATCGGTGACCCTTACGGTGGGGTACTCCAACGCCCTTAAAGCCCCTGCTGCCCACGGTACAAAAAAACTGCCCTTTGAAACCAGCGCCGACAGCGTCATTGTTCCTGCGGCAGCCGAGCTTTATGAGCAGATTGTCGACAAGCAAAAGCCCATAAGGCGCATCACCATTGTCTTTAACAACCTTGTTACCGACGACGGTTTTTATCAGACCGACCTTTTTTTCGAGGCGCCCGACAAGCTGCTCAGAAACCATAAGGTGCAAAGGGCTATGGTGGATATTAAAAAGCGGTTCGGTAAAAATTCTATATTAAAGGGAATGAATTATGAAGCCGGCGGAACGACCATAGAACGCAATTCCCAGATCGGAGGGCACAAAAGCGGTGAATAAACCTAAAAGGAAAATGGAAATATCAGAACGTGCAAAGCAATTCGGTGCCTTTGCCGCCGTAAAAGGCTTTGAAAAGGAGCTTAGAAAAAGGGAAGAAATATTTGAAAAAAAGGCGATACTTTCGGACGAAAAGAACGCCGAGCTTGATTTTATGCTGCGGGAAATAAGCGTGGGAGACGAGATCGTTGTTACCCATTATTTAAAAAACCGCTATGTAAAAACGGCAGGGGTGCTCAAAAGCATCGACAAAAGAGCAAAGAGTCTTTCGCTTGATATTCCTGCCGGAGGCGAGGGCTTAAGCGGAACGCCTTCTGATGCAGGATTCTCGGGCAGAATTTTTTTCGACGGAAGGTGCGGGAATGACGGCGTTCTTAATCGTGGACTTTTCGATGATGAAATGAGCATAAGCTTTTCGGATATTAAGGATATAGAAAAAAGGTAAAGAGCAAAAAGAATAATTTTAAGGGACGGACAAGGTAAAAATTCCAATAAAGAAAAATCGCGGCTTCGGATATTCGGAAAATAAAAGACCGCAAAATGCAAAAAGCGCAAAGGAAAAAAGGAGCGTAAATTTATGAACAGCGAAATCTATATAAGAAATCGGCTTTTTGAACTTAGGGATGAAAAGTATCGGGACTTTCACGACTCCCTTTGCCCGACGGTGGATAAGAAAAAAATAATCGGGGTGCGAAAACCTGCCATGAGAAGTTTTGCAAAGCAACTGTTTAAGCAAGAGCCCGATAGGACGGACGAGTTTCTGAAGATTCTTCCCCATGAGTACTGCGAGGAAAACGACCTCCACGGTATGATTATCGAGCTTTTTCCCGATTATGAACGGGTGATTTTTGAGCTTGACAGATTCCTGCCCTTTGTGGACAATTGGTCGACCTGCGATCTTATTTCTCCGAAGGCCTTTAAAAAACTGCCCGAGGGACTTGATAAAAAGGCCGAGAAATGGGCAAGAGACCAAAAAACCTATATCTGCCGATTCGGTATAGAAATGCTGATGAAATATTATCTTGATGATGGGTTTGATTTGAAATATCCGAGAATCGTGGCAGAGGTACGATCGGATGAATATTATGTGAAAATGATGATTGCATGGTATTTTGCCACCGCTCTGGCCAAACAATGGGACGATATTATTCCCTTTATCGAGCAAAAAAGGCTTGATCTTTTTGAACATAACAAAACCATTCAAAAGGCCATAGAAAGCTATCGTATAACCGATGAGCAAAAGGAATATTTAAGAACGCTGAGGATAAAATCAAAATAAATTGCAAAAAAACAACACGGGAAGCCGAGCCGATAAAGGCAAAGTCCTCGTGTTGTTTTGCTTTTTTGAAATTTATCTTTGCACCCGTCCGTCGGAAAAACCGCCGGCAAGGAAGGAAACCTCTTTTGCCGAAAAGATGCCCGCGTCACCCTCTATCGAATGTTTAAGACAGCCAGCAGCTGCGGCGAACTCTATCGTATCCTGCGCCGAAAAGCCTGTCTTGTCGGCGTAGATCAGTCCTGCGGCAAAGCTGTCCCCGCCGCCTACACGGTCGACAATGTGCATCTGATATTTTTTGGAACGGTATATGTTTCCCTTTTCAAAAAGAATTGCCGAAAAACCGTTGTCATCGGCCGAAAGGGTGCGCCGCACGGTCATTACAGACTGCCTGAGCTCAAACATCTCTGCCGCTGATTTTGCCGCCTGAGCGCAGGTGAGATTTTTCCCTTCGCCGATGCCGAAAAGCATTTTAAGGTGGTTTTCGTTGGCGATGAGTACATCGGTCATGGAAATTAAGGGACGGAGCACCTCGGCAGCCTGCTCGGTCGTCCAGAGAGCGGCGCGGTAGTTAAGATCACAGCTGACCGTTAGTCCCATTTCCTTTGCGGTGCAGACAGCCTCTTTGGTTACACCTGCGGCCTGCTTTGAAAGGGCGGGGGTAATGCCCGAAAAGTGGAACCAGTCGGCTCCCTCAAAGGCCTTTTTAAAATCTATTTCGCCATCTTTAAGGCGGGAAAAAACCGAGCCTTCCCGATCGTATACCACCTTGGATGGACGCTGGGAAGCGCCTTTTTCGAGAAAATATATTCCGAGCCTTCCGTCTTTTCTGACAATGCCTTTTGTGTTAACGCCGAAGGAGCGGACAAAGTTTTCGGCGGCGTCGCCCAAGGAATTGTCGGGGAGGACGGTGAGAAAATCGGCATCCATTCCCATATTGCCGAGGGCTATGGCAACGTTGGCTTCACTTCCGCCGTATACGGCGTCAAAGCGGTCGGCCTGAACAAATCTTTTTCTTCCCTCGGGGGAAAGTCTCAACATTATTTCTCCGAAGGTTACGGCTTTTTTCATTTTATTTCTCCTTTTTAGGGGCTTTGAGCGGAATAACAATATGGGACACGACAAATTGCGACAGCCCTAACGGTGTTAAATTGTTTTGATGTGTAATTGTTGTATGTATGTACGTGTGGTGCCTTGTGCCCCTGGGCGGGAAGGCTGTAATCTGCCGTTAAAGCACATTTATAAGTTCGACGGCTTTTTTTGTGGCCTCTGTTATGCTTTCAAAGTTTCCGCTTGCAATTTCTTTTTGGTTTATCATAAAGCTTCCGCCGCAGGCAAAAACCGAGGGCAGAGAGATATAATCCACAAGATTTTCGAGATTTATACCGCCTGTCGGCATAAATTTAACGCCGCTATAGGGAGCGCTGAGAGCCTTTATCATCTTTACTCCGCCGGCGGCTTCGGCGGGGAAAAATTTGAGATGGTCAAAGCCGTAGTAAAGGGCCTTTTCAAGCTCGGAAGGGGTGACAATCCCGGGCATAAAGGGAAGATTCTCCGACTTGCAGAAATCGGCTGTGTTTTCGTTTAAACCTGGGCTGACAAAGAATTTTGCCCCCGCGTTTTTTGCTGCCTTGACCTGCTCCTTTGATAAAAGGGTGCCCGCTCCCACAAACATCTCGGGGAGACTGTCGGTTATTTCTTTTATGGCCTTTTGGGCAGCGTCTGTTCTGAAGGTTACCTCCATAACCGAGATTCCGCCCTTAAGAATGGCTTTTGCAATGGGTAAAGCGTCCTTTTCATCCTCGATTTTTACGACGGGAACCAGCTTTGCTTTGCTTAAAGCTTCAATTGTATTTTTCATAATTGCCTCCGAAACGCCTTGCCGACCGCTAAACCGTTGGTCGGGCAGGCACAGTATATGCGAAAAATCTTATGCAATGCATATTTACTTTAATACGCTTCTATAATAACATATTTGAGCAAAAAAACAAGCCGTTAATCTTGACATTAAAATTGAAGCATATTATTATCACAATATAGAAGTTGCGAAATTTACAGAAGCGTCATATGGATGAGACTATACCGTTTGATAAATTGCCTTATCTGTATGCGGCGCGGCACAGTAGCGGTTCCGCAAAACGAATTTGCGTTGTTATGAAATCGCGGTTCATTCGGATTTGAATTTTTTGATTTCACGGGTACAAATTTTTAAACAAGGAGAAAATGTATGATAAAAAAGATATCGGCGGTTTTTGTTTCGGCGGTTATGATGCTTTGCGGGCTTTGTTTTCCGAGCGCGGCGGATGAGAAAATCGTCATTAACGGAAACGAGCTTGAAAGCTTTAAAGATCGCACCAAGGAACAGATAACATCCCTTTGGCAATCGGCCGAAATAGCCGACTATGAATCGATTTTTGAAGAGGGAAAGCAATCGTCGTATGAAGCGCCTTACAGCGGCGGTATGGTTAGACAGGATGTGCTCGACAATGTACAGCGCAATCTTAATTATTATCGCTACCTTATCGGTTCTCCGCTAATTACCGAGAAATTCGTAAATCAGCCGGATATGCAGAATGCCTCGGTGCTTCAGGCTATAAATCTGCGGGACAGGGAAAACGGTGTTGGTCTTACCCACAGCCTTTGGAATTATAAAAAGCCCGATGACATGGATCAAAGCTTTTACGACAGCGCCGTTTACGCAAACCACAACATAATTTCCTCATATACCTATCAAAGTGCGATCAGGGGATTTTTCGGCGAAAGCCATTTCACATACACCGCGGGTCACCGCATTTCTCTGCTTTCACCCTATATCGGAAGCGTGCAAATGGGACTCGGCGGAGCGACATACGGACTGACAAGAGAAACCGCTGAAGCCGAGGAAGCTTTCAACGAAAAATTTGCAGCATACCCTTCTCCGGGATATTTTCCAAAGCAGGATTTATCCTCTCAGTCGGACTGGGACATTTATCTTAACCAAAAGTTTTTTAAATCTGCCGATGAACAGAGCGTTTTTGCAAAAATAACCGACCTTGCAACAGGGGAGAGCTTTGATTATTCAGAGTCTCTGGGAAATCTGTCGGCCGGTCGGATAATCTTTCTTAAAGCGCCGAGAAAGGACGAGGGGTATTTATATTCCCACAGCTATAAGGTGGAGATCTCCGGCCTACGGGACACAGACGACCGAGAGGTCAAGATTGAATACACCGTAAATTTCTTCGATAAATTTGAAGGCGTAAGCTCGACGGTCAAGAGCGTGGGATTTGCCGATACAAATAAAAGTACCGTGTTTACGGACGCCGCGTCCCTTGACGAGGCGGTGAAAAAAGCCTCTTCATTTTTGCCGACGGCCATTGAGGTCAGCCTTGAAAGCGGCAGTCACTTTGTTCTTGACATAACCGGATGGACCTTTGAAAACAAGGGGTATTCCTATTTTCCGGGAACATCGGACGAGATAGTGTGCATACCTTCCTTTAATCGGGAGGATATTCCGAAAAATGTTGAGGATCCCGAAAGCGTTTTCTGCGGCTTTTCGATCTTGATATCCGAAGAAGGAGAATCGAAATTTTCGGGAAGCACCGAAAGAAAAAATATGTCGTCGGGACAGACGGCCGAGCTTGACCTTTCGGTTGATTACAGTGGGGTAAAATACACATGGTATAAGCTGAATTCCGATAATTCGGTAAGTCCCGTTGATAAAAACGACAGAATATCGGTAAATGGCTCAAAGCTGACCATAGATAGGCTTGAAGCGGGCGACAGCGGCAGGTATTTTGTTATGGCCGATGCAGATAACTTTATGAACTTCTTTTATGTCAGCGGCCTCATAACCCTCGATGTGGATCAAAGCCTTTATACCTGCGGCGATGTAAATGATGACGGCAGGGTTTCATCTGTCGACGCACTTTTGGCCCTTAAAGCTTCGGTGGAAAAAATTCAGCTTTCGCAGAAGCAGAAAAATGCCGCCGATGTTGATTTTGACAATGACATAACGGCTGTCGACGCCCTTAAGATACTTTGCTTTGCGGTTAAAAAGATTGAAAAATTCTGATAGATGATCAATTCGATTGCTATTGGTTTAACCATAACGCACATATCCGAACACGCCTGAAACGGCCTATTAATGGTGCTTTTCGGCTTGTCGTCGCATATAGGCGTTAGCCTTATATGTTCCTCCGCACCGAAAATCCCTCATTACTATGCTCATTTCAGGTCGGAGAATTTTGTCGGTAAGAAAAATGCTCAGATACAAGGCAAAAGCGCAGTTCATCCTGTCGGATTAACGAGCATTTTAACGCAGTATATGGGGATTTTTCTCCGCCAAAATCGTGTTCGTATGTGTGCGTTATGGTTAAACCGATTTTGATCTGGCAGCAATTGAGCGCGGTGCTGTAATATAATAATTGCATAAATTGAACGGAATCTTTTAGGAAAATTACTTTTCCTCTTAAAGGTTCCGTTTTTTGCGCAGATTACTGCGGTGATTGCAGAACCGCTTGCAGCGGCGGTTACTGCGGCAATCGCAGTTCAGAATGCTGTGCGATTGCTGTGTGGGTTTTTGTATCGGCTTTTGCGCCGATCGCTGAGCAGGACACCGTGTCGTTTGCTGTGCCTTGACGATTTGCGCTATTATGAATTTACCTTTAATTATACTGTGGTGTACTTGCTAATCTAAAAGCACCGTGGTATAATACTATAATAGCGATTTTTGTGCCGATTACAGCTCAACTTCGTGGGAAAAGAAAAACAAAAAGCCGTGTGTTGTGCGGCTATTATCGGCTTTGTCAAATATGAGGATATGAGGAGGAGACTTATGGATAAATTCAAGCTTGTATCGGATTATAAGCCCACGGGAGATCAGCCCGAGGCCATCGATAAACTTGTGAACGGTCTTGAAAAGGGATATAAAGAGCAGGTGCTTTTAGGCGTTACCGGCTCGGGAAAAACCTTTACTATGGCCAATGTTATCGAAAAGGTCAACCGCCCAACCCTCGTGCTTGCACACAACAAAACACTTGCCGCCCAGCTTTGCAGCGAGTTTAAAGAATTTTTCCCGAATAACGCCGTCGAGTACTTCGCCAGTTACTACGACTATTACCAACCCGAGGCCTACATTCCCGGAACCGACACATACATCGAAAAGGATTCTGCCATAAACGACGAAATCGATAAAATGCGCCATTCGGCCACCTCCTCACTTGCCGAGCGGCGGGATGTCATAATTGTGTCCAGCGTTTCCTGTATCTATACTTTGGGCGATCCTATTGACTATAAAAATATGGTGGTTTCTCTCCGCCCGGGTAAGGAAATGGACAGAAACGATCTGCTCTGTCGCCTTGTGGACATACAGTATGAGCGCAACGATGTTAACTTTACCCGAAACAAATTCAGGGTCAGGGGAGATGTTGTGGAAATCTTTCCGGCATACTCTATGGAAAACGCTATAAGGGTAGAATTTTTCGGAGATGAGATCGACCGCATAAGCGAGATAAACGCCCTGACCGGAGAGGTCAAAAGCACCCTTTCCCATGCCGCAATATACCCCGCCTCCCACTATGTTATTGACAGAGAACGTATGGACAGAGCCATATGCGCCATAAAAGAAGAAATGGAAGAACGGGTAAAATGGTTTAAGGAGCAGGGAAAACTGCTTGAAGCGCAAAGAATACGTCAACGCACCGAATACGATATGGAAATGCTTAAAGAAATCGGCGTGTGCAAGGGAATCGAGAACTATTCCGGCGTTATGTCCGGCCGCCCGAGAGGCAGCAGCCCATTTACGCTGCTTGATTATTTTCCCAAGGATTATCTTCTTTTCGTGGACGAATCCCATGTCACACTTCCCCAGGTCAGGGGAATGTACGGCGGGGACAGGGCCAGAAAGGAAAACCTTGTGGATTACGGTTTTCGCCTGCCGTCGGCTTTCGATAACCGTCCGCTGAATTTCGACGAATTTTACAATCATATAAATCAGGCTATTTTTGTCAGTGCAACCCCCGGTCCTTTTGCACGGGAGCACGCATCCCAGGTGGCCGAGCAGATAATCCGTCCCACCGGCCTGCTTGATCCCGAGATAACCGTCAAACCCACCGACGGACAGATCGACGATCTCGTTTCGGAAATAAACGAGCGGGTGGAACGAAAGGAAAGAGTGCTTGTTACCACTCTTACCAAAAAAATGGCCGAAGATCTTACCGAATATCTCACCGGCGTGGGCATAAAGGTAAGATATATGCACCACGATATCGATACCATCGAGCGTATGGAAATAATAAGGGATCTGCGGCTTGGGGAATTTGATGTGCTTGTGGGAATAAACCTTTTAAGAGAGGGACTGGATATTCCGGAAGTGTCCCTTGTGGCCATCTTGGACGCCGACAAGGAAGGCTTTTTGCGAAGCGAAAGCTCACTTATTCAAACGGTGGGACGAGCTGCCAGAAACGCCAACGGAGCGGTAATTATGTATGCCGACAGCGTTACACCTTCCATGGAAAAGGCAATCACCGAAACCCTGCGCCGAAGAGAAATTCAGCAAAAATACAATGCCGACCACGGCATCGTTCCCAAAACCATTGTCAAGGGAGTAAGGGATGTGCTTGAAATATCGGGCAAGGTGCCCGATAAGGCAGCGGTAAAGCGGCTTTCGGACAAGGAAAAGGAACAGCTTATAAACAAGCTGACAAAAGAAATGCAGACGGCGTCCAAGATGCTGGAATTTGAGCACGCCGCATTTTTGAGAGACAGAATTAAAGAGATAAGAGAGGGAAAAGACAATGCCGAGAGATCAAATAGTCATAAAAGGCGCAAGAGCAAATAACCTTAAAAATATCGATGTGACCATACCGAGGGACAAGCTTGTGGTGTTTACCGGTGTATCGGGATCAGGAAAATCCTCCCTTGCTTTTGATACCCTTTATGCCGAAGGACAGAGAAGATACATCGAATCGCTGTCATCCTATGCCAGAATGTTTTTGGGACAGATGGAAAAGCCGGATGTCGACAGCATAGACGGCCTTTCTCCCGCCATTTCCATCGATCAGAAAACCACCTCCAAAAATCCCCGTTCGACGGTGGGAACGGTCACCGAAATACACGATTATATGAGGCTTCTTTTTGCCCGTATCGGAATTCCTCATTGCCCGGTCTGCGGTAGAGAGATAAAACAGCAGACGGTTGATCAGATGGTTGATCAGATACTCTCCCTTCCCGAAAAAACCAAGATTCAGATAATGGCGCCCATCGTCCGCGGACGAAAGGGAGAGCACGCAAAGGAGCTTGAAGCGGCGCGCAAAAGCGGTTTTGTAAGGGTCAGGGCCGACGGAAATATGTATGACCTGACCGAGGAAATACCCCTTGAAAAGAACAAAAAACACAACATTGAAATAGTGGTCGACCGACTGGTTGTAAAGCCGGAAATACGCAGCCGACTTGCCGATTCCATCGAAACCACCTTTGAACACAGCGCCCTTATGGTGGTGGATGTCATCGGCGGGGAAGAAATGCTTTTTTCTCAGGATTATGCCTGTCCCGAGCACGGAATAAGCATTGAAGAGCTTTCTCCCAGAATGTTTTCCTTTAACAATCCCTTCGGCGCCTGTAAAAAGTGCGACGGCCTCGGCGTTTTTATGAAAATCGATCCCGATGCCATTGTACCCAACAAGCTTCTTTCTCTTAACCAGGGAGCCATAAAGGGAAGCGGATGGAGTATGAGCGGGGAATACGGCTCTATCGCCAGAATGTATTTTGAGGGAATCGCAAATTACTACGGTTTTTCCCTTGACATTCCCTTCGGCGAAATTCCCGAGGAGGGACAAAAGGCATTGCTTTACGGAACGGGGGACAAAAAGATTCCTTTAACCCGCAAATTCGGCGGACGCACAACCTCTTACGAAGGCACCTTTGAAGGCGTTATAAACAACCTTGAGCGCAGATACAAGGAAACCGACAGCTCCTATTCGCGGGACGACATCGAAAGTTATATGACCGCCCTGCCTTGTCCCGAGTGCCATGGTGCAAGACTTAACGAAAAATCCCTTGCCGTGACGGTGGGCGGGAAAAATATAGACACTCTTTCCCGTATGTCGGTTGAGGAATTGCTTGATTTTATTGAACATCTTGAGCTTACCAACCGTGAGCTTATGATCGGCCGACTGATAATCAAAGAGATAAAGAGCCGTCTCGGATTTTTAAGGGATGTGGGACTGGGTTACCTTACCCTTTCACGCTCGTCGGGAACCCTTTCGGGGGGAGAAAGCCAGCGCATACGCCTTGCCACGCAGATAGGCTCGTCACTTCAGGGAGTGCTTTACATTTTCGACGAACCCAGTATCGGTCTGCACAAAAGGGATAACACAAAGCTAATCGCCACACTAAAAAAGCTTCGTGATCTGGGCAATACCCTTGTGGTAGTGGAACACGACGACGAGACAATGCTCAATGCCGATTACATCTGCGACATCGGCCCGGGAGCGGGCGTGCACGGCGGGAATCTCGTCTGTGCGGGAACAGTGGATGAAATTATGGCCTGCAAAGGATCGCTTACCGGAGACTACCTGTCGGGGCGCAAAAAAATAGAGGTGCCGAAGGTCAGAAGAAGCGGAAACGGCAAGTTTATAGAGGTCATCGGCGCAAAGGAAAACAATCTTAAAAATATAGACGTAAAATTCCCGCTTGGTGAATTTGTGTGCGTTACGGGCGTGTCGGGCTCGGGAAAATCCTCCCTTGTAAACGAGGTGCTTTACAAAACCCTTGCCAACACCTTAAACGGCGCCCGCAAAAAAACCGGGAAATGCGAGGGAATAAAGGGACTTGAAAATCTCGATAAGGTCATAGATATAAATCAACAGCCCATAGGACGTACCCCCCGCTCCAATCCCGCTACCTACATCGGCGTTTTTAACGACATACGGGAGCTTTATGCAAAAACCCCCGATGCAAAAATAAGGGGATATAACGCAGGACGCTTTTCCTTTAACGTCAAGGGAGGACGCTGCGAGGCCTGCCAGGGCGACGGTATAATCAAAATAGAAATGCACTTTTTGCCCGATATATATGTGCCCTGCGAGGTGTGTAAAGCCCACCGTTACAACCACGAGACCCTTGAGATAAAATACAAGGGCAAGAGCATTTATGATGTGCTGGAAATGACGGCCGAAGAGGCACTGGAATTTTTCGCGCCCATTCCTAAAATCGCAAGAAAGATTCAGGCGCTTTGCGATGTGGGTATGGGATATATCAAGCTTGGTCAGCCGGCCACCACCCTTTCGGGAGGAGAGGCCCAGAGGGTAAAGCTTTCAAGTGAGCTTTGCAAACGAGCCACCGGCAAGACGGTTTATATTCTCGACGAGCCGACCATAGGACTTCACACCGCCGATGTACACAGACTTATAGATGTGCTTCAGCGCCTTGTGGACGCGGGTAATACCGTTATAATTATCGAGCATAATATGGATGTCATTAAAACCGCCGATTATATAATCGACATCGGCCCCGAAGGCGGAAACGGCGGCGGAAGGGTAGTGGCAAGCGGTACTCCCGAAAAAATCGCAAAGAGCAAGAAATCCTATACCGGCCATTTTCTTAAGGAAGTGCTTTAAAAACCGTATAAAACTCTTTGTAAATGCTATGAGAAATACCGCAGGAAAGCCTGCGGCGGGCTTTATGACAATCGGCGCTGCGTGCATTTGCTGCTGTGGTTTATTCGAACGGTAGAGTGGCAGTAATTGTGCGGTGACTTTTCGATAATTGCCGTCAATTGCCCGTCAATGTCTGACGGCAATACTCAATATTTACAATGCGTTAAACTATTACACCTGCGATTAATGTATAATAAACTCTGTAAATAGCAAAAAATGAAAGACGGGAGGCGGTTTCCTGTTTGGATATGTCAAAGCGGCAAAGCCTGAGCTGAGAATGAAAGACTATGAGGCTTATCGGGGAATATATTGCTCCCTTTGTAAAACCCTCGGCAAAAGCTACGGCCTTTTGTCCCGCTTTACCCTTAACTATGATTTCGTGTTTTTGGCGCTGCTCCGTCTTTCTTCGGCCGAGGACAAAAAAATGCACTTTAAAAAGTGCCGATGCACCTTTAATCCTGCCGTTAAATGCAATAAGCTCTGTACCTGCGACGACTCTCTTGAATATTCGGCCGATGTGGCAATGCTGCTGCTTTACGGTAAGGTGTGCGACAACATAAAGGACGAAAGCTTTTTCAAACGGATGGGCTGCCGTCTGCTTCTTCCCTTTGCTAAATCAAAACGCAAAAAGGCCGCAAAAAAACATCCCGGGCTTTCGGAAAGGATAGACGCCCTTCTCTCTGAGCAGGAAAAGGCCGAAAACAGCGAAAAATTCAGCCTTGATGCCTGCTGCCATCCTTCGGCGGCGGCTCTTGCCGAAATAACATCCTACGGCATTGAAAACGATGCCGTAAAACGTATATACGGGCGTATAGGATATTGCATAGGCAAGTGGGTTTATCTTGCAGATGCTCTCGACGATTTTGAAAGCGACAGGGATAAAAAACGCTTTAATCCCTTTCTCGTAAAATACAGCGGTCTTTCGGAAAAGCAGATGCAGGAAGATGCCATATGCCAGATGAACGTATGCATAAGCGAGGCCATAGCGGCTTACGAGCTTTTATCGGTCAAAAATTTCGGCGATATTCTCGAAAATATTCTGTATAAAGGATTGCCGTCGGTACAACGGGATATAATTCGCAAAAAGACCGAAAAAACCGCTCAAAGCTCAAAGTGATTTTTTAAATAATAAAATTTTTAAAAGTTCTTTCAAAAGAAGTTTTTTGAAGTTAAAGTCTATAACCTACCGCATTTTCTGAAAAGCAAATGATTCCTTGAAATGAAAGGAGAAACAAAATGAACGACCCCTATTCGATACTCGGAGTGCCGAGAGATGCAACCGACGATCAGATTAAAGAGGCCTATCGCGCCCTCGCAAGGAAATATCATCCCGATAACTATTCGGGGAATCCTCTTTCCGACCTTGCTCAGGATAAAATGAAGGAAATTAACGAGGCATACGACGCCATAATTGCCGAACGTAAATCCGGCGGATACGGCGGTTCAAATGCCGGATACAACAGCTACGGCGGCAGTGGGAATGGCGCAGGCAGCACTGGCGGCGGAACCGATTTTGCCGATGTGAGAAACCTCATTATGGGCGGAAGACTTGACGACGCTCAGACCCTGCTCGACGGCGTGCCGGTGGAAAAAAGAAATGCCGAATGGTACTTCCTTAACGGATCGGTGCTTCATCGCAGAGGCTGGTTTGACGACGCATATACAAGCTTTGCAACGGCGGTGAGAATGGATCCGCAAAACAGCGAATACCGCTCGGCCCTCGACCATATCAGCCGTCAGCGCACCGGCAGAGCCTACCGTACCGGAAACGGCGGGGGAGGATGCACCGGATGCGACATTTGCTCGTCTCTTATCTGTGCCGACTGCTGCTGCGAATGTATGGGCGGTGACCTTATTCCCTGCTGCTGAGGGAACGCTAGCGCTGCCGATCTAATCAAACGGCGTTTGCCCGGGAGACTATGGGCAATGAATAATGCAATGACGTGGGTTAAACGGATGAACGAAAACGTGCGGTGCTTTACCGTCAAAGCATTTGTTAGAGGTGTTATATGAAACAGAGTAAAAAAATAGCTCTCTGCGGTGTTATGACCGCCCTTGCAGTGGTTATAATGCTGGCAGCGTATTTTCCCTATCTGACCTTTGCGCTGCCTGCTCTTGCGGGAGCGGTTTTCTGCGTGGTTATGATAGAAATAGGAACAAAATGGGCGCTTGGCGGATTCGTGGCCGCCGCAATTCTTTCGGTGCTTTTTTGCGAAAAAGAATCTTCCATGATGTTTACCTGCTTTTTTGGATTTTATCCGATACTTAAATCCTACTATGAAAAGATACGTTCCCGTGCGGTTGAATATATCGTCAAATTTGCGACATTTACGGCCTGCGTGGCTCTTGCATATTTCGTCATTATAAAGCTTTTCGGAATACCTATGGAGGGAATGGGCGACTTCGGAAAATACACGCCTTTAATACTTCTTGCCATGGGAGAGGTTATGTTTTTTGTGTATGACCTGGCCCTTACACAGCTTGTGACGGTCTATATGAAGGGTATGCACAAGCGTGTTTTAAAGCTTTTGAAATGAGCGGAAATATGATCTATGATGTTATAATAATCGGCGGCGGTGCGGCAGGTCTTGCAGCCGCCGGCTTTTCCACAAAGCGGGGGCTTAACACCCTTGTAATTGAAAAAAATCCCCGTCCCGCCCGAAAGGTTTTAATAACCGGTAAGGGACGGTGCAACGTCACCAACAACTGCGACGTGCAGACCCTCATTTCCTCGGTGACGAAAAATAATCGTTTTTTATACAGCGCCTTTTACGGATTTAACTCGGCCGATACAATGGAGCTTTTTGAATCTCTCGGCGTGCCGCTTAAAACCGAGCGTGGCAACCGCGTTTTTCCCGTTTCGGACAGGGCTGTGGACATTGTGGACGCGCTCTGCCGATTTGCCAAAGGCACAAAAATCATAAACGCCTCTGCTTCCGACCTTATTATTGAGAATGGCAGTGCAAATGGAGTTAAAACCGATTCCGGCGACTTTTTCGGGCAGAATGTACTCGTGGCCACGGGAGGGCTTTCCTACCCGCTGACCGGATCCACAGGCGACGGTTATAAACTTGCAAAAAAAGCGGGACATAAAATAGTTACACCGACCCCCTCTCTCGTTCCGGTGGAGACCGAGGAGGGCTTTTGCAAAAAGGCAATGGGCCTTTCGCTTAAAAATGTCAGGGTGGATGTTGAAGACACCGCAAAGGGGAAAACCGTTTTTTCCGAAAGCGGGGAAATGCTTTTCACTCATTTCGGTCTTTCGGGACCTCTTGTTTTAAGCGGATCGGCACATATGCGTCCCTTTGAAAAGGACAGATTTAAAATACATATCGATCTAAAGCCCGCCCTTGACATAAAAAAGCTTGAAAAGCGTATCGAACGGGATTTTTCGGAAAATCTCAATCGTGATTTTGCAAACAGTTTGTCGGCGCTGCTGCCAAGAAAGCTTATTCCCATTGTTGTGGAGCTTTCAAAAATTCCTGCCGACAAAAAGGTCAATCAAATAACTTC
>CAKSDF010000002.1 GCA_934444695.1 uncultured Eubacteriales bacterium | reverse complement strand
AGGATGTACCGCCCTATACCGTGGTGGGAGGAGTTCCTGCAAGGCCTATAAAAAAGCGGTTTGACGAGCAAACCATAGACCGTCTTTTAAAACTTCGCTGGTGGGATTTCGATAGGGAAAAAATCAAGGAATGTATACCGTGCATACGGTCGGGAGATGTCGACGCCCTCATTAAACAGCTATCGGCCGAATGAATTGTTTTTGAGCGGCCGTGCATTTGGACGATTGAGCCGTCGATCTTAAACATCATATTTCGGAAGGATAATTTTAAATGCAAAAAATAAAAAAAAGATGCATTACAATAATTGCACTGCTGCTGTGCATACTGCTCGCCCTTTTGGCAGCAGGAGCGATATACTGCAAATACGGCGGATTTTCAACCGGCCAAAGCGCAAATGCCGAGGAATTTGCAAAATACGCAAAATCGGTGTCGGAAATAACCGTCCCTGGGCAGGCAAAAATTATAGCTTTGGGAGAAGCTACCCACGGAAACGCCGAGTTTCAACAGCTGCGCCTTGATGTTTTTAAAATTGCGGTCGAAAAATTCGGCGTGCGGGCTTTTGCTCTCGAGGCTGATTTCGGCGGCTGCCGGGCGGTCAACGATTATGTCCACGACGGCAGCGGAACGGCCAGAGAGGCGGCAGCTGCCCTCGGTTTCGATATTTATCAGACACAGCAGACCGAGGATCTTGTCAAATGGATAAAAAACTTTAATAAAACCGCCGCCGACGGAAGGGACATCCGTTTTTACGGCTTTGATATGCAAAAATACGCATACAGCTACGAGTATTTGATAGAAACCCTGAATGAACTGGACGCCGATACGGGGAAATTGGAGGAGCTGTGGGACGGCGATTCAAAAAGCTATGCCCGGGCATATACCTCCGATCAGCGGTCGGACATTATTAAAGAGGTCAAAGAGGGCATAAAAGACATAAGCGGGCAAAAGGCCGACCTTGCGCGGCAATTTGCCGATGTACTTTTGCAGAATATCGAGCTTGGAAAGCATATGGGCGACAGCGGCGAACTTAACGCCTGCCGGGATAAATTTATGGCGCAAAATGCCCAGTGGATATACGAAAGAGAGCGTCAGAGAGGAAATGTGCGGCTTTTTGTATCGGGGCACAACAACCACATAAGACGGTCGGAAAATCAGGGCGAAAAGGTTATGGGGAGCATTCTTTTTGAAAATTTCGGCGACGGATATTTTGCAATAGGTACCGATTTTTATAGGTCGGAATGCAACCTTAAAAGCGGCGTCGGCACCGCCCGCAAAATACACACCTTTTATTCCCACGATCCCTTGTCCAAAGCCTCAAAGCAGTGCGGATATGCTCAAAGCTATCTCGACTTTTCCGACATTCCGCTGACCTCTCCTCTCGATTCCGACATTTCCTCCGAGATGACGGCAGGTTCCCTGGGAAATGCATATAACGGACTTTATATGAACTTTTTGCCGAACAGCTATCGTATAAAAATCGTTCCCAAAAGCACATATAACGGAATGATATTTGTGTCGTCGGCCACCCCTACAACAATCAATTTCAGGGTTGGATAGGCAGAAAGAGGCATTATTGCTTAAAATATAAAGCGAATAAAGATCGCGCAAAAAAACGTTGCAAAAGTCCCGCCGATGTGATAAAATAGAAAAGCTGTCCGAAAGATGCTAAGACTAAAGGCAGAATCGGACAGGGCATAAAGAATTGAACATTCAATTCAAAAAGCATCTGCGGGCGTGGCGGAATTGGCAGACGCGCCAGACTTAGGATCTGGTGGTTTTACCGTGGGGGTTCAAGTCCCTTCGCCCGCACCAACGCCAAAAGGTCGGTTAATGGATTTATCTGTTACCGACCATTTTCATTATTGTTACAAGGGACAAA
The DNA here is from genome assembly GCA_934444695.1 of uncultured Eubacteriales bacterium. GTDB lineage: Bacteria > Bacillota > Clostridia > Oscillospirales > Acutalibacteraceae > UMGS1484. Next base: position 63,989 of record CAKSDF010000002.1, on the reverse strand, counting down.
TCGCGGTGCGCCGGAGGCTTCCGCTCTTTGGAAGGGACTCTCGATTGCAAAACCGTCCCCCGGAAGGTTTTGCTGCCGAGACTTCGCCCGCACCAACGCCAAAAGGTCGGTTAATGGATTCATCTGTTACCGACCCTTTATTTTTTACAAAAAAGAATATTAAAATAATGCGGGGGAGGGATTTTTCTCATTGTTTAATAATATGCGAGTTGGTGAAAATTTCTTTTTTGTAAAAAAGGAGCAGATTTTGAATTTTTTTGCCGTTTTTGTGTTGCAATGCAAGCAAGAATATGTTAATATACCCTTGCGACACAACCGTATATTACCTATAAAAGAAGTATTTGCAATTTTATAATTATTGCAGGCTTCTGTTTTTGCATACTTTTTTGTGCCGCAAAGCAGTTTGAGGCCTGCATTTTTTGCGTATGGCTTTAAGCTGTGCGCATTTTTTATTTTAGGAGAGATGAATATGGGCGGTATAGGTTCAACCATTAAAAAATGGGCGGTTTTTATTTCTGTGGCGAACGCGATAATCAGTTTGATTTTAGGTATATCGCTGATGTCACAGGACTCGATATTAGTCGGTTTGACCGCACCGCTTGGACTGATGATAATCATCGGTGGGATTGTTGCAAGTATAATGCTCGGACTTTTGCTTTACGGTTTTGGTGAGCTTGTGGAAAACAGCGCCGAAAGCGAGAAGCATTTGCAGGTTATAAAAAACCGGCAGGAAGAGCTGTCAAGGCAGATAACCGCTTTGAGCAGAACCGATGAAAGAACAGCAGATGCAAAGGCGGAATCGGCAAAGGCTTTTGTCGGAAAAACGCATAATGAAACCACGAACGTTACAAGAATGCCTTCCGAAAACAGAACAAACCCCGTTGAGGCGCAAGGCGCTTCCGGCGAAAAGGGAAACGGTGTGCGGCCCGGTGTTGTAACCTGTCCGGCCTGCGGAGCGATAAACGGAAGATACAGGACAAAGTGCACTTCCTGCGGACGGGATTTTTTCAGAGAAAATCAGTAGCCGCGGGCGGCGGCGGGGTTAACCACACGGATCAGGCGAGCTGAGGCAATCAGCATAAGCTGATCGGAGGGCATCCGAGAGGCAAAACCGGGGGCTGCAATTAAAAGAGCAGTGTTTTTCCGGCAGGGCTGTAATTGCGCCGTGCCCTCCGGTCTCGGCCTTGCCGAGACGCCTCAGCGGTCGAATCGGGGAACACAACCTCGATGACCGAACACCAATTTAGTAAAGCAAATTTTAAAGATTTAAGCCTTCTGAAATTGAAAAAAAGAAAAATAATCAGGCCGCACCGGCCGGGGGAGAGAAAAAATGAAAAAGATATGTGCATTGATACTGGCGGCGGTTTTGTGTATGTCCCTTGCCTCCTGTGAACCCACATTTTATCCCGCCGATCTTACGGTGGAAATCGGAGACGAGGACTATGACCTTGTAGGCCAGTACAGGGAAATAGAAGAAATATCGGATAGGTGTATCGTATCGATTATCGACAGCACGGTAGACAGCTCAAAGCTCGGCACCTATAGCGTAACATTTGAAATCGGGAATAAAAAAGAAGTGTTTCAAACGGTTAAATGCACCGTTGAGGTGGAAGATAACACCCCTCCCGAGCTTGGAGTAACCAAGGAACCCACCATATATTGCTGGGGAGAAGAAACAAGCGAACAGCTGACCAAAATGATAGAAGAACAGCTGAGAAAATGTATGATAGCGCACGACAATGTCGACGGCGATATAGACAGTTCAAACATAGTGATTGAGCTTTCTTCTTCCTTCAAGGTAGACTGGGATGCAACCGTAAATCCTGCACTGGGTCAGCATTCTGCAACCGCATATGTCAAGGACTCGTCGGGCAACATCTCTGATAAAAAATCAGTCCCGTATATTGTCACAAAAAGTCCGTATACACTTATGGCGGAGGGAACGACCGACGGAAACAACTATAAGCTGCTTGGAAGCGTTGTTGAGTCATATGATTCTGCCAAAGCTGCAATCGGTGTAATGAAAAACAACGAATGGCTTCTTGAGCCGACGACCGATATGCCCTTGACCAAGGACGTTTTACCCGATTCGTTAAAAAGAGGAAAGCAGGCGGCAGTATATGTCGGAAATCACACCTTCTGCACCGGCAAGACGCTGTACAACTGTGAAACAAAGGGTGAACAAACGATAAAAGGGCCGTCAAGTATAAAGGTGCTTGTAAAATCAGGTACCGAGACCAACATTGTACCGATGTACTGTGATGATTTCTTTTATGAATACTGCATTTATTTTATAAATACAGATGATATGTCATACAGCAAGCTGTCGAGCGTAAACGGGAAGAAATTCGACTATTCTACCGCGAACGATCTCGGATACTATTCCGAAGGACTTATATTCGATAAGGACAATAAATGGTTCTTTGATAAAGACGGAAATGTTGTTTTGGATATGTCGGATAAGTTTGAGTATATGCGTGACAAAAAGGATGAACCGATAATGTTTGTGGACGGCAAGGCAAGCTTTTATACGTCAAACGATATCGGTACCGAGTACAAGGTTACCATAGATAAATCGGGGAATGTTGTGTCAAATGAGAAGGTTGCAAAGTAGTGTGCAATTATTCTTTTTAAGAATTATTTTTGATAAAGGTCGTGAACGGAAAAACAAAGGTTATAATTCGATTTTAGAAAATAGATTTATGCCTTATGAGGCGGAAAGGAAAGAAAAATGAAAAGGATTTTATCGGTCGTACTTGCGCTGGCGGTTGTGCTGACCTCGTTTGTTGCTTTTAATACAACATCACAGGCCGCCACCACTCCCTCCACCGTCACGGTGGCGCAGGCTCAGGCGAGACTCAACGCTTTAGTAAGTAAGTTTAATGGAAAGTATTTTACTGTTAACCAACAGGCGTGTGCGTATGGTGACGGAGGGCACGGTTGTTCAAATTGTCAGGCATCAAAGGTTGTTGCAACGACTTGGTGTAAAAATCTTGTCGGGATGGGCTCGATAAGTGCGGCTAATTTTCCGATGTTTTACAACACATCAAGCGTAAAAACATCATCAGACGGCTTTTCTTGTGCAGGGTTTGCAAATTTTGCTCATTGGTACATTTTTGCGCAGAAAAACACGGACAATCTTGTGTCAAGTTATGTTGCAAATGGCTCAATCGATTCTTCTACATTAAATAATGCGAGATCGGGCGATGTTTTATGGTTTTACAATACTTCCAAAGATTGCGCAGATGGACACGCAGTAATATATATTTCTCATGATAATTCGGGAGTTAATGTTTTAAACTGCAATTGGAAGTTTACGGCACCTCAAAACGCAAATTGTCTTGTGAAAAAGGAAGTAATAACATATAGTACATTAAAAAATTCGTTTGGTTATAACCGAGTCACCATAACCGGTGTAACGAACTACAACAGAAATGTTACACCCACTACCAAGCCCTCGGGGGCGGTGCTGAAGGCTTCGGCAAAGAGCTATTCGGTGGGTGATACCGGTACATTTACCATGACGGCCAACAACGCCACCGACTATAACCTCCGCATTATGTGCGGTGATTCCACCGAGTATCTTGTGTCTAACACTTCCAAAACCCGCACATTTAAATTTACAAAGGAGGGTCTTTATACCGCTTGGTTTTCGGCTGTGAATAGCGCAGGCTTTGTGGACAGCGCAAAGATATATTTTACGGTGGGATATAACTCGCCGTCGGAGACGGTCAACTTCGGCACATCAAAATATGACCTCTATCTTAAAAATACCACCTGGAAGGAAGCCAAGGCCTTTTGCGAATCAAAGGGCGGACACCTTGTCACCATAACCAGCGCCGAGGAAAATACCGCCCTCGAGCCGCTTCGTCAAAAAGCCAAGGCGCTCAACACCCTGTCAAGCTCGCAGGAAACCCATCTTTGGATAGGCGCCACCGACGAGGTGACCGAGGGCACATGGAAATGGGTGACCGGAGAGCCGTTTTCATATACAAACTGGGAGACGGGAGAGCCTAATAACGGCAGCGGCGGCGAGGATTATGCCGAAACCTTCATAAAGGGAACATGGAACGACAACAGCGGTGACGTGGTCACCAGAATTATGGGCTTCATTATGGAGACCGAATACACCGATTCGGACATTGTGGGCATTTCGATCAAAACCCTGCCGACAAGAACCTCTTTTAATCAGTATGAACCCATAAATACCGACGGGCTGACGGTGGATGTTACCTATCCCAGCGGCGCCAAAAAGACGGTTACAAGCGGCTTTACGGTGAGCGATGCGGACACTTCAACTCTCGGAACAAAGACCGTAACCGTAAACTATGCGGGATACACCGCCACCTTCACGGTGGAGATAACCGATCCCACCGATTGGAGCGGATGGATTCCCACAAGCAGCCTTGCCGACAGTGTCAAAAACGCCCCTGCGGGAACGTATGAGTTTGAATACAAAGACGGATACGAGACCCGCACAAAGCAAACAACGGTCAGCGGAAATTCGGCTTTGGACGGCTGGACTTTGTATGACAAAAAATCCACAAGCTCAACGGCTAACAGCTATGTCACTTCAAAGCCGAGCACCTCTCCGACGGTCAACGGCAACACAGAAATCACAAAAACCTATCAGACCTATTATTACTACTATCTCTACGGCTATGAAGTGAACGGCGATCCGACCTATATGGCCGAGGACACCAAGGCCGAGCTTATAAGAATTCACGGCCTTTCGAGCTATGATAAATCAAAGCTTCGCTATATTTATGTTTACAGTACCCAGAATCACGGAAGCAAATGGCCGCAGTATTCGGGAAGCACATATTATACCGACGACAACGGCAAATCGGGAACCATCAATGTTAAAAACGGAAATGTGGCCTTTTACTACGGCGGGGAACGCTACAAGGTAACGACCACCACCACCCAGTATTATTACTACAAATGGTCGGATTGGGGCAACCTTTCGATGACATCTCCCTCGGCAACCGACACCACCGAGGTTAGAATTGCAACCAACGGATATGTCAGATATAAGCTTGCCGAAAAGGCAATTGAGTATACCTATGACCCGGTTGCGGCGGTAAATTATGCCGAAAAATATGCACATAACCGCAACACCGCATACACCGACCACACCACAAACGACTGTGCTAACTTTGTTTCCCAGTGCCTTGCGGCCGGCGGAATCCCCACAAATGATACCTGGAAGCCCGAATCAAGCGCCTGGATCGGATGCGGAGACTTTTACCGCTTCCTCACAAACGGCGGATACGGCACAAGCTCGGCCGAGCTTTGCACCACCAAGGCGGCAAACGTGGGCGATGTCATAGTTAAATATAAGGACAGCTGGTATCTCCATGCAATGCTCGTTGTGGGCAAGGATGCGGCAGGAAATCCCCTCATCGCCGACCACACCGAGGATGAAAACGGCAAGGCAATCGGCCGTTTCGGAACTCCCCTTAACACCCTGACATCCGGCTACACCTATTATGTAATATCCATGAAGGGCGAGGCCCTTCCCACATACACCGTAACCTATAAGCTGAACGGCGGCAGCGGCTCCGACTTTACCCAGGCAAAGACCTTCGGCGAGGCAATATCGGTTTCGCCCGTTATCCCCGCAAGAGAGGGATATAAATTCCTGGGATGGTCGAAAAACAGCGGCGCGACGGAGGCCGATTATAAATCGGGACAGAGTTTTTCGGAAAATGCCGACGTAACCCTTTATGCAGTTTGGGAAAAAGAGGCTGTGGAGCCTCCCGTGACCGAAGGACTTAAAATAAAGGTCGAAAGCAAAAGCGTGTCGGCCGGAAAGCAGTTTACGGTGACGGTTGATATTGAAGATAATCCAGGCTTTTCATATCTCGAGCTGACCCCGGTTTATTCTGATGTGTTTACCCTTGTTTCGGTCGAAAACGGACAGCTTGTGACCGATTTGACAAAGGGCAGACAGTATATCTGGACGGCCGATAACGATGTTAAAACCGACGGAAGACTTGCGACCTTTACATTCACGGCAGCAGAATCGGCCGAAGCGGGCGAATACTCCATAGGCTTTACGGTAAGAAGCTGCGTAAACTATGACGAACAGGATGTTGACGCAGCCGTTGTGGGCGGAAAAATCGAGATATCCGACATTATGTACGGCGATGCAAACGGCGACGGAATAATCAACGGTCAGGATATCGTCAGACTCAAGAAATACCTGGCGGGATATGACTACGAAGCCGGCACCTCCACCGTTTCCATTGAGGGCGGAGCAGACGCAAACGGCGACGGAATAATCAACGGTCAGGACATCGTCAGACTCAAGAAGTATCTGGCCGGATATAACTACGAGACCGGCACTTCGACAATCGCTCTCGGACCCAACGCTTAGGAGGGCGGCAGACTTGAAAAAAACACTTTCATTATTACTTTGCGCCGTTTTGGCGGTTACGGCTCTTTTAGGGGGACCCGTTACCGCCCTTGCGGCCGGCAGCCCCTCGATAATCTGCAAGGATGCCGAGTGCGCCCCGGGAGAACAGGCGACGGTTGAGGTGCTTTTAAGCGGAAACCCCGGAATTATGTATCTCGAACTGACCCCGATTTATTCCGAGCAGCTCGGTAATCCCACCATTGCAAACGGCGGTCTCTTTTCCGATTTCACAATCGGAAATCAGTTTATCTTTACCGCCGATAACGACGTTAAATCTGACGGAAAACTGGTCACACTGACCTTTTCGGTGGGCGGCAATGTTGCCGAGGGCAGCTATAATGTGGGCTTTGCGTTCCGCTCGGCCTTCAATTACGACGAAAGCTCGGTGACCTTTTCGGTGGTTTCTGCAACCGTCAAGGTGACAAAGGGCGAGGTGCCTTTGGAGGGAATCGGACTCTCGGGACAATCGGAATTTACCGTCGGCGGCCCTTCCGCGGCCCTTAACATATACTTTTTCCCCGAAAACGCAACCAACAAAAAGGTTGTGTGGTCGAGCAGCGATCCGTCGGTTGCCACCGTTATAAACGGTGTGGTAAGACCCCTCAAAAAGGGCACGGCGTTTATCACGGCAACGGCCGATTACAACGGGCTAAAGGCCTCCTGGCAGATAACCGTTACCTGCACCCATTCAAAAACCACCTTTGTTCCCGAAAGGGCGGCCACTTGTGTAGTTCTTGCACGGCATTCATACACCGTTTGCGATACCTGCGGCGACATTGTCAGCGGTTCAAACGAGACCTACGGTACATACGGCTCCCACAAATACGTTGAGGAGCAAAATCCCACCCACATTAAATCATATGCAACCTGCAAAAGCCCGGCGGTTTATTATAAGGTCTGCTCGGTGTGCAATCGGGTGGGCGAAGATACCTATGAACACGGCAGAGTCAATTCAAGCAATCACACCAATCGCGAAACGAGAAACAGCAAGCAGCCGACGCTGACCGAAGCGGGATACACGGGAGATGTTTGGTGCGCCGATTGCGAAAAAAAGCTTTCGGACGGAAATGTCATCCCCGCCCTCGGCAAATACGGCGATGCGGATAGAGACGGCGAGATAACCGCCGCCGACGCCCTTACTGCCCTTAAAGCAGCGGTAAAAACGGCCGAGCTTACCGACGAGCAGAAAACCCTCTGCGATGTAAACGGGGACGGTAAGGTTACGGCGGTTGACGCAATGCTGATTTTGCGGCGCAGCGTCAGAATTATCGGGAACTTCCCGATAGAAATTCGGTGAAAGGCCTTTAAAGGCGTTTCATATATAAGTCACTTTTCACTCTAAGACTTAAGCGGAGAGCATACGGCAAAAACCGTATGCTTTCTGCTTTTTTGTGACTTTATGGTTTTGCGGTGGAGCAGTTTATAAAAAAACAGTCCCGCCCCGCAGCTGCAAAGCTGCGGGGCGGGACTCATTGGTGTTATTGCTTTGGCGGCCGCAAAGGGGCGCTGAGGCCATCAGCGCAAGCTGATCGGAGGGAGGCTTGCCGGTAAAAGGAAACTGCGGTGGGGCAATGAAGGGTTAACTTTTCGGCGGGATTTTGGAATGCCGTACCCTCCGGTCTCGGTTTTGCCGAGACGGCCTCAGCGTGGGTAAAAAACAGCCTTTTCGGTGGGTACAAGATGCGGTTTTGGCAATCGGTACACAAAGCACAGCTTCGGCGGTGGTGCAAGACACTATACAACCTTGACAATCGCACACAAAGCACAGTCTCGTACTGCATTGGCAAATCGGCAAATCGGCAGCGTCATCGCGGTTCAAAAGAAACGGGCAAAACCGCGGGCAACGGGCTGAACGGCCGTCGGTTCAAAAAGATTCCTTTAAAAAACCGTCAAATGAAAAGCGAGATCAGATATCCCACAACAAGACCGGATAAATTCCCGATAAGGGCGGTTTCCCATTTGTTGAGCAGGGTTATGCGCCGCTGTTCAAGCACCTTGAGCCGCTGCTCGTGCTGCTCGGTCTTTTCGGCCATATTTTTAAGTATCTGACTCATTGTTATGGACATCTCCTCAAGGGTTTTAAGCCGCTGGGATTGGGAGGCTATGTCTCTGATATCCCGGGCGCAGCGTTCGTCGAATTTGCTTCGTCTTTCTTTGCAAAGATCCTCGGTCACAATAGCATTTTCCATATTATTTGTCCTCGCAGATATAGGTGAAACAAAGCCTTATGGTCTCGGAGGTTGAAGACGATGAACTGAAGTTGAGTGTTGAAGCGGTGGGGGTGAGCCAAAAAACTTTTGATGTGTTGCCGCCTATCGAAACATAGGTGTACTGCAGCGGCTTGAACGGCAGGTAAAGAACCACGCTGTCGCATCCGCTTTCGGTATGATTGCGGGTGGCGTCGGGCCTGTAACAAACCGTGCCGCTGACCGTTACCATATTTCCCACCCGTTCAAAGGCAAGATACTCGCCGGTTTTGTCGGTCTTTATAAATTTGTTTCCGAAAAGATCGTCTTCGTCAAAATCGGTTTGATTTTTCCGCTGCCTTGATGCAAGCAGAGCGGTTGGTGTGGTGAGAGTGATGTTGTATTTGCCGCCGCTTTTTTTGCAGGAAAGGCCGAAATCGCTTGCCTTGACGACCGAGGCGGTTATATCAAAGTTTTCAAGAAAATCTTCAAGCTGACCGAGCTCCTCCTCAACCGTGTTTTTAAGCTCGGTTTCGACCGTGCTTGTGGTGTCGGCAAGAGATTTTCCGAAATTCAGCGAAACCACCGACGATTTAACGATGTTCTTGAGCGTTCCGCCTTCTGCACGGTATCCGCAAAGCTGCCATGCAACCGATCCCGAAAGGGTGGTGACGCTTTTGGGAAGGGAATAGCTCAGCTTTTGATTTTGGGCGGTTATGGGAGCGCTGATAATGCTGCTTTGTCCGTCGTTTGATGAAAAGAGCATTCTGAAATATCGGCACTCCTCGGGGAATTTTTCAAATTCCACCGACATAACGACGGCGTTGTGCTCTCCCGCGCGGCCGGCAAAGGCGCTGCTCTTGACACCTCCCGATTCATCGATTATAATATTAAGTGTTCTCAAAATTATTCTCCTTTCTTAATTTCAGACCGTTTTTGGCGGTCCTTGGCGGGGCGCGGCCTTTGGCCGTGAAAAAATTCGGGGTACATATATCAGCCCGAAAGCAAGGGTTTGTTGCACGTTTTTGTGCAACTTTAAAATTAATTTTTTCAAAAATATTCTTAATTTTCTTTGGCCGATTTTCGGCAGAATGGAGCAGCATATGGACGTATTTTTCGAACAAATCATTAAAAAGAAAAAATCCGCATCCGAGCTTGCCGCCGTGGCCGCTATTTATGCGGCGGGGCTTGTTATCGGCTGCGTTATTGTTTATTCGGTAATAGAATTTATTCCGCAATTCTTTTTGTTGGGACTTATGATTGCCGGACTGGTCTTTTTCGGAGCCATAAAGCTTGCGGCCAATTTCAACGTGGAATACGAATACTCGGTCACACTCGGTTCCTTTGACATAGCCAAAATCGTCAACAGAAGCAACCGTACCCGCCTCATCTCGGCCGATATTTCCACCTTCGATGATTTCGGCGTATACGACGAGAAAAAGTTCGCCCAAAAGCAGTTTGATGAAAGAATCGTGGCCGTTGCCGACGGTCAAGGTAGGCTTTATTATGCCTGCCTGCGCCATCCTAAAAAGGGCAGGGTGCTTGTGGTTTTTCAGCCAAGCGAGCGCATTCTTGACGAGGCGGTAAATTACCTTCCCTATCAGCTGAAGGTTAAGTTTAAAAAGGAAAACGTATGAAAAACGAGGTTGATATGACCGGCAAAACCGAGGATCGGGCGATTGCAAACGTGCCGCCCCGGTCGGTCGAAGCTGCCGGAGTCAAAACGCCTGAAACTGCCAAAGCGGCCAAAGCGGCCAAAACAGCCGAAACAACCGGGATGGGCGAAACCGCTGCAGCCGCAAATATTACCGACTCTCACAGAACCGATAAAACTTGTGTGACCGACGAATGCTCAGCGGCCCGCGGGGAAAACGATCTTTTCTGCCGCCCGGCCGATTTTGCAAAATACCTTTTAAAGCGGAAAGCGGATGCTCACAAGGGAAATTTCGGCAGGCTGCTTTGCGTGGTCGGCTCCTACGGTATGGCGGGAGCGGCAATGCTTTCCATGAGGGCGGCCCTCAGATGCGGAGTGGGCATTTGCGAAGGAATCGTAAATCAAAGGATATACCCCATACTGGCCGCAGCCGTTCCCGAGGCGGTTTTCTCGGTTTATGAGTATGAAAAGGGCTGTGAAAAGGAACTTGTAAATGCCGTGGAAAACGGGCTTGAAAAGGCCTCTGCCGTCCTTATCGGCTGCGGATGCACAACAGGAGAAGCCGCCGAAAGGGCGCTTGAAACGGTCATTAAAAATACAAACCGCCCCATTGTCATCGATGCCGACGGAATAAATGTCCTTTCAAAGCATATAGATTGGTTAGAGGAACATTCGGGCACGGTGGTTTTGACCCCTCATCCCGGGGAGGCCGCAAGGCTGCTTGATGTCAGCACGGCCGACATTCAAAGGGACCGTATATCTGCCGCAAGGGCAATCTGCGAAAAATACAATGCCATAACCGTTTTAAAGGGTCATCATACGGTTGTTTGCCAAAAAGATAAAAGCATTTCGATAAATCCCACCGGCAATCCCGGTATGGCTGCCGGCGGAAGCGGGGATGTTTTGGCCGGAATGATGGCGTCGCTGCTTGCTCAGGGAATGCCCGATGAAGCGGCGGTCAAGGCTGCGGTTTATATACACGGAGCGGCGGGAGATCGGGCGGCGCAGCGTCTTTCTCAGCGCGCAAGCCTGCCGAGCGACACCATAAACGAGCTTGCCCACTTGTTTCTCGAGTTTGAGAACGGTTCAGCCTGCTGAATTTGCGCGGCGCGATACCGCAGGGCTTCGTCTGCCGGCAGATGTGCATTTTTCCGAAAAAGTTTTTTCGATGCTCATTTTTATATTGAGCCTTTGCGGGAAATGCGGCTTTTGGCGGCCGGGCGCGGTGCGAGGGGCGAAAAGCTATATGAAAAAGATGATTTTTAAAACAGCGGTGATAACCTTTTCACTGCTGTTTTTTTGCGGCTGTAAAGCGGGTGAAAGCGCCAAAACTCCCGAGGCGTTTACGGCAAAGGTGAGTGCGGAATTTTATGATATGGAATATACCTTCGAACTTGTTAAGGAGCAAACGGGGGTTTATATGATTGCGGTCAATTCCCCCGAAAGCCTTAAGGGAATGGCGGTTAAATATTCCCGGGACAAAACGGTTCTTTCTCTTAACGGGGTGGAAAACACTCTTGATTTTAAGGAGCAAAACTCGGTTTTTTCGCTGGTGACGGCTGTTTTGGACGACAGCTCCCTTCCCGACCGCCTGACCTTTGAGGAAAAAGACGGTAAGGACAGAATCTTTTCGGGCAGCGTCGACGGCAGGACGTACAGAATAACATACAGCCTTGGAGAGGTCAAAAAGATATCGGTTGCCGGCACTCTTGAAGCTAAGTTCTGGAAATGAGCAGGAAGGGGAATCGCTGCCGGAAATTTAAAGAAACGAAAGAACACAGGCGGTTTATTCGCAAAAGATCCCCGCCCCGCAGCCATTTGGCTGCGGGGCGGGGATTTATACTGCTGTTCTTTTTGATTATACTGCCGTGCCATCGTTTACAGCTTTTGCGCCATAGACGATTTGATTTTTTCCGTAGCCGTCGATTTTCTCTGACAGTGTTCACATTATCAAAAGCATCACAAACAGGTTGTCAACCGTCTTTCTTTTGCTCATATAATGAAGTGTAGACCGGTCTTTATTTTTGAGGAGGAATGAATATGGCAACAATAACAAACCAGGCCACACTGACCTATAATGGCGGCTCGGCCAATTCCAATATCGCAACTGCCGAGCTTGTCGAAACACTTTCCATGACAAAAACCGCCGTAAGAGGCACCTATAACGCCGATTCCGACCGCGTGACCTATGTGGTCACCATAAGCAACTCGGGCACCGCCGCCCTTACCGGGCTGACCCTTACCGACAATCTCGGGGCATATACCCTTGGCACAACCACACTTTATCCCTTGAGCTATCGCACCGATTCCATTCTTTATTATAACAACGGCACACTTCAGACCGCTCCCGCCGTAACGGCCGGCCCGCCCCTCGTTATAAGCGGAATAACGGTTCCCGCCGGCGGAAATGCCACCATAATCTACGAAGGCGACGTCACAAGCACTGCGCCTCTCGCATCGGGAAGCACCATAACCAACACCGCATCCTTAAGCGGCACGGGACTGACCGCCGTTTCCGATACCGAAACGGTCACTGTAGCTGCCGCTCCTTCCCTTTCGATAAACAAGGCCATTTCTCCCTCGCCGGTCGTGGAAAACGGCAGGGTAACCTACACCTTTACCATCGAAAACCGCGGAAATACCGCCGCCGATGCAGCCGACAATCTTATAATCACCGATACCTTCGACCCCATCCTTTCCGACCTCGCCGTCGCCCTTAACGGAACGGCTCTCACTTCTCCCACCGGCTATACCTACGACGCAACAACGGGACTTTTTGCAACCGTTGCCGGGCAGATTACCGTTCCCGCTGCAACCTATACCCAGGATGCAGCCACCGGAGTTGTCACGGTTACTCCCGGAACGGCCGTTTTGACCGTCACCGGAACCCTTTAACGGTTAAGTGCGAAGCATACGCCGGCCAATCGCTGCCTGCTAAAAGATACGGCGGTCAATCACTGTCCGCTAAAGGAAGCGGATTAATCGCTGTGCTTTAACAGTCGGTCGGAGCATTTGCCGATGCCCGTTTTTTGTTAATACTACGTCGGTCGGGCCGTTGTAGTGTTATGGTCCGACCGATTTTTTGACCTTTTGCGGCTGTGTGCGCGTGCATTATGGTTAAACCATCCCAAACGCTATGTGATTAACCTATCCCTACTGCTATGATTAAAACGTTCCAACCGCTATGATTAACCCATCCCTGTCGCTGAGGCGTCTCGGCAGAGCCGAGACCGGAGGGAGCGGCAGCCCGCAGCCTTATGAAAAAATCAAAACTGTATTTTCCCGGAACCCTTGCATTTTTTATCTAAGCCTCCCTCCGATCAGCTTGCGCTGATTGCCTCAGCTCCCACAGCCTTGTATCGATCGCCCGCGCTTGCAGACTTTATAAGCCCGCCGCATTTTACTTGCTTCTGCAAAAAAGAGCCGCATAAACATTCGTGCTTTAAGGGTGAATTGCTGCATTGCCGCTTGAGCTTTGTGACCTGCCTTTAAAATCAGGCTTTTAAATCTCCCGGTGTTATAAAAATATCAAAATATATGCCTAAAGGCCTTGTAAAAACGCGATATATAGGTTATTATATAAGAAAAAAGCGAATGACAGTGACATAAGCAAAGGCCGTTTTAATCGGCCCGATGTCCTGCCGATTTCGCCGAAAAAGGATTTTGGTTTATGAAGAAGTTTTATGCAATCATTTCGACACTGATAATATTCTCGCTGCTGCTTTCGGGATGCGGGAAAAAGGCCGAGCAGTCTGCCGGCGATGTCTCTTCCGCTGCTCCCGTCGTTTCCGAGCCTGAGCCTGAAAAGGGCAACCTTAACACCCTAACCGGAATCTACGGAACACTTGACGATTCGGCCGTGGGGAAAAGACCTGTGGCGGTTATGATAAACAACATTTCCACCGCTCAGCCTGTCCAAACCGGTCTTAACAAGGCCGACGTGGTTTTTGAATGCCTTGTGGAGGGAGGAATCTCCCGCCTTATGGCGGTGTTCTCCGACCTGTCCCAGTGCGAAAAGCTGGGCACCATTCGTTCGGCAAGATATTCTTATGTCCAGCTTGCAAAATCTCTCGATGCCATATATGTACACTGCGGTATGGACGACACCTACACCCGCCCTTATGCAAATCAAATGTCCAATTTCGACTTTTTCGATCTCGGCGCTCAGAGCGACAGCCTCTCCATGAGAGTTAAAAACGGACTGGCCTATGAGCACACCCTTTACATAAAGGGCGAGACGGTTGAAAGCGCCGTTTACGACAAATACCGCAGCGATATTTCCTCCGACCTTTCGGGCAAGACTCTCTTTAATTTTGCCGAAGAGGCAGGAACCCCCGCAAACGGCAGCGAATGCACCTCCATCAAATATTATATGTCGGGAGACAATTATTCCACCTTTAAATACGACAGCCAAACCAAGAAATACCGCCGCTGCCCCTTCGGAAAATCCCAGACCGACTATTTCACCGACGAGGCCTTTGAGTTTGACAATGTGTTTGTGCTTTACGCTCCTACCTATGATTTCTCCGACGGCTATCATGTTCACACCGATCTCGACGGCGGGGAAGGATATTACATCTCGAACGGCGCTTATAAGGAAATAAAATGGACAAAGGGCGACGCTTCCGACCGGCTCAAGGTTTATGATGCCGACGGCAGCGAGCTTTCGGTCAATCCCGGCACCTCCTTTATTGCCTTCCCCGAAAAGAGCCTTTCAAACAGAACGGTTATAGAGCCTGCCCCTGCGCAGTCGGATGTATCGGCGGCCGACAGCTCGTCAAACGATTAACATCTAACATAAAGCATCGAAAAACGTGTGGCACAAAAATGTTTCACGTGAAACATTTTGCGGTTTAAAATTGTTGATATTGCCGATCAAAGCGCCGATTGCAATGCCGATCGCAGCACCGGCAAGGGTAACGCCGCCGGCAATAGGCAGTAATAAAAGCAACAATTGCAGCAATAATATCAATATCGGCGGCAGCAATCCTATAACGGTAATTGCTGCCGCTGCAGTCCTTACGGCGGAAAAGCTGCCGAGGGCATAATCGAAAGCAGTATATTATAACGACATTATAACGATAGTAACAGAGAACAATATGAAAAAATATCTTTTTGTGTGCACCGGAAACACCTGCCGCAGCCCCATGGCCGAAGGCATTTTAAACGACATTGCGAAAAAAGAAGGGCTTGATATCTGCGCAAAAAGCGCCGGAATATCGGTTTCTCCCGGGGATCCCCCTTCACAAAATGCAGTGGCGGCCTGCGCCGAGCTTGGCGTGGACATTTCAGGGCATAAATCCTCTCAGCTTACAAACGCCCTTTTCTATGAAGCTGATGTGGTGGTTCCTTTGACCGAGACCCACCGGCTTATTATGCTCGACGCCTTTAAAGATACAAAAAAAATAATGCCTTCCCTGGGCATTTTTGACCCCTTCGGCGGCAGTCTCGACGATTACCGCAAATGCCGGGATATGATTCTTGAAAAGATACGGGAGATTGTCCATGAAGATAATTGATCTTGAAATGCGGCACGTCGGTGGAGTGGAGCGTATCGAAAGGCAGTGCTTTTCCGCTCCGTGGACAAGGCAAAACATCCTCGACACGCTGCAAAACGGCCACAGCATCTTTCTTGCAGCGGTTTTGACCGATGAACGGGAAGATGAAAGTCGGGACTGCGGTCAAGACGGCAGCCGAGTGCAAGACGGCGAGAACATCCAAGAGAGCGGCAAGGTCGCAGGTTATATTTCGGTCGACGCGGTTTGCGAAACGGCATACATTAACAATGTGGCGGTGGATAGTGCCTTTCGCAGGAAAGGTGTCGGAAGAGCGCTCATCTCGGCCCTTGAGCAGAGGGCAAAAACGGCCGGCTGCACCGAGATAACCCTTGAAGTGCGGTCGAAAAATGCGGCGGCCAAAAACCTCTATCAAAGCTGCGGATACCAAAAATGCGGCGAGCGGAAAAATTATTATCGCGATCCGGTCGACAATGCAGAAATAATGACAAAAAAGCTGTAAAGGCGGGAAGTCATTTTCCGTCATTGCAGCTTTTCTTTTTGCTCTGTTAAAGGTATATCGGAATCCTTTGTCTGGGCGTTGTTTTGTGCGTTATTTGTACCGTGCATTATATATAACTATGTAGCGGCAAAAGCCGCCGAAAGGACACCCTGCTTACCAATGCCTTTCAAATCAGGGGTTCAGCGGCCGCTTGCCCTTGCCTTTAACTGTCAAAGCATCGGCTTTAAAAGGGCATTTTACCCTCCTAGCCGAACGGTTTTTAGACCGCACCGAGATCAGGTATAATCTCCGGCAGGGCGGCTGTCACGCTCGCGGAAAAGCAGAGAAATACACCATATTCCCGCAAGGGCCACAAGGGTATAAACAATACGGCTGAGCATAGCGTCCTGTCCGCCGAATATCCATGCAACGATGTCAAAGCGGAAAAGACCGATGCTTCCCCAGTTGAGCGCGCCGATAATGGTTAAGATAAGCGCGATTTTGTCCATAATCATAAAATTCACCTCTCGGAAAATATTTTCCCCGCTTTGCCCGAGCATATTCAAAAAAATTTTTAAAATGTTTTTATAACAAAATCCCGCCGTTCCTGCCCGATTTTGGAATGCAGAGAGGCGGCAACGTTTTTTTCTTTTGAGACGCAAAATTTTTCGCAAAAAATTCTGCCGCTGCAAAGGTCGCACACCTGAAAATCTGCTTATTTTCTCAAAAATATTCGCACGCTGTCCGCATCGCCGACTAAATTTATTACATCGACAACACAATCATCCGATATCTCATCTGCCGAAAAAATATGCTGATAACGCAAGCCCGTCGAAAAAAAATCTGACGACAGCGCAATCTATCAACAACTAAATCTTATCTCAACCGCAAAGACCCCCGACAGAAGCAATTTTCTGCCGAGGGCCTTTGTTTTTATGATGGAATTATCGATATTAATGTTTTACCGATGCTATACCGTGTTTTACAAATAATATATTGTCAATCCGACAAATGAAATGCCCGCCCGTTTAACCGACGTTGTACCGAACGTTGGCCGATCACTGCCGGGCTTATAAAGCGGCGGCACTGCGGTTTTGCTGCGGTTTTCTTTAAAGATAAAGGGTTTGCCGCAGTCCCACCGCATACTGGAGAATATACAGCGCATCCAAAACGGTAATCTCGCCGTCATTATCGATGTCGGCTGCATTAAACGCCCTTTTGTCGAGAACGCGTGAGCCGACATACGCCTGCAAGGTATACAGCGCATCGCTTACGTCGATGAGGTAGTTGCAGTTAACATCGCCTTTTATATCGTTAACGTCCAAAAAGTCGCGCCGGTTTTCCTTGGCAAAGCTTTCGGCTCTCGATCCTTTCTCACCGATTATGAAAAAATCCGACGTGTCGGCAAAAGCCTCGGGATCAATATCGGTTACGCTTGCAGGAATCACAACATATTCCAAATTCCGACTGTCGGCAAAGGCATGTATATCTATCGATTCAACGCCGTCCTCTATAACAACGTATCTTAAGTTTTCGCAGCCTCCAAATGTCCGTTCCGGAATGTTTTTCATATAATTTTTTATGACAAAATAAGGCCCGAAACTGCAATACGAAAAGACTCCGTAACCCATTTTTTCGACGTTTTTCACCATATCGGTATCCATCAGCGAAGAGCACGATGCAAAGGTTCCGCCCTCAAGCTCCTTCACGCCGTTTGAAAAAGACACCTCTTTTAACTGCTTGCAGCAGTTAAACGCACCGTATCCGATAAACTCAACCTCTCCAAGCACGGTCAGCTTTTCAAGCTGCTCACATCCGAAAAATGCGTTGTGTCCTATGCGCTTGACACTTGAAGGAATGGTGAGATCTTTAACTCCGCATTTTTCGAAGGATTCCGGGCTGATTTCGGTTATTCCTTCGGCAAAGGTAATGGTATTAAGGTTATAGCATTCGAAAAAAGCCGCAGCTCCTATAAACCTGACCGAAGAGGGAATGTTGATTTTTTCGAGAGAAGAGCATCCTGAAAAGGCCGTGTAACCTATGCTCTCCACTCCATCGGGAAGGGTAATATCCGAAAGGGCTTCCATACTGTAAAAGGCACTGTCATCTATATATTTTAGGCTGACGGGGAGAGTGACTTTTTTAAGAGTGTCATTACAGGCAAAGGCCCGATACTCTATCTTTTCGGTTCCGTCTTTAACGGTATATTCTTCTCCCAGATTTTCGGCATATGTCGCAACAAGGCACTTCCCGAAATAAAATTCACCCTGCTTTTTTGCGGCCGAAAGAAGGGGGGTGTTTTTAAAGCATTCTTCGGTTACATTCACCACGTTTTCACAACCGGTAACGCTTTTAAGTTTTGTATAGGCCAAAGCACTGCCTTCAATAGACACAACGCTTTGAGGAAGATTGAGTTTTTCCAGTTCATACAGTCCGAAAAAGCAACCGTTTGCTATTACGGTGACCGGATGTCCGTCGATTTCTGAGGGCACGGTGATTTCAGAACCGCAGTTGTCTCTGTTATTAAAGCGAAGCAGCGCTGCATTGCCGTTGCCGTCGATTTCATATGTGTATTCCGAGGTGTCGGCGGACGATGGAATTTCCAGACACACCATTGTTGACAGAAGGCAGAAAGTGAGCAGCAAGCTTATGATCTTTTTCATAACACGTCTCCTTTTTTGGTCGCGGGTCGTTTGTCCGCCGCGGGCTTTGATCGGTAGGCAGCAACCGCAGGCAGTGTCAGACTAACGCAGATCTGCACCGGCGAAAAAATCTGCCGTGCCGTTGTTAATGTGTGTTTCGTACATTCACATTATACCATATAATTTTAATTTTTGTCAATATATCGCGGGACTTTTTGATACAAGTTATATGGTTGATCGCAGCGATACCATGCGTATTTGCTCGTCTCTTTTCTGCAGACTTTGTTTGTTCCTTCACTCCGCTATTCGCTGCCGCCCTGTAAAAGAGATGACAAAGGCTGTGCTGCGGTTTGGCCGCTGAGGCAGTCTCGGCGGGGCCGAGACCGGAGGGAGCAGCAATTCCGCACCCTACCCGAGAAGGAACAACCGCCTTTTTCAACCCCCATCTTCGTTTTACGGCAGACTCCCTCCGATCAGCTTGCGCTGATTGCCTCAGCTCACCTAAGCTGTGTGCCTGCCTTTGCGCCTTCCGACCTCGGCAGCTTTGGCAAATGGTGCGACCGATAAATGCAGAGTGAAAAAAGCCGGGCAAACCTGTGACCTGCGAAAAAACAACCCGCCCTGTTACCAAACAATAGCAGAGCGGGTTTTTATGCAAAATCAGATTTTTAGAATTTTATGATTTCAAAATGCCGAATCGCAAATATGACGATAGGAAATTCTCACGACAATTATTCTATATCGCCCTTGGCTTTAGCCTCGGCAATGACCTTCTCGACCACTGCGGGGGGAGCGGGATCATACCGTAAAAATTCAAGGGTGAAGGAACCGCGTCCCTGGGTCGCCGAACGGAGAACGGTGGAGAAGCTGCCCATTTCGGCCATGGGAACCTCGGCCTCGATTATGTGCATACCTTCGTCGTCCTGATCCATTCCTACCGGGCGGCCTCTGCGCTTGGTGATATCGCCGTTGACATCGCCCATATTGTCTGCAGGAACCGATACCTTTAAAAGGCCGATAGGCTCAAGCAGGGTGGGATTGGCCGTTTCAAAGGCGTTTTTGAATGCTATGGAAGCGGCGGTTTTGAAAGCCATTTCCGAAGAATCGACCGGGTGATAGGATCCGTCGTAGAGCGTGGCTTTAATGCCGACAACCGGGTATCCGGCCAGCGGTCCCTTCTTCATACTGTCGCGGAGTCCCTTCTCAACGGCGGGGAAATAGTTCTTGGGAACCGAGCCGCCGAAAACCTCCTCGGCAAAGACCAGATCGTCCGACTCGCAAGGCTCAAAGCGAATCCAAACATCGCCGAACTGGCCGTGACCGCCCGACTGCTTTTTATGCCTTCCCTGAACCTCAACCTTTTTCCTGATGGTCTCGCGGTATGCAACCCTCGGAACACTCAGCTCGACCTCGACGCCGAACTTGGTCTTGAGCTTGGAGCACACAACGTCAAGGTGCTGCTCGCCCAGTCCCGAAAGTATCTGCTCGTGGGTCTCGTGGTTGGTATATTGCGAAACGGTAGGATCCTCTTCGATAATGCGGTTGAGTCCCGTGACTATCTTATCTTCATCGCCCCTCTTCTTGGGTTTTATGCACATAGAAAGGGAGGGAGCGGGGAAATCTATTCCTCTTGCGGCAACAATATTGCCGGGGGCGCAGAGGGTATCGCCGGTTTTTGTGCCCGAGAGCTTTGAAACCGATCCGATATCTCCGGCCGGAATTACGGCGGCGTCCTCAGCCTTCGCGCCCTTTATAAAGAAGAGCTTACCGATTCTTTCGGTCTCTCCCGTGCGGGCGTTGACAAGCTGGCTGTCGGGTGTTACCTTACCCGAAATGACCTTGAAATAGGACCGTTTACCGACCTGAGGATCGGCGACGGTTTTGAATACGACGGCGACGGTGGGAGCATTTTCATCGGGAGCAAGCTCGATTGTTTCATCGCCCTTCTGACCCGGTTCGTTGCTCTTTTCAAGCGCCGAGGGAGCATAGTTTACCAGACCGTCGAGCAAAAGATCGACGCCCTCGAGGGTAAGGCCTGCGCCGCAGTAAACCGGGGCAAGCTCGCCCGATTTAATGGCGGCGGGAACGCCCTTTAAAAGCTCCTCGTGAGTGAATTTTTCGCCGTTAAAGTATTTTTCCATAAGCTCATCGTCGGTGGCGGCGACGGCTTCGTTTATCTGTTCTATGTATTTCTCAAAGGGGGCAAGATCGCCGGGAACCTTAACCGGTTTTCCGTTTTCGTAGGTTACGCGGTTGCCGGTCAGCAGGTTGACATATGCCACGACCTTATGATTCTCCACCAGGGGCACGACGATGGGGCAGACGGTATTGCCGAAACGGTCAATAAGCGACTGGAGAGCATTGTCGAAATTGGCTTTATCGGAATTCATTTTGGAAATGAAGAAGAATTTTGCCGCGCCTTGTTTTTTTGCAACGGCATAGGCCTTTTCGTCTCCTACCGCAACGCCCGATTTACCCGAAATGACGATGACGCATGTGCCCGCCGCGCGGATACCCTCTCTCATTTCACCGGCAAAGTCAAACATACCGGGAGTGTCGATTATATTAAGCTTGCAATCCTTCCATTCCACCGGGGCGACCGCCGTCGAGATGGAGGCGGCTCTTTTCTTTTCCTCGGGGTCAAAATCCATAACGGTATTTCCGTCTGACACTTTGCCGAGTCTGTCGGTTGCGCCGCTTATGTAAAGCATGGCTTCGCACAGAGAAGTTTTTCCCTTTCCGCCATGGCCGGCGATGGCAATATTTTTTATTCTGTCTGCAGAATACTGTTTCATTTTGAACACCCTTTCAAATTGCTATTAAAAACAAAAATTGCAATAATTACTCGCAATTATTATGCAGTATGCTCATTATACCACGGTATAAATATATATGCAAGAGTTTTTTTAATTATATATGGCTTTTTTTACACATAAAAATGAGAGGCGCCGCATTTGTCAAAAAAACCGCCGTATGCACTGTTTTAATCGCCGGAAATTCCTATGCCATTTCTTCATTTGATTTCGGTGAATCTCATATTTTCCGACCGGGTTATTCTCTGATGGACTGTTCTCTGATGGGCGGGTGTGTTTTTTTCGACCTTCCGAGAAGCTTGTTTATAAATTTCACAGGAAAGTGCCGTGCAGGGGGTGCCGCTGCTCGCTGCGGTGCAAAACATCTTTTCGCCGGGACAGGAAACGCAAAAATAAACAAAAATAATATGACGTAAAAACATAGAATAATGTAAGAATTCTCATTGACAGATAAAATCTATAATGTTATAATGTAAACAACGGAAAAACGCAAAATAATCCATTAGGAGGCAATAAAATGAAATTAAAAAAACTATTGTCAATCATAATTTCGGTTATGATGATTGCGACAATGCTTTTGCCGGCGACCGTTTACGCGGACGACGAAGGTGTATATGTCAGCGATTGTGACAGCACAAGCGGTTGGTCCTGCTATACCGGCGACGGAATGGCAGTGGACACTTCCGTCAAGACACAGGGCAAAGGTTCGCTTAAATTCTGGCAGACCGGCGGATTTTGCGGACTTTATAAACTTCAGAACACCATCGACATTTCTCAGATGAGCTATTTCATCTTTGATATGCTGCCCCAGGCAACCGATTGGTTTGAAAAGGCAGGATGTGCATACCTGGTCGTTTCCTCCCGTCAGGACGGCGGCGGATATGCCGAGCACGATTCGGCCGACTGGACCGAAAAGGCACTCAAAATTTCCCTTTCGGGAGTCAAACTCAACGAAGGCTGGAACACGGTCAACATACCCCTGGATTTCTCGGCCGCATCTTCGGGATTCGACCCCACCAAGATCACCAAAGTCGGTATATTCGGACTGCAGTATTATCAGCGTCAGGGCGAAAACGTCAACTACATCGATAATGTTCGTTTTGCCAAAACTGCCGGCTCGGAAATCGTTCCGGTGGATCCGCTGGTCACCTCCACAAAGGCGCTTTTTGACAAGGCTTTCGGTATTTACGACGCAGGCAACACCGCATATACCCAGGGCTCTTATGATAAATTTGCCGCAGCTTACGAGCAGGTAAAGGATGTCAACCTTGAAACCGTTTCAAGAGAAGAGCTCATTGCCGCCAGAAAGACCCTCCAGGGCGGTCTTAACACCCTTACTTCCAAAACCAATCCCCACGCACTCAGCGAAGATTATAAGCGCGTTGTGGTTCTCGGAATCGACGGACTGGGCGCATTTGACGCTGACGATGCTGTAAGCACACCCAATCTCGACCGTATCAGAGCCGGCAGCGATGTACTTTACACCCACACTGCAACATCGGTTTTCCCCTCCATCAGCGCACAGAACTGGTCGGCAATGCTTCTCGGTGTAAGCCCCCAGCGCCACGGCAACACCAATGAAAGCATCGAGGCTAACGAGACTCCCGATTATCAGGCCTATCCCTCCATCTTCAAATACATCAGAAATACCTATCCCGAGGCCGCTCTCGGCTCGATAGTCAACTGGAGCCCCATTAACTACGGTGTTATCGAACACAACATCGATATAAACCTCCAGACCACCAACACCGACACAGGGGTTGCAAATCTCGCCATCGACTATTGGAAAGAAAACGACCCGATGATGACCTTCATCCATTTCGACAGCGTCGATCACGAAGGCCATACCACCGGATATCAGAGCAGCACATATTATCGTACCCTTGAGGCGGCAGATGTTGAGGTCGGCAGAATTTACGACACACTTGACGAACTCGGATATCTCGAGGATACCCTCTTTATAATACTCACCGACCACGGCGGAGTAGGAACCAATCACGGCGGCAACAATTCCAAGGAAATGAACTGCACCTACATTGCCAAGGGCAAGAGCGTTGTGCCCGGACAGTACACAAATGAGGCCACCGACAACGTTCTCACCACCGCCAGTATGTCCTCTGTTGTTGCAGCGGCACTGGGCGTTGCACAGAGCGGCGAATACGATTACACCGTACCCGACAATTACTTCAAGGACTATACCTATTCCGCTCCCACCAATGAGGAGTGGAAGATCGACGCTCCCGGTGACGAATACCGCGGACATCAGACCGTCGATAATTCCGACAACCACATCAAGCTTTCCGATTACATCGACACCAAGGCCCTCGGTATGAAGGCATACTTCAAATTCGACGGTAATCTCGACAATTCTCAGCCCTCTGTGGTTTTCGCCAAGGAAAACGGCACAATCACCTATGACGAAAACGGTTATTACAACGGCGCCGTTGACCTGTCGAACGGATATCTTTCCTTCAACAATCTGAAGAATCTCGGCACCGACAGCTTTACCATATCTATGTGGATAAAGGATCTTGACGCACAGTCAAACGACCCCGCCCTTGTTTCCAATAAGGACTGGGAGAGCGGAATGAACCCCGGCATAACCATCGCCACCGAAGGCGGAAAGTTCCGCTTTAACCTGGCCGACGGCTCCAAGCGTTCGGATACTCCTTACACTTCGGCCAACGGATACACCGTGGCCGGAAACGGCGGATATGTCAACCTTATCGCCGTTGTGGACAGAGAAAACAGCGTTGCAAATCTCTATGCCGACTTCAGACTTATCGCTACCACCGGCATTGACGTAGGCTCGCTTAATTCGGACGCCGGAACCACCCTTAACATCGGTCAGGACGGTTTGGGCGCAGGATTCAAGGCTAAATTCAAGCTTGACGATTTTATGTTCTTTGGCTCGGCCCTCAATATGGAGGACATCTATAAGCTCCAGGCATACTATGATGCAGGAAACGTTACCGAGGACTCCGAGATTCCCGCAAAGGCTCTTGCTCAGGTCAACACCACCTACAATGCCATAAAGGCCATCGGCGAAATAACCGAGGAAAACTGGCGCGAAAAGAGAGAGCTTCTCGAAAAGGCAACCGAGGCTTATAACGAGCTTAAAGAGAAATACGGCGATCGCCGTCTCGAAAATATTGCCGATTATCAGAAGGCTCTTGAGGACTTTGAGAAGTATAAGGTAGATCTGGTGCTGGGCGACGCCAACCTTGACGGAACGGTTGACACCACCGATGCACTGTGGATACTCCAGCACGCAGTCAAGCTCAGAGAGCTTACCGGCGATGCACTGAAGGTAAGTAAGGTCAGCGAAGGCGATGATCCCGTTTCGGTAGTTGACGCACTGCTGGTTCTTCAGAAGGCCGTTAATGTAAGAGACAAATTCCCCATTGAAGAGCAGAAGCTCTGAGAAAAACAGGTTTAACATTCAATCGATTTGAATGATTTTTCATAGCCTCATTTAATGTTGCAAGCGCCCCGTGTCGGCCGAAAGGTCTACGCGGGGCGCTTGTATTATATGCCGGTAGAAAAGGAATGAAATATCTCTTATGGGCAATGAACTGCCTTAAAGAAATCTAAAGGGGAAATCATATCCTTAAAGAAAAGTGATGTTCCCTTCAAAATTGCCTTCCCTGACTCTTTTTGCAAAAGATGTTCGAATAGTAAATAAAGCAAGGGCCGACCGTTTCCGCAGCGGAAACAATCGACCCTTTTGCTTGTTGAATTTTACGGAATACAAAGTTTTTTGCACCCGTTATATGGATGCTTATATAATGCACTTTCTGGGGCAGGCAGCCTTGCACGCTCCGCAGTTTACGCACTTTTCGCAATCGATATAGGCTAAGAAGTTTTTGACCTCGATGGCGCCCTCGGGGCATTTTTTGGAGCAAAGGCCGCAGCCGATGCATCCCGCGCTGCACACCTTGCGGACATCGGGGCCTTTCTCGGTGTTTTTGCAGCTGACGGTGGGCTTTGTCATAGCCCTTATTTCGATGACGTCCTTGGGACATTCCTTTGCACAAAGGCCGCAGCCCACACAAAGCTCGTCGCAAACGGCGGCAATACCGTTTGTTATTTTAATGGCCTTCTCGGGGCATACCTTAACGCAATCGCCGTATCCGATACATCCGTAGGCGCAGTCTCCGCCGCCAGAGAATATCTGTTTTGCGGCGCGGCAGGTTCTGACACCTTTGTAGTTGACCTGCTTTTGAGTGTTGTCGCAGTTGCCGAGGCATTTTACCTTGGCAACCTTTTTTTCGGCCGAGGATGCCGATACGCCTAAAATCTCGGCTATTTTATCGGCGGCTGCCTGACCGCCGGGAGCGCAAAGCCCCGTGTTGTCGGTCTTGCCCTGACTTAAAGCGGCGGCGTATCCGTCGCAGCCCGAAAATCCGCAGGCACCGCAGTTTGCACCGGGCAGCGCCTCTCTTATCTTCTGCTGTTTTTCGTCCACCGGCACCTTCATAATGACCGAAGCCACCGAGAGTCCCACACCGGCGATTATACCGATGATCGTTACTATAAGAACCGAGGTAATTACTGTTGTCATAGGTCGTCAACCTCCTATTCCGAGAAGTCCGTTGGCCATTCCCGAAAAACCCATAAAGGACAGGGAGGTTATGGCGGCGGCAACGAGGGTTATGGGAAGTCCTTTAAGAAAATCGGGAATGTCGCAGGTTTCAAGCCGCTCTCTCACTCCCGCGAAAAGCACCATGGCAACAAGGAAACCCAGTCCCGAGCCAAATGCGTTAACAAGGGCCTGAGGATAGTTGTATCCTTTGGTAAAGTGGAGCACGCAAACGCCCAGCACGGCGCAGTTGGTGGTGATGAGGGGCAGGTAGATGCCCAGCGCCTTGTAAAGGGCAGGCATATATTTTTTAAGGGCGATCTCCACAAGCTGAACAAGTGCGGCGATGACCAGTATAAATACAATGGTCTGGAGATATGCCATATTGTTGGGAAGAAGTATCCACTGGTAAATGGGGTAGGTCACGGCGGTGGAAAGCACCATTACGAATATTACCGCAAGGCTCATTCCCACGGCGGTGTTAAGCTTTTTGGAAACGCCCAAGAAGGGGCAGATGCCGAGAAACTGGGCAAGAACAAAGTTTTCCACCAGCACCGAAAGCACCAGTATTCCAAGATAGTATGTCATTGCTCGTTTCCTCCCTTCTGCTCGTCGGTCAGGCTTTCGCCGGCCTCTTTTGAGGACTTTTGAGCGGCCTGTGCGTCTGCGGCGATTGGTTTACCGTCGGTCGAAGCAGTGTTATCAGCCGTTTTGTCATCCGTTTTGTCGGCTGCTTTATCTGCTGTATTGTCTGTTGCTTTATCGGATGTCTGGACGGCGTTATCAGCCGGTTTTTCGGTCGATTTTACGGTCTCGGCTTTTTCGGGCTCCTTTTTGTCTTTGCTCACACCTGCACTTTCGCCGTCACAGCCGCTATCGGCCGCACCGCAGCATCCCTTGGCAGGGCAGTTTTCGCATCCGATGTGTTCAATCGGTTTTTTACCCTGCTTTTTGGAAATGGCGTTGACAAGAGCAACCATCATTCCGAAAACAAAAAATCCGCCGGGAGCCATAACGAAAACCAGCATTGGGGGATTGCCGACCGTGTGTCCGAACACCGTTCCGCTGCCCAAAAGCTCGCGGATAAATCCCATCAGAGAAATGGAAACGGTAAAACCGATACCCATTCCGAGTCCGTCGAGAGCCGACAGCAGCACGGGATTTTTACCCGCAAAGGCCTCGGCACGGCCGAGAATTATGCAGTTAACGACTATGAGGGGAAGGTATATGCCCAGCGTCGAATTAAGGGCCGGCAAAAAGGCCTGCACAAGCATCTGCACAATGGTAACAAATCCTGCGATGACCGTAATGTATGCGGGGATCCTGATTTTATCGGGAATGACCTTACGAAGAAGGGATATGACCGTGTTTGAACATATAAGCACCAGCGTTGCCGCAAGACCCATTCCGATACTTCCCGAAAGGGTGGTGGAAATGGCAAGGGTGGGGCAGGTTCCGAGACACAGGCGAAAAACGGGATTTTCCTTTAAAATGCCTTTGGAAAATTCCTTAAAATATTTTCCCATTTCAGTTGCCTCCTTTTATGCCGTCAAACTTGTCTAAAGCGTCGTTGACGGCCTTTGTGACCGCCTTTGAGGAAAAGGTGGCACCGGTTATGGCATCGGCCTTGGCCTCTTCCGATTGGCCGGTATACTGGGCGGTAAAGCTTTCGTCGCTTCCGACCTTCTGGCCGATACCGGGGCTTTCGTCGGCGCATCCGGTAACGGTCACACCGATAATGCTTCCGTCGGTTGCGTTTACGGCGGTCATAACCTCTATTTTGCTTTTATAACCCATTTCCTCGGTTATAAAAACGTATGCTGTGGTCTGTCCGTCCTTTTGGGCCGAATAGGTATTTTCCTCGGTTTCGGTAAACTCTGCGTTGGGCACAAGCGACTGCATGGCAGCGGCGATGGAATCGGCCTTGGCCTTTTCGATCTTGTCGGCCGTGATGAAATTGGTCAGCGACAAAAGCAGCGTTACCGAAAAGCATATTACGGTTAAAATGAGGGCGGGAATAATTATTTCTTTTTTGTTCATTTTTCCTCCCCCGCTTTCTTTGGTTTAACAA
Source organism: uncultured Eubacteriales bacterium (assembly GCA_934444695.1). Classification (GTDB taxonomy): domain Bacteria; phylum Bacillota; class Clostridia; order Oscillospirales; family Acutalibacteraceae; genus UMGS1484. The sequence continues at coordinate 35,623 of CAKSDF010000002.1, read as the reverse complement.
AGCCGAAGGGCTTAGGAGCGGTCAGTCGCTCGATGTGGGGAACAAGTATGTTCATAAGAAGAATGGCCATGGAAACGCCCTCGGGCATATTGCCGAAAAGACGGATAAGGGCGGTAAGCAGGCCGCAGCCCACGGCATATATGATTTTACCCTTTGTGTTTATGGGACAGGTGGTGTAGTCGGTGGCCATAAATATCGAGCCGAGCACAAGGCCGCCCGACATAAGGTTATAAAGCACATTTTGTCCGCAAAGGCCGGTCACAAGGGCGGTGGTGCCCATAAAAACAAGGGGAATAACGGGAGAAATGACCCGCTTTACGCAAAGGTATATTCCGCCAAGCAAAAGCGCCGCAATACATACCTCCCCGAGAGAACCCGGGCGAAGTCCGAAAAACATATCTTTAAGGGAAAACGGAACCTGCTCTCCGCTCGAAAGGAAGGTCAGCGGAGTGGCCGAGGTGGCGGCGTCGGCTGATTTAAAGGCCAGAGGCATAATCCATTCCTTGGATGTCATATCGGCAGGGAAGGAGATCATCAGCACGATTCTTCCCACCAGGGCGGGATTGACGAAATTCTGTCCGATTCCGCCGAAAAACTGCTTGACGATAACGATTGCCACAAAATCTCCCACAACGACCATCCAAAGAGGAATGGTGGCCGGCAGATTAAAGGCAAGCAGCAGTCCCGTTACAACGGCCGAAAGGTCGCTTATGGTGTTGTCCCGACCGATAAGACGGCGGAAACCGTATTCAAAGCCTACGCAGGCCGCAACCGAAAGGGCGGCAATAAGCAGTGTTCTCGGGCCGAAAAGCACGGCCGACATAACAAGGGCCGGAAGCAGGGCGATTATAACGTCGAGCATTATTCCGGTGGTGGTTTCGCCGCAATGAAGGTGGGGCGAGGAGTTTACATTAAGCTTTTTTCCGCGAAACATCAGTTATCCCCCTTTTTATAAATTTCCTTGGCAAGCCGCATATACTGGACAAGCGGCCGATGTGCCGGGCAGGTAAAGGCGCAGCTTCCGCACTCCATACAGGTCAGCACTCCCGCCCTTTCAAGCGCCTTTATATCCTTAAAGCGGGAATATTTTTCAATGGCGGTGGGCAGCAGCGACATGGGACATACCTCTCCGCACCGTCCGCAGCGGATGCAGGCCGTTTCCTTATAGCGCAGGGTTGAATCCTTGTTTGCGCCGAAAAGGATTATGGCGTTGTTTTGCTTGAGCACCGGGATCTGTCCGTCGGATATGCACAGTCCCATCATGGGGCCGCCCATAAGCACCTTGGTGACCTCTCTTTCGGGCTCTCCCACAAAGTCGATGACCTCATCGACGGTGGTGCCTATCGGCACAATGACGTTTTCGGCGCTTTTTTTAAGCACGGCGCCGTCCACCGTCAGCCGTTTGCTGACAAGGGGCATACCGGTGGTGATATATTCGTAAAGCTTGGAAACGCTGGTGATGTTCATAACGATACATCCCACATCTGCGGGAAGGCCGCCCTGAGGGATCTTTCGTCCCGTGGCGGTATAAACAAGCACCTTTTCTGCGCCCTGAGGATAATGGGAACGAAGCTTCATAATCTTGACTCTGTGTTCCTTATCCCGTCCGTCGCCGGCGATTTTTTCGAGTTTTTCGATGGCGGCAGGCTTGTTGTCCTCAACGGCGATGATTATCTGCTGGGGCTTTAAAACATCAAGCAGCATAAAAACGCCTTCCATAAGGTTCTCGCTGTTTTCAATGGCCTCGCGATAGTCGGCGGTGATGAATGGCTCGCACTCGGCGGCGTTGATTATGACCGTATCGATGGGCTTGTCCTTATTGGGAGTAAGCTTGATATAGGTGGGAAATCCCGCACCGCCAAGTCCCACAAGACCGGAATCGTGAGCTGCCTTTAAAAGCTCGTCCACCGTGGTAACGGGGTGGGGTTTAAGCTCGGGATCGGGGGTCATAAGCCCGTCGGAAGCGATAATGACCGCATCGGTTTTAACGCCCGAAGGAAGCTGTATTTTTGTCATTCCCTCGACTGTTCCCGAAACGCTTGAATGAATGGGAGCAGATACATATTTGTCGCTGTCTCCCACCACCGTTCCGACAAACACCTTGTCGCCCTTTTTAACGGTAGGAAGACATGGCGCACCGATGTGCTGCTGCATGGCGATGTACACCTTGTCGGGAGGCGGCATTTTAACGGTGGCCTGCTCGGCCGTGAATTTTTTGTGGGGTGCCTTGACCCCACCGTGAGCGTGTTTTACAGGTTTAATTGCGTCGTACATTTTTTGGCTCACAAGCAATCCCTCTTTTCTCAAAGCATTTTACCCTATGAAAAACCGATTGAGCGATTTTTCTGATTGTTTTTTGCTTTTTTGACGGGTCAAAACCCTGTAAAGGCCAAAGGCCGAAACAAGGCAAATCGAAGGCAGTACCTAAAGGCATCGCCAAATCTAACCCAGTTTATTATATTCCAAAATGCCCTTTATGTCAAATAAAAAAGGCAAAGCCGCCCGAGAAATCTCCTCAAAAGACGCCTATGCCTTACATATTGAATTATATTACTCCAAATTCGACTTGTCAACAGGCAAATTCTTCATTTTGTTTAATTTTTTAAACTCGCCCCTGATAAAAGCAAAGGTCAGAATGCCGGTCAGCACATCGGTAATGGCCGCCGACCAAAGCATATATTTGACCGACCCGGTGCAAAGCCCCAGTACCGTTATTGCCGGTACGAAAAATATAACGTCTCTTGCGACCGAGATTGCCATGGATTTAAATGACGCACCGATGGACTGTAAGAAAATCGAGCTTGCCTTAATAAGGCAGGTCAAAAGCACCGTCACAAGATAAATTCTCAGGCAAAGGCGGGCATATTCGATGTAAATTTCGCTGTTGCCTCTGCCGAAAAGGTCTACCACAATGTCGGGGAAAATCTGAAAAATGACCGTTGCGGCAATTCCCACCGCTCCGCAGCTGAGCATAATTTTTTTATAGGTTTCCTTAACGCGCCCGATGTTTCCGGCACCGAAGTTGAATCCCACAATGGGCTGTCCGCCCAGGGCTATGCCGATGCAAATCGACACCACTATTCCAAACACCTTCATTACTATTCCGATGACCGCAAGGGGAATGTCGGTGCCGTAAACGGGATCGTTTATTTTGCCCACAAGATTGTTGCACACCGTTATGATTATGACAATGGAGATCTGAGTAATAAGCGAAGAAATGCCGAGCAGTGCAATGCGTCCGCAAAGGGCAAAATCGGGTTTTATCGATCGTCTTGAAATATGAAAATTCTTTGATTTGAAAAGATATCCGACGGTCAGCAAAAGGGTAACATACTGGCCGAGAATGGTGGCGATGGCCGCTCCCTTGATTCCCATATTAAAGGTAAAAATAAAAATCGGGTCGAGTATTATGTTGAGCACCGCACCCACCGTGGTGGCCGCCATAGCAAAGCGGGGACTTCCATCGGCGCGAATGGCTGAGTTCATCCCTTGGGCAAACATATACGCCGGAAATCCCAAAATAATTATGTCGTAATAATCCTCGGCATAGGCTCTTCCGGCAGGGGTTGCGCCGAAAAGTGTCAGCAAAGAGTCCTTAAATATAAATCCCACTGCCGTTAAAATAACGAGCAGAATTATTTGCATAATAAAGCCGTTTCCGATGCTTTTTTCGGCCGTTTCGTAATCCTTTTTTCCGCGGCAAAGGCTGAACATAGCCGCCGAGCCGTCCCCCACGAGAAGGCACAGTGCAAGTGCGATGAGTGTAAAGGGATAAACCACATTTGTGGCGCCGTTGCAAAGTATGCTGATGCTTTGGCCGCTTGAAGGATCAATTCCGCTTATGTGTCCGATGTAGATCTGATCGACAATGTTATAAAGCGCGGCCACAAGCAGTGAAATGACGCAGGGCACGGCAAAACCGCGAAGCAGCTTTCCGATTTTTTCGTTTGCAAGATCAAGTTGTTTCATAAATTTCCTCCGATATTAAATAACAATAAAAAACCGCAAGTCCAAAAATGTCTGGACTTACGGTTTAATTAAAAATTAAATTGCTCGACTGTTTACGAATAGTATTTTATCACAAACGAAATAAAAATGTAAGCATTTTTTTCGGGTGGGCGGAAAATTTTATCCGCAGATCATTCCGAAAACCTTGGACAGCACAACGATGATAACCAGCGCGATAGGATAGGTTGCGGCGTATGCCGAGGTTACATCGTCGGTTCCGGCAACCGAAACCAGTGTGCCGAGAGCAGGTGTGGAGGTCATACCGCCGGTGATGGAGCCGAGGTTGTTGAATATGCTGAGCTTGAAAACATATTTAGCGAAGATAAAGCCGATAACCATAGGCAGGGTGGTCATTATAACGCCGTATACGAAATAGATGGGCTTGAAGTGGGTGATGAAGTTAACGCCTCCGGGAACGCCTGCGCCGATAAGGAAGAGCATAAGGCCAAGCTCACGGAAAACGTTAAGGGTGTTTTTGGTCATATGCATATCGATGGGCCCGATGTGGCCGAAGTGGCCGATTATAAGGCCGACGATAAGGGTGCCGCCCGAAGAACCGAGGGAGAAGTTGATTCCGGGAATTTTGATGGTTCCGAGAATGATACCCAGTGCCACGGTGGTCATAAAGGGGAAGAAATCGAGAGAATCAAGCTTTTTGAGCTTTCTCTTGGATTCGGGAATAACAACTGCGTTAGCGGCCTTAAACTTTTCTCTTTCCTCTGGGATGTTGACCTTAAGAATACGGGGAACCAGCTGAACAAAGAAAACAACGCCCAGTACGCCGAAGATGTAGGCAATTCCATAGCCCGATGTAACCTGCTCCTCGCCCGCCGCAAAGGCTTCTTTTGCCGAAGCAAGACCGGGGGTGGAGGTAAGAGCACCGGTAAGAAGGCCGATAGCCATGGCAGGCTCAACGCCGAGAGCAACACAAATGGCCATTGCAACAAATCCGGCAAGGATTATGATAACGCCCATAAGGATATAGGACATTGTGCTCTTGTTAAAGCTGCGGAAGAACTTGGGACCGGCGATAAGACCGACTCCCGAAACGAACAGCGCCGTTCCGATGTTTGAAACAAGGCCGAACATTTTTTTAATGTCGCCGCTCCAAAGGGTGATGGTAGTTCCGCCGACAGAAAAAGCATCCACCTTGCTGGCCAAAATTCCGAAAAGCAGAGCGACAAGAAGAACGCCGGCGGTGCCAAGGGAGATACCCTTTATCTCAAGTCCGCCGATAAGGTAGCCGATGGTGGCTATAATGAAAATGAAAAACAAGGTAGTGAGCAGACTGCCCAGAACCGATCCGATATAAACCATATTTTTTTCTCCTCTGAAACTTTCTTTGCGCGGCGCCCTGCAAGGAGCAAGCTGCCGATTGCCTGTCCCCAAGGGGAATTTTCCGTAAAGTGCGGGAACTTCCCATAGTGGACAGGTTTTGCGTGGTGCAGCGCCTGGATGTTTAGATTGTTTGCCGGCTTCTCACAATTCCGACAAATGCCGAGACCGAAGCAGGTTTTCCCCCGCTTCGATCGCAGCAAAAATTAATTTAATTGCCCAAATGAGATTATTGCTTTCTTGCGTAATCGGGAAGAATCTTGGGCGATTCGACCTCGGTTTCGATACCGGCAGAAGCAAGCTCTTTCTCGAATTTGTCGATATGATCGAGGGTCAGATTGCCAACCGTAACGTCCTTTGCCTTTTCGGAGGCGTGCTGTCCCGCGTTGCGGCCGAAAACGATAACGTCGAGCAAAGAGTTACCCATAAGACGGTTGCGTCCGTGGATTCCTCCGACAGCCTCACCGGCCACAAAGAGGTTTTCCACACCGCTCTGTCCGTCGGCCGAAATGTCGATACCGCCGTTCTGATAGTGAAGGGTGGGATAAACAAGGATGGGCTCCTTGCGGATGTCGATGCCGTATTTGCCGAACATTCTCATCATGGCAGGGATTCTCTTTTCGATGGTTCCCTCGCCGTTTTTGAGTTCGATCATAGGAGTATCGAGCCATACGGCCTTGCCCTGGGGAGTGGTAACACCGTTGCCGCGGTCGGAGCATTCGCGGATTATCGAAGCGGCCGAAACGTCACGGGTCTCGAGGGGATGCATAAATACCTCGCCGTTGACGTTAACAAGCTTTGCGCCGAGGGATCTTACCTTTTCGGTAACAAGTGCACCGAAGATCTGCTCGGGGAATGCTGCGCCGGTGGGATGATACTGAAGGGTATCCGCATAAAGCAGCTTTGCGCCTACGCGGTATGCAAGCACAAGTCCGTCGGCGGTTGCGCCGTAGTGGTTGGAGGTGGGGAAGCCCTGATAGTGGAGACGTCCTGCACCGCCGGTGGCGATGACGACCGTCTTTGCCTTGGCAACAAGGATCTCCTTGGTTTCCATATTCATAAGAACAGCGCCTGCGGCCTTGCCTTCATCGTCAAGAATGATCTCGATGGCAACGGTAAAGTCAACAACGGGAATCTCGCGGTTTAAAACCTCGTCGCGGAGGGTTCTCATAATTTCTGCGCCGGAATAGTCCTTTGCGGCGTGCATACGCTTTCTTGAGGTACCGCCGCCGTGGGTGGTGATCATGGTTCCGTCGGGAGCCTTGTCGAATTCCACGCCGAGATCGTTGAGCCACTGAATGGCCTCGGGAGCCTCGTTAACGAGCTTGTAAAGCAGCTCGGGCTTTGCGGCAAAATGTCCGCCGCCGAAGGCATCGAGATAATGCTGAGCGGGGGAATCGTTGGGCTTGTCGGCGGCCTGGATGCCGCCCTCTGCCATCATGGTGTTGGCATCGCCGATACGGAGCTTTGTAACGATCATAACGTTGGCGCCGTTTTTGTGTGCCTCGATTGCGGCCGAAGAACCTGCTCCGCCGCCGCCGATGATGAGCACGTCAACATCATAATCGGGGTTGGACAGGTCGGGACGGTTGTCCTTAATGCGGCTGTGTCCCTGAAGCAGGGCGCAAAGCTCGGTAGGAACCTTCTCGCCCTTGTTGGGGCCGACCTTAAGCTCGCGGAACTCTTCCTTTTTATAATCGGGATGATAGGTGGCAAGGAGGGTATCCTTTTCCTCGGCTGTCATTCTTCTGGGTTCAAGCTTGGTGTTTTCTTCACGGGCAGCTTCAACCTTTTTTATGGATGCTTCAAAATCGCTGGGATACATAGTTTTACCTCCTTATTTCTCTATCTCGCGGTTGTTATAGAGCTCTTTCATTTCCTCAATGGGCTTCTGCATAAGGCCCTCTATAAGCTCCTTGAAGTCGCCGTTTTTGATTTCCTTAACGCGGTCTTCAAGATGCTGTGTATGAGGAGCGAGGTATTTGCCGTTTATGCGGCGGGCAAGCATTGCCACCTGAGGATGGGAGATGCCTGCGGGGCAGCGGGAGGAGCAAACACCGCACATAACGCAGTCAAAAGACTCGTCGGCGCATTTGTCGAACTCACCGCGCTGTGCATAGGCGATGTACTGCATAACATTAAGTCCCTGAGTACAGCTTTTGGTGCAGGCGTTGCAACCGATACAGCTGTAAATCTCGGGATAAAGCTGCATCATAATTGCCTGGGTGGGGGAAACCTTTTCGATGTCGTAAACCTGCTTGATGAGGGGGAAGAAGGGCAGGGTTGCCACATACATATTGTCCTCAACCTGGGTCGAGCAGGCGAGACATACCTTAAGCTCGCGGTCGCCCTTTATGCGATAGATGGTGGCGCAGGCGCCGCAGAAGCCGTTTCGGCAGCCGCAGCCTCTAACCAGCTGATAGCCGGCATATTCCATTGCGCCCATAATTGTAAGTGATGACGGGACTTCATATTTTTTGCCCATCAGGAAGACATTAACCATTTTTTCCATATATTTAAACCTCCCTTAATACTCGTCGGGCAGCTCGTCAAGCTGGTCACAGCGGAAAACAGGACCGTCCTTGCAGACATATTTGCTGCCGATGTTGCAGCGGCCGCATTTTCCGACGCCGCATTTCATTCTAAGCTCCATGGTGGTAAAGACCTGGGTCTTGTTAAAGCCAAGCTCCATAAGTCCGGCCAAGGTGAATTTGATCATGATGGGAGGACCGCAGATGATGACGGTTTTGTTGGTGTCGAAGCCAAGCTCCTTAACGTAATTCGGAACAAAGCCTACGTGGCCGTCCCAGCCCTCCTGCTCACGGTCGATGGTGAGCCAAACGTTAAAGTCGGGCTCGTTCATCCATTCGTCGATGATCTCCTTATAATCCACAAGGTCGTTGGCGCTTCTCGAACCGTAAACAATGTCGACCTTGCCGTAATTTTCTCTGTGTGCGCGGACATAGTTGATGACCGAGCGCAGAGGTGCAAGACCGATACCGCCGGCCACAAAGAGCAGATCCTTGCCCTTGAAAGCCGATTCAACGGGGAATCCGTTGCCGTAGGGTCCGCGGATGGTGATTTCCTGGCCAACCTCCATCTGATGGAGCCAAGAGGTCAGGCAACCGCATTTTTTAATGCTGAATTCCATATATTCCTCGTTTGTGGGGGAGGAGGTTATGGAGAACATAGCCTCGCCCACGCCGGGAATGGAAAGCATAGCGCACTGCCCGGGGATATGTTCAAAGCATTTGCCGCCTTCAAGAGCGTTGACGCGGAAGGTTTTAACATCGGGAGTGTCTATTCTCACATCGGTAACAACGCCGATATGGGGAATGAGAGTTTCATTTACTGCCATTAGTTTTTACCCCCTAACCTTTTAATGACTTTGGCAATGTTCATGGAGATGGGGCATTTTGCAACGCAGCGGCCGCATCCCACGCAGGAATAAAGTCCGTCGTTGTTGGCCGGATAGTAAACCAGCTTGTGCATAAATCTCTGGCGGAAGCGCTCGAGCTGAGTCTTTCTGGGCTGGCCGCCGGCGGTTTTGGTAAAGTCGGAATACATACAGGAGTCCCAACAGCGGAATCGCTGAATGCCGTGGCCGGTGTCGAAGTCGCGGATATCGTAGCACTGGCAGGTGGGGCATACGAAGGTGCAGGTTCCGCAGCCGAGGCAGGCTTCCGAAAGGGAGGCCCATTCGGGGGAATTGAATTTGTCAAGCAGCACGTCCTCGCTGCCGAATCCGTCAAGAGACAGACCGTTTAAGGGCAGCTTTTCGCAGATTTCCTTGGTGGCTGCCTTCTGGGCTTCAACCTCGGCGGTGTCTGCGTCCTCGAAGAGGGCGGCAATCTTGCCTTCAAGAGCCTTGCCCTTTTCGGTCTTGCCCTCGAAGAAAAGTCCGTCCTCGGTGAGGTAGGTCACGGCGTCGCCGCAAGGCTCAGTGGGATCGATTCCGAACACGCCGCAGAAGCAGGTCTCCTCGGGAGCCGAGCAGGCCATGGTAACAACCGTTCCCTTGTCTCTGCGGGATTTATAGTAGCTGTCAACAGGATCGGCAAGGAAAACTCTGTCGAGTACATCAAAGCTTTTTGCGTCGCAGGCGCGCACGCCGAAAATCACAAAGTCCTTGGTCTCGTCGCGAAGGTCGATGATCTCGATCTTCTTTCCGTCCATCTTAAAGCCCATAAGGTTTTCGGTCTGGGGGAAGAAAAGATCCTTGGGGGAACGGTTGGTGTGAAGCTCATCGAGACAAACCTCTGCGCCCTCGCTCCATTTAAAGAAGTCGATCTTTCCGCTTCTCTTTATGGGAAGATAAAGCTCGTCGCTTTCCGAAATCTTTGCAAAAAGCTCGGGAAGCTTTTCTCTGTTTATTTTAAGCATCAGTTGTCCCCTCCTTTGTCCGAAACGACGGTAGGTTCGACATCCTCTTTGGTAAAGTTGGTGAGAGGAGTGCGGGGTTCGTCGGCGGTTTCGCCGGCCTGGAACTCACCGTAGAAGGTGTCGATGTCCTTAATGAATTTGCGGTTCAAAAGGTGGAGAGGAATGTTCTGGGGGCATACCCTTGAGCATTCACCGCAGTCCGTGCAGCGTCCGGCCACATGGAAGGCGCGGATGATGTGGAACATATTTTCCTCGAAGGAATCGACGGCTGCCTTTTGGGAAATGCCCGAATCGGGATTGTCGAAAACGCAGTTGGTGCAGGAGCAGGCGGGACATACGTTGCGGCAGGCGTTGCAGCGGATGCACTTGGAAAGCTCGCCTCTCCAGAACTCAAAGCGCTCGTCGGGGGTCATAGCCTCAAGCTTTGCAACCGTGTCAAAGCGGTCGCCCTTCCAGGAATCGTCGATTTCTCTGTCGACGGTGATCATTTCGTCGTATACAACGTGGGTCTTACGGCAAACGGTGCAGCGGTCGAGCAGAGCGTCTCTTCTGGCCACCTCTTTGTCGCCGTAAAGGGTGTGTACGGTAAGGGTGTCGCCGTCCTCGTCAACCGAGGTGATACCCTTAATGCCCATATGGCGGATCTTTTCGATGTCGAGCTTTCCGCCGCAGAAAATACCGATAACATAGGTCTTTTCTCTGTCGATGCGGTGCTCTTTCAAAAGCTCGTTAAAGCTGTATGTGTCGCAGGGTTTGAGGAAAACGGCGATTTTGCCGTCCTTTTTGGTTTCGTTAATGAGGTATTTGCTGAGGTTTGCACCGCAAAAACCGCTGTAAACGAAATCCGAAAGCTCATCCTTGGAACCGAAAACGGCGGGGGTAGGATCGTAGAAGAATTCTCCCGCTTTCCAACCGAGCACCCGATCTACGGTGCCGTTTTCAAGGAGTTCCCCGGCTTTTTCAATCATTCTGTCAAAGATTTCTTGCATCTCAGGTCCTCCAATCTCTTATTAGGTCCAAGTTCGGTAACGGTTTTAACAAAATCGTTCATAACGGTGGAAAATCTTACGCCCTCGGCGGCCGATACCCATTCAACGCGGGTGCGGCCTCTCTCGATTCCGAGGAAGTCAAGCATACCGAAGAGCAGGGTCATACGGCGGCGGGCATAATAGTTTCCGGTGGTATAGTGGCAGTCGCCGGGATGGCAGCCGCACATAATAACCCCGTCGGCACCGCGCTGGAAGGCACGGAGAATGAAAATGGGGTTGACGCGGCAGGAGCAGGGAACGCGGATTATCTTAACGTTGGCGGGATAATTCAGTCGGTTGGTACCTGCAAGGTCTGCACCGGCGTAGGAACACCAGTTGCAGCAGAAAGCCACGATTTTAGGTGTGAATTCTTTATTCTCTATTTGCATATCGCGTCTACCTCCGCCATAATTTGTTTGTTGGCAAAGCCCTTGAGGTCCATTGCGCCGGACATACAGGCAACCGTGCAGGCGCCGCAGCCCGGGCAGACGGCCTCGTTGACCGATGCGACCCTTCTGGTCTCGGTCTTGCCGCCGCCCAAACGGAATTCCTTATCAATGTAGGTAATTGCGCCGTAGGGGCAGACATTTGCGCAGGTCGAGCAGCCGTTGCACATCATTTCGTTGGAATGGGCAACGCAGGGGTTGCAGGTCAGCTTATCCTTGGAAAGCAGGCCGATGACCTTTGCGGCGGCGGCCGATGCCTGAGCGACCGTTTCGGGGATGTCCTTAGGACCTTGGCAAACGCCCGAAAGGAACACGCCGGCAGTGGGGCTTTCGACAGGACGGAGCTTGGGATGGGCTTCGGTGAAGAAGTCGTTGGTGTCCATGCTGGCGGTCAGCATAGTGGCGAGAGGACGGGCGGATTTATCCGGCTCGATAGCGGCGGCAAGCACCACCATATCGGCCTCGATCTTGATCTGCTCGTTCATAATAAGGTCGGATGCCTGAACGGTCAGCTTTCCGTCGTGGGGAGCAACCTTTCCGACCATGCCCTTAATGTAGTGTACGCCGTATTCTTCAACGGCGCGGCGGTAGAACTCATCAAAGTTCTTACCGGGAGTACGCACGTCGATATAGAAAACATAAACGTCGGTATCGGGATATTTTTCGCGGGTGAGCATTGCGTGCTTTGCGGTGTACATACAGCAAATCTTGGAGCAATAGCTCTTGCCCTTGCTTTCGTCGCAGCGGGATCCCACGCACTGAACAAAAACGATGGTGTGGGGATGGGTCTTGTCGGAGGGACGAAGCAGCGTGCCGCCGGTAGGTCCTGCGGCGTTCATAAGACGCTCATATTCGAGAGAGGTGACAACGTCGGGGCTCTGGGAATATGCAAATTCGTCGTACTTGTCGACCTTAATGGGATTAAAGCCGGTGGCGGCGACGATTGCGCCGTATTTTTCCTCAACAAATTCGTCCTGCTGGGTGTAATCGATGGCCTTGGCTTCGCAGACGGTGGAGCACAGTCCGCACTTGCCGTTTTTAATCTTTAAGCAGTAGTTAGGATCGATTCTTGCAACCTTCGGAACGGCCTGAGCAAAGGGAATGTAGATTGCGGTGCGGTTATCGAGTCCGAGATTGAACTCGTTGGGCACCTTTTTCATGGGACATTTTTCGGTGCAGGCTCCGCAGCCGGTGCAGATGTCCTCTTTGACATAGCGGGCCTTTCTGCGAATCTTAACCGAGAAGTTACCCACGAATCCCTTGACCTCTTCAACCTCGCTGAAGGAGTATATTTTGATTTTCTCGTTCTGAGCGGCTTCAACCATTTTGGGGGTCAGAATACAAGCTGCACAGTCGAGAGTGGGGAAGGTTTTGTCTATCTGAGCCATCTTTCCGCCGATTGTGGGGGATTTCTCAACAATGTCGACCTCATATCCGGCATCGGCAATATCAAGAGCGGTCTGAATACCGGCGATACCTCCGCCGATTACGAGAGCACGCTTGGTAACCGGGCTTTCGCCGGCGGTCAGGGGAGCGTTGAGATGAACCTTTGCGATGGCGGCGCGGCCGAGAATGACCGCTTTTTCGGTGGCGGTGGCCATATCCTTATGTATCCAGGAGCACTGCTCACGGATGTTGGCTATTTCCACCATATAGGGGTTTACTCCGGCCGATGCGGCAGCCTTTCTGAAGGTGGCCTCGTGCATACGGGGGGAGCAGGAGCAGATTACGACGCCTGTAAGACCGTATTCCTTAATGGAATTCTTAACAAGGTCCTGACCTGCCTGAGAGCACATATACTGGTAGTCGGCGGAAAAAACAACGCCGGGCTCTTTGCCGAGAGTTTCGGCAACCTTTTTAACGTCGACGGTGGCGGCGATGTTACTACCGCACCAGCAGACGAATACGCCTATTCTTTGCATTGCGCTTTTCCTCCTTACTTACTGTATTTTCTCATGGCGCTGACGATGGCCTGCTGAGGCAGATCGTCGTTAAGAAGCGCAGGGATTTCATCCTGTTTCATATGGTTCTGACCCTGCTGGCGGATGACCGCGAGACGGACGGCTTCGACAAATTTTGCCGGCTCGACGCCTCTGGGGCAGCGCTCAACGCAGGCAAGGCAGGAAAGGCACATATAAAGGCTCTTTGAAGCCATAAGCGGCTCAACCTTTCCCTGTTCGACCATAGCCACGAACTGATGGGGATGATATTCCATTTCGTCATATGCGGGACATGTGCCCGAGCACTTGCCGCATTTCATACATTTGCGGGGATTGACACCGGCAATACGGGTGATCTCCTCAGAGAGCTGTTTATTCATTTTCGGTGCCCTCCTTTACGCCGAGAGCCTCGGCAAGAATTTCGGTGAAATATTTGACCGGGAGGCCGTTTTCACTGTTGTGGTTAAGGTTGTACATACAAAGTGGACATGCGGTGATGAGCATTTCCGCACCCATTCCCTTTGCCGATTCGTTGATCTGAGCAACCTTTTTTCTCGGAAGAGCTTCGTCCTCCATGGTCACATAACCGCCGCAGCATTCGTTGCGGTAGGGATAAACCACGGGAGTGGCGCCCAGCGCCTTGATGAAATCCTCGATAATGGTGGGATTCTCGGGGTTGTCAAAACCCATCTCCTTACCGGGACGAAGCAAAAGACATCCGTAATATGCACCGATCTTTTTGCCCTTTAAGGGATTTTTGACCGCCGCTTTGAGCTTGTCAAAGCCCACCTTGTCACGGAGTATCTCAAGAAAATGATAAACCTCGGTTTCTCCGTTATAGGGAGTGTCAAGGGCAAGATAGTTGTTTGCCTTGAGGTTCATATTTTCGTCATTTGCCATAGCGTCGTTTGTGCGCTTGATGACATGATGGCAGGCCGAGCACATTGTGACCAGCGCCTGATTTTTTTCCCTTGCGGCAACCAGTGCTCTGACCGAGGAGAGCTTGGGAGCAATCTCGTCGCTTCCCATGGGATAAACGCCGCCGCAGCACTGCCACTCGGGCAGTTCTTCGAGCTCTATGCCGAGAGCTTTGGCCGAAAGTCTTGCGTATGTATCAAGATCCTTTGCCTTGTTTCTCAGCGTACAGCCGGGATAGTAGCTGTATGTCATAGCTGAAAATCATTCCTTTCCCTTTTTTTAAAAGAGTTGTAAAAGCCGCGGGGCGGGTCGCCCCGCGGAGTGTTTTCTTTGTTTATACCTTAGATCTTAAGACCGCTGATAACATTCTTGAGGCTGTCGGCGCTCTTTTTAAGGAGTGCCATCTCGCCCTGGGTCAGCGGGGTGGGAACCTTGCATTTGATACCCTTGTTGTTGACGATGGCGAGGGTGGACAGGCAAACGTCGCTTATGCCGTATTCGCCGTTCATCATGCTGGTTACGGTAAGGGAGGTATCAACGCTGGAGAAAATGCAGCGAACGATCTGAGCGGTTACTATCGAGACGGCATAGTAGGTAGCGCCCTTATTTGCGATGATGGTACCGCCGGAATTTTTAACATATTCCCAGATCTTTTTGCGGTCAACCGGCGGAACTGCAGGCTGATCGTTGAAGAAGCAGTCGTGATACTGGTTGATGTTTATGCTGGAAATGGTGGATATCGACCAGGGAATGAAGGAGGTGTCGCCGTGCTCGCCGAAAACGTATGCGTGAACGTTTTTTTGGCTGACGTTGTAGTATTCCGAAAGGCTGGTGCGAAGGCGGGCGGTGTCGAGCAGTGTGCCCGATCCGAGCACGCGGTTCTGGGGAATGCCCGAAACCTTGGTGAAAACATAGGTCAGAATGTCGACCGGGTTTGCCACTATGACATAGATGGCATCGGGAGCGTATTTTGTAATCTTGGGAGCGATCTGCTTGATAATGTCGGTGTTGATCTGGGAAAGCTCAAGACGGGACTGACCTGCCTTACGGGCAACGCCCGAGGTGATGATAACGATGTCGGCACCCTTTGCGTCGGCATAGGTTCCGGAGTAGACATTGGAAGGGTTGCAATATGCGGTACCCTGACGGATATCCATTGCCTCACCGAAGGCCTTCTTTTCGTTGATGTCGATGAGGACGATCTCTGCTGCCGCACCCGTTACCGTAAGGGTGTAGGCGATGGTTGCGCCGACGTGTCCGGCGCCGATGACTGCTACCTTGCTGCTCATAAAATCATTCCTTTTCTCTAAAAAAATAGGTTTTTACCACTAACAACACCCAGGTGTTGTAAACTTTGGTATAATTTGCTCAATGCTTTATAAACACGCAAAGGACGGTCTCCCGTCCCTCGCAATGCTTTATTTCATATAATGAACCTTGGGTTTAACCGCGGCGGCCTGTTCTTCCTTGGCCTTGTTAAAGTCCTCTTTAACCTGGGTAAACATATTGTTGCCCTCGGTGTCGATGGAAACGATCAGCGGACCGAATTCCTTAACGCGGCAGATCCAGAGAGCCTCGGGAACACCGAAGTCCAGCCATTCGACGTCTTCGATCTCCTCAACCTCTTCGGCGGCCATAACGGCGCATCCGCCGGGCAGTACGCAGTGCAGTGCACCGTATTTTTTGCAGGCGGCGGCGGTGTTGTCTCCCATTCCGCCCTTACCGATGATAAGCTTAACGCCGGTCTGCTCGATGAAGTCGGCTTCAAAGGCCTCCATACGCATACTGGTGGTGGGGCCGACCGATACCATAGAATATTTGCCGGTTTTCTCGTCTTTTTTAACGATAGGGCCGGCGTGGAAAATGGCATTGCCTGCAAACTCATATTTCTCGGGGATAATTCCCTCGCGAACGCGGCGGGCATGACCCGAGTCGCGGCAGGTGGCCATCATTCCGGTAAGATAAATCATATCACCAACGCGAAGATCTTTAATGTCTTCGGTCTTTATGGGTGTAGTAATAACTTTCTTTTCCATTTTAAATTTTCCTTTCGCTCAAAAGTTATGCTCAGATAACGGCGCCCTTGTGGGTGATCATATCGCAGTTGCCGTCCTTGTCGATGGCGAGGGTGGCGCGGCGATGTGCCCAGCATCCGGTGCTGACCGAAACGGCGAGGGTGGCGGGGTGACGGCAGATGGTCTCAACATTAAGACCGAGGAGGCTTTCGCTTCCGCCGAGGCCCTGAGGACCTATGCCGATCTTGTTGATTGCATCGGTAAGGATCTGCTCAAATTCCGCAACCTTGGGATTGGGATTGTGGCTTCCGACCTTGCGGAGCAATGCTTTTTTGGAAAGGTGGGTAGCGGTGGTAATACATCCGCCGATACCGACGCCGATGGCGAGAGGAGGACATGCGTTAACGCCTCTGTCGGTAACAATGTCGAGTACGAAATCGACAATGCCTTCATATCCCTTTGCGGGCATAAGAACGGCCGATTTACCGGGAAGGCTGCATCCGCCGCCGGCAAAGTAAACGTCCATTTCGATTTTGTCAGAATCGGGGACGATGGTCCACTCGATGTAGGGAACGCCGGTTCCGACGTTTGTACCGGTGTTGTACTCGTCGAAGGTCTCAACGGCGTTGAGACGAAGGGGAGTCTCTTTGGTGGCCTTTACGACCGCCTGGTTGATGACATCGGTCAGTACGTTAAGGTAGGGACTGAATGCACCTGCGCGGACATAAAGGTGGACAATGCCGGTGTCCTGACATGTGGGGCGCTTTACCTCAACGGCACGTTTCTGGTTGCCTATCATAATGTCGTAAAGGGTAATTGCGCTGGGCTTTGTTTCGTTATCTCTCATTTCCTGGAGGCGCGCCATAACGTCATCGGGCAGGCGGATAGACGCCATACCGACGAAATTGGCCACATGCTGAATGAGCTCATTTTTCTGGTTTTCGGTAATCACAATCATCATTCCTTTAAATTGGTATGTTGAACCTTTGCCAAAGATTAAAGAAAATAAAAGCCTAAACTTCGACAAATATATTACGTTAGAAGTGTACCACAACGCAAAAAAAAATGCAATAGCGAAAGTGTTATTTTTTTAACAATCTTTTATGTTTTTTAGTAAACACTATTATGTATTTTTTATATACCCTCTTGAAGAAAGAGAATGGCTGTGCTAAAATGACGGTATGCGCGGGAGATATATTTCCTTTGTAAGAAGCTTTTCCCGTTGTTTTCAAATGACCTGAACGACCCCGCGGCGATTAAACCGCATTTTGGCGGACATTATATATTATAATGGTAAGAGTTTAGCATTATAGTCCCGCGATATAAAACACTGTTTATTTAAACACTGCTTATTTAATTGTAAGAAAACACTCTTGAAAGGAGTCTTTAATATGACGCTTGTAGCCCCATCGGTGCTTTCGGCCGATTTTGCAAAGCTGGGAGCCGATTGCGACAGAATGAAAGAGGCAGGAGCCGACATTCTCCATTTTGATGTTATGGACGGTATATTTGTGCCCAATATTTCCTTTGGTATACCTGTTTTGAAGTCTCTGCATAAATATACCGATATGCCCATAGATACCCATTTGATGATAGACGAGCCCCATCGCTACATCGAGCAGTTTGCAAAGGCCGGATCGGATTACATTACCATCCATTACGAGGCCGAAAGCGATATTGACAGCACTCTTGATATGATCAAAGAATGCGGTGCCGTTCCCTCAATTTCCATAAAGCCGGGTACAGATGCAAGGGTCATCTTTCCCTATCTCGAAAAGGTGGGAATGGTGCTTGTTATGTCGGTGGAACCGGGATTCGGCGGACAGAGCTTTATGCCCTGCGCTCTCGATAAAATCACAGCCATCCGAAAGGAATGCGACAAACTCGGCCTTAAAGATATGAAGATAGAGGTCGACGGCGGCATAGGCATTGAAACCGGAAAACAGGTCATTGAGGCGGGAGCCGATGTGCTTGTGGCCGGAAGCGCTCTTTTCGGCGCAAAGGATCCCCGGGAATTTGTTAAAACAATAAAAAGCTTTTAAATCAAAGGAGTCTTAATAATGAATATTTCCTTTTCTCCTCCCGATATAGGCGAGGCGGAAATTGCCGAAGTAACCGATACACTTCGCTCGGGCTGGATAACCACCGGCCCCAAGACAAAGAAGTTTGAAAAACTCATAAAGGAATATACCGGTGCGGCAGGATGCGCCTGCCTCAATTCCCAGACCGCCTGCGGGGAAATGACCCTGCGGCTTCTCGGAGTGGGCGAAGGGGACGAGGTCATCGTTCCGGCATATACATACACCGCCACGGCAAGCGTTGTCTGCCATGTGGGCGCCACTCTTAAAATGGTGGACGTAACGCCCGGCACACTTGAAATGGACCGTGAGCAGCTCGAAGCCGCCATAACCGACAAAACCAAGGTCATAATCCCCGTTGATGTGGCCGGAATTATGTGCGACTACGACAGCATTTATGAAATTGTCGAGCGAAAGAAAGATCTTTTCGCCCCTAAAAACGACATTCAAAAGGCCATTGGCCGCATAATCGTTATGGCCGACGGGGCGCATTCTCTCGGAGCGGTCAGAAACGGCATTAAAAGCGGCGCACGTGCCGACTTCACCAACTTTTCCTTCCACGCCGTCAAAAACCTTACCACTGCTGAGGGCGGAGCGGCCACCTGGCGGCACATCAACGGAATCGACGACGAGGAAATTTATAAAAAATATATGCTGCTTTCCCTCCACGGCCAGACCAAGGACGCTTTGCACAAAAGCGGCATCGGTGCATGGGAATACGACATTGTCGAGCCGTATTTTAAATGCAATATGACTGACATTATGGCCTCCATCGGCCTTGTGCAGCTTTCCCGCTACGAGGGACTGCTTGCCCGCCGTCAGCAGATAATCGCAAAGTATAACGAGGCATTTTCCGACGACAGATTTATAACTCCCGTCCATAAGAGTGAGAATTTCTGCTCCAGCGGCCATCTTTATCTTTTGCGGATAAAGGGCGCTGACCATCAAAAACGGTGCGGGATAATCAACAAAATGGGCGAAAAGGGCATTGCCTGCAACGTGCATTACAAGCCTCTGCCGCTGCTTTCGGCCTATAAAAAGCGCGGATTCGACATTGAAAATTATCCCGAAAGCTATAAGATGTATGAAAACGAAATTTCCCTGCCTCTCCACACCCTTCTCACCGACGAGCAGGTTGATTACATCATTTCATCATTAAAGGAAATCGTAAAATAATAAAACAGCACAGAAACGAAAAGTAGAAACAGCTTGGCCGCGCGGCTTTGCAGTTTCTGCTTTTTTATTTTATATCTTTCCGTAATAGCAAACGGTGGTGTAAGGGAAAACCACCCTGCCGTTTTTCTCGTGCCTTTCAAATATTCTCTCACACCCGGTAATAAACCGCTCGTATGTACGGTCGCCGCTTTTGGGCGCAAAGGAGGAAGAAAGCTGTCTTTTTATAAAATGCTCCCGGTCGAGAAGCACAGGATTTTCAAAGCAGACCTTTTTAGGTGTACTTTCAAAAAAATCGTCAAAAGCATCGCCCTCAAAATCAAATCCGTTTGACGAACCTTTAAAATCGGGACAGAGCTCTTTAAAAAGGACGCTGCAATCCCTGATAACCGGGCTGCTTTGATTTTTATTGTTCCATACAAGTACCGCAAAACCATCGTTTTTCAAAATCCGCCTGCACTCAGTCTTAAAGGCCGCGCGGTCAAACCAGTGAAAGGCCTGAGCGGCGGTAACGATGTCTATGCTGTGACTGTCGAGAAGGGTGTTTTCGGCCGTTCCGTCTTTCCAAAAAATATTGTCTTTCCTGCAGGGCGCGCCGCCCTTTCCCGCGTTTCTCATATCGGCATTAGGCTCGACGGCATACACCCTTTTGACATATGGGCAAAGAGCAACCGAAAAAATACCCGTTCCCGCACCGATATCGGCCGCCACGGTATCTTTTGAAATTATTTTTTCGCTCGCAAGATGCTCGAAAAGCTCCGCAGGATATGACGGTCGGGCAAAGGCATAGATGCTTCCCTTGCCTTTGAATCTTTCGGTGTTCATTGCACTGTCCCCCATGTAATATAAATCAAAAAATCAGGCCGCCCGAAAAAAAGCAGCGGACGGCCGAAAAAAATCAATAGTTTTCCGCTTTAAGACGGAAGTAGCTTTGAGGATGGGCGCAGACGGGACATACCTCGGGCGCCGATTTTCCGATGTGGATGTGACCGCAGTTGGAGCATTCCCAAACCATATCTCCGTCGCGGGAGAAAACGAGGCTTCCGTTTACATTGGCAAGCAGCTTTCTGTAACGCTCCTCGTGGGTCTTTTCAATCTCTCCCACCTTTTCAAAAAGCTCGGCAATGTCGTTAAATCCTTCATTTCTGGCCTGCTCGGCAAATTCCTTGTACATATCGGTCCATTCAAAGTTTTCTCCCTCTGCTGCGGCAGAAAGATTGTCGGCCGTGTCGTTTATGCCCGAGAGAAGCTTAAACCATATCTTTGCATGCTCCTTCTCGTTGGCCGCCGTTTCCTCAAAAAGCTGAGCAATTTGGACAAAGCCGTCCTTGCGGGCCTTGGATGCGTAAAAATCGTATTTGGTGCGGGCCTGGGATTCTCCGGCAAAAGCCGCCTTTAAATTTGCCTCGGTACGTGATCCTTTAAGTTCCATTAAAATGCACTCCTTTTATTATAATATGTTTCATAGCTTGACGGTATAATGCTTGGTGATTTATCCGCTGACCGTGTCAGATGATCTATCCGTTGATCGTTTTATGAAATCAAAACCATCAGCTTTAAATCAGTAATAATTACTATTATTAATATATCACACCCTGCCGAGTATGTCAAGCCTTTTTATAAAAAGCTTTGGGATTGCTGTTTTCATAGGTATAAAAGGTATATTCAAGACCGTTTTCGTTAAAGCTCTGACTTTTTGAAACAACCGTCCAGCCCGGCTCTTTGTCGAGATTCTTTATAAACACATCGGCATTTCCGTCGGCCGATACCTTAGTAATATATGCGGTTTTGCAGAATTTATAAAGGGTATTGTAAATTTCCGCTCCGCCGATGACAAAAATGTCGTCGCCGTCCTCTTTGCCGTCATTTAAAAGGGCAAAAAGCTCGTCGATACCGTGCACGATCTCGGCGCCCTCGCAGGAAAACTCCGTATTTTTAGTGAGCACGATGTTCCGGCGGTTTTTAAGAGGCTTTGAACCGGGAAATGACAGCAGGGTCTTTCGTCCCATAACCACCGTCTTTTGAAGGGTGGTTTCGCGGAAAAATTTCATATCGCCCTTAATGGAAAAAAGAAGGTCTCCGCCCTTTCCTATTCCCCAGTTTTCGTCAACACAGGCTATATAGTTCATCTGTTCCCCACCGCCGTTTTCAAAAAAATTTCTCCCCGTTCCTTAAAATCGGGGCAAAGGTTTCCGCCGCCCTGGGCAAAACGGGGACTTCCGCCGCCCTTGCCGGAATAAAGTCCGTTTAAAAGCTCGCAAAGATATTTGCAGTCATATCCGCTGTCATCTGCCGACGATAAAACATAATTAAGCCGATCCTTCTCGGTAAAAACAAGCACAACGCAGGGCACCGTTTTTACGGCTTTGTTCAAAATTGTTCTCGCTTCCTTGGCTCCGGTGTTTTCGAGAATGGCAAAGGAAAGTCCATTTTGCGCGCGGCCGCATATTTCCTTAACGGTATATTCGGATAAAGCGTCGGTATTTTCCTTTATCTTTAAGTTCAGCGCCGATATTTTTTCTTTCATATCCTTTATGCGGTCGGGCACCTCGCAAAACTCGGTGGAAAACATCTCGGCAACGGTTTTCGCGGTTTTGCTCTGATTTTCAAAATAATCAAATGCTCTTTTGCCGCACAAAAATTCAAGCCGGCTGCCCGAGCGATTCTTTTCGCATTTTACAACCTTTATTATACCCACCGTGCCGGTGAAATTTGCGTGTGTGCCGCAGCAGGTGCATATGTCGCCGCCCTCTATTTCCACAACCCTCGGACGGTCGCCGCCCTTTTCGGATATTTTTCTGACCTTTTTGTTTTTTAGCTGGCCGAGGGTGGCATAGTAGGTTTTAATGGGTAGGTTTTCGTATATCTGGCCGTTGCAAAAGGCTTCTGCTTTAGATATTTCCTCGGCGGTGACCTCCCGCTCAAGGTCGATGGTGGCAAAGCTTTCGTTCATATGAAAGCCCACGTTTTTAATGCCGAAAAGATGCCAGAACGCATAGGAAAGCATATGCTCGCCGGTGTGCTGCTGAATGTTGTCGAGACGGTGGGCAGAATCAACCTCCATATCGTATTGTGTTCCTTCGCAAAGGCTTTGATCGCATATGTGGATTATCTCGCCCTGTTCGTCAAACCGTGTGTCAAGCACCTTGCTTTTGCCGAGCCGTCCCCTGTCGCCGGGCTGACCTCCGCCTTCGGGGAAAAAGAGGGTTTTGTCGGTTATGACGGCAAAGCCTCCGTCGACAGCCTTGCAGGATGTAACGGTGCATTTGCCTTTTAGCAAAAAGGAATCGTTTTCAAAAAGCTTTTCGGTCATTTATATATCCTCCCGTTTGGGGTATTATCGATTTAATAAGGGCAGGGTCGTCCTATGCCGTACTTACACCTAAAATTATAAACCACCTAAAATAAATGTCAAGTAAAATGTCACCGACCTTAAACCTCGGAATAGAATGGTATTGAAGGCTGGAAAGGAGGAAAAAACTTATGTGCAATAACAACTTCTTCGGTAACGCTTCAAACTGCTGGATCATCATGCTGGTTCTCTTACTGCTCCTCGGCAGCGGCGGCTGCGCCAACAACAACGATTGCGGCTGCGGTTGCGGCTGTCAGTAAAACTTAAAAATCAGGGGGCGGCTTTCTTTTGGGGAAACCGTCCCTCGATTTTTGTCACAATTTCGGACAACCTCCGTAAAATATATTGAGAGGAAAAATTTCGGAATAAGACCGTCTCTTTCGGTCAACAATATTTTTGAAAAAGCCCTGGCCGCGACGGCACGCCCTGCGATGTGCTATGCCGATATGCCGCAGCGATGTGTTTTACCGACCGTCACACCGACACGCCATACCGATATGTTTTACCGATATGCTGTATCGATGCAATTTGCCGACATACCGTTCGGATGTGTCTTTCCGCTGCAATCGATCATTGCTGCGCCGTGCCGATTCTCAGGCTGCACAGCGGACGATTTAAACACAGCGGCCGATTCAAACACGGCGGCCGATTTGAACAAGACGGCCGATCGGGATAAAACGGCATACGTTCGATGGCAGATCATAGGAAAGGAACATCTGCTGCCGCATCGGACCGACAGGGCAATGCAAACGGAGGTGGTTTTAATGCAGGTAAGACGGGGAGATATTTATTATGCCGATTTAAGTCCCGTGGTAGGGTCGGAACAGGGAGGAATACGGCCGGTACTTATTGTCCAAAACAACGTGGGAAACAAATTCAGCCCCACCGTTATTGCGGCGGCCATAACCAGCCAAAGCCAAAAGACCAAGCTGCCCACCCATATAAAGATAAACTCGGTCGAAACGGGACTTCAGAAGGATTCCATAGTGCTTCTCGAACAGGTCAGAACCCTCGACAAACAGCGGCTTAAAGGGAAAATGGGGGCTTTGGACAGCTATTCCATGGATCTTATCGATAAGGCGCTGTCGGTTTCCTTCGGCCTGCCCGGGCAGACGGTGCAGGGCACGCAAGGCACCGGGTTTTCCGGCATACGGTAAGGGAAAAGCTTGCCGACTCGCTGCTTTTCGACAGGCGGTGTTTTCTCTGTAAAGTGTATCTTGGCGCAAAAAGCCCCGCAGTATGACCAAGATTTTTTCGGCCGTACCGCGGGGTTTGCAGCAATGTATAAAAATGTATAAAACCGCTGCTCTTTGCAAAACGCAGCTGCTTGTAAAACCTATGCTTTTTAAATCTTAAAGGGCCTCTTTGTACCGTAATCGGTTTATACTTGTTTATACCTTTAATTCTGCGGTGAATTCAATTTTGTTTTCACCGACTTTTTTTGCAAAAATATCGCCCTTATGAGCCTCGCAAATGCTCTTGGCAAGGGAAAGACCGATGCCGTATCCGCCTTTGGACGAGCGGGATTTATCGCCCCGATAAAAGCGGTCGAAAAGCTTTGAAAGCTCGCTTTCATCGACGCTTTCGCAAAGGTTTGCGCATTTTATAATCACGCCCTTTTTGCCTCTTTTAAGGGAAATTTCTATGGGAGAGTCAACGGATGCATATTTAACGGCGTTGTCGGTCAATATGGATATAAGTTGGCGGACGGAATATTCATTGCCTTTGAAAACAATACCCTTTTCGATGTCGGTAACGATTTCGTGGCCTTTTTCCTTTGCAAAATCGGCAAAGGAGTCGGCCGTTTCATAAACCGCATCGCTGATGTTGAAATCGCAAAGTATTTGAGGCTGTTCCTCGTCCATTCTCGAAAGGCTGACGAGGGAATCGACAAGTCCTTTCAGCTTGTCGGTTTGTGCAAGGGCCTTGTCTATCCATTTTTGTTTGCCCACGTCCATTTCAAGCACGGTCAGGGAGGTGTTTATAACGGTTATGGGGGTTTTTAACTCGTGGCTTGCATCGGTTATAAACTGCTTTTGCCGTTCGTTGGATTTAACCACCGGGTCGATGGCCTTTTTTGAAAAGAGCACCACAAGCAGGTAAACCACCAGCACGCAAAAAACCGTTGCCGCCGATGAAAGAAGAAGTATGGTTTCTACCGACTGCATTTCGTTCTGGCAATCGAGAAATACCACCATATTTTTATTGCCGCCTGTTTTAACAACGAGAAATTTATATCCGAAATTGTCGGCATATCCGAAGCCTTCACCGTGTGAGTATGCAATGTTAAGATACTTTTGCGCGTCGTCGCTGGTGACGGCGGCTATCTTTTCCATATTGGACATAACAAGTGTGCCGTCGTCCTTGTATCTCAAAACAAAGTAACGGGTGGAAAAGGGGGTCTCTTTGTTGAAACGGGCATCGGGCCTTGCGCCTTTAGCGTCGGGCGGAGCGGTTCGCTCGGTGGGAATGGTGCCCTGATTATCGCATATCATCTGAAGGGTATCGCCCAGTCTTTTGTCGGTGGAAATGAAGTTGGCGGTGTTGACGATAACGCTCAAAATGACCATGGCAAGGGCCACCGATACGGTGGCGATTATGATAAATTTTTTTCTCAGCTTTTTAATCATTGCGTTCCTCCAGAATGTATCCGAGACCGCGGTTGGCGTATATGGAAACGACCGAATGTATGGACGCAAGCTTTTTTCTGAGGTTTGAAATGTGCACCCACACAACATTTATTTCGGCGTCGCTGTCCCATCCCCACACCTTTTCCATAATGCGGTCGGCCGACATAACCACCGATGGACTTCTCATAAACATTTCCATAACCTGAAACTCTTTTCCCGAAAGCCGCACGCTGTCGTTTTTGCAGGATAAAAGCCCCGAGCTTGTGTTGAGCGAAAGATCTTTAAAATTGATGACGGTGGGGGTGAAATCCTCCCGGCGGCGGAGCATGGCGCGCACCCGGGAAAGAAGTTCGTCGGGAGCAAAGGGCTTGGGAAGATAATCGTCGGCGCCCGAATCAAATCCCACAATGCGATCGTCCTTTTCGGCCTTGGCCGTCAGCATCATAATGGGGGTTTTTATTCCGTCCGAGCGCAGTCGGCGGAGCACCTCGATGCCGTCCATTTTGGGCATCATAACATCCAGTATAATGGCGTCATATTCTCCCGAGCTTCCGAAATCATAGGCGTCGCGGCCGTTATACACCGCATCCACCGAAAACTTGTTTTTTTCAAAAAATACCGTCAGAGCCTCTGCAAGATCCTTTTCGTCCTCTGCAATAAGTAAACGCATAATATCACCCTTAATAATTATAATGTTTCTTTGTGTTAAAATCAAGTGTTCCGTAAGCTGATACGGGCGGCCGTTTTAATAGAAATAATAACGACAGCGCCGTCCTTTTGTATGTTTCGAAAAAACTTTTCGGAAAAATGAAACCTTTCTTTGTCCACATAATATATGTATATCCTAAAGACAGCCTAAAGAAAAATTTTTTTAAACCTTTAGGTGGATTTTAGGAAGAGAGATTATATTTTAATCAAAGAAATCAATCCGCAGCGAGATTGATCCCCGTTTTGAAGCACCGACTTGATCGACAAGGTGCAGCACCGACAAGGCAACGGGCAAAATATCGCGTTGCTTAAAAAGGAAAGGAGCAAATTCTTTATGAAAAAGTTTTTATCAATCATTTGCGCCCTTGCGCTTATACTTACCTTTGCATCCTGCAAAAGCGGCGAGAGCGACAGGTCAAATACCGCCGTTACCGGAAAGGTCACGGCCATTGACGGAACTAAAATAACTCTTGCATTGGGAGAAGTCGCGCAGGAGCAAAATCAAAACGGAGCGCCCACCCCGCCCGACGGCCAAACAAACGGCGGACAGGCGCCGTCAAGCGATCAGAACGGCACCCCTCCCGCAAAGCCCGATGAACAGAGCGGAGATTCTGCAAACGAAAACGGCCAGACTGCAAACGGCGGTCAGGCACCGGATGGACAGGCAAACGGCGGACAGACACCGTCAGGCGATCAGAACGGCACCCCTCCCGCAAAGCCCGATGAACAAAGCGGAGATTCTGCAAATGAAAACGGCCAGCCCGCAGGCGGCGGACAGCCTCCCGAGATGGGCGAGGGCGGCGGAAATGCGGTTTCCTTTACCGAAAACGGCGAGACACTTACCGTTGATGTTAAAGATGTCGAAATAACCGAAAACGGCCAGACGGTATCGGCAGATGATCTTGAAGAAGGCGACATTCTGACAATTACCTATGGCGACAAAAACAGTATTGAAAGCATTGAAGTGTATACAGCCGCTGCAGGCGGACCTCAGGGCGGCGGATTCGGCGGATCGGCCACCGTTACCCAGGGAGAAAGCGCCAACACCATAACCGAAAACGGCGATTATTCGGGCAGTACCTATATCTCCGAAAGCGACGACGAAAATGCCCTGAGAATAGACGGAGCCACCGTCACCCTCGACGGTATAACGGTCAACAAAAATGCCGGCGCAAGCTCCAATACCGAAAACGGCGACTTTTACGGAGTCAATGCCGCCCTTCTTGCCACAAACGGCGCCACCGTAACCATTACAAACGCTAAGGTCAATTCCTCGGCTCAAAACGGAAACGGCGTTTTCAGCTACGGAAGCGGCACAACCGTCAACATCTCCGATTCGACCATAACCACCACGGCCGACAATTCCGGCGGCATCCAGACCACCGGCGGCGCAGCCACAAATGCAAGCAATCTTACGGTCGACACATCCGGCAATTCCTCGGCGGCCATTCGCTCGGACAGAGGCGGCGGAACGGTAAATGTGGACGGCGGAAGCTACACCTCAAACGGATATAATTCCCCCGCTGTTTATTCCACCGCGGCAATCACCGTGAAAAATGCCACCCTCACGGCAAACAATTCCGAAGCCATTGTTGTTGAAGGACAAAATTCCGTAACTCTCGAAAACTGCACGGTATACGGAAATATGAGTGATACAAAAGGCTCAAGCTCGGACGAAAACGTTCACAACGTTATGATATACCAGTCTATGTCGGGAGATGCCGAGGTTGGAACGGCCGGCTTCTCTATGAGCGGCGGAAGCCTTACCTCCAACAACGGAGATATGTTTTATATCACAAACACCACCTGCAACCTTACCCTGTCGGGAGTGACCCTTAAGAATAACGACAGCGACGGCCTGCTTTTGAAGGTGTGCGGAAACTCGGCAGCAAAGGGCTGGGGAACGGCAGGCGCAAACGGTGCGCAAGTCACCTTTGCGGCAAATAATCAGACCCTTGACGGTAATATCGAAGTCGATACCATCTCCACCCTTAAAATGACCCTCGGCTCGGGAAGCGTCTTTAACGGAACAATAAATGTGGTCGAAAACGCTCAAAACGGAACGGCCGTTTCGGACAACGCCGACATTACGGTCGAAAGCGGTGCCGTGTGGAACCTTACCGGCAACTGCACCCTCAGCACACTTACGGTCGACGGCACAATCAATTATAACGGTTATACCATCACCCTAGCCGACGGAACCGTGCTCGGACAGTAAAGCACACGGTAAACAGATATGTGCGTTATGGTTAACCTAAGGTTTTCATTAACGCCGTATAAATTTGGTGCCGCCAAAAGATGTGCCCCAGATACGGAGCGGTGTATCGCGCCAACCGCTGAGGAATCTCGGCTCTGCCGAGAACGGAGGGAGCAGTAAATCACAGCCTTTACGGGCAGGGTAAAACCGCTTTTTGCGAATACATTCCGCACTTTTATGACGGTCTCCCTCCGGGTCAGCTGTGCTGACCGCCTCAGCGCCCCGCAGCCGTGCACCAATCCCATACCCACCTTTAACCGTAGCTCCTATGAATGAGTTCACATATGTTCAAGCAAAAAAACGAACGGAAAAATCGCGGAAATGCGACAGAAAGGATGCACTGAAAAAAGCACTGAAAAAAGCACTGAAAAAAGCACTGAAAAAGTGCGGAAACTGCACGCCAAAAAAATATTTTTAAACCTTCTTTGGAAAATCTTCGGAATTTCTTTCAAAGAAGGTTTTTTGTTGCAAAATCTTGCCCCGTGTGGTAAAATGAACTGATTTGTATAATATATAGCTTTGAAATTTCCATTATAGAATAAAAGGAGTAACAGCGTGGCGCTTTCAAAAAATGCCGACAAAAAAATAAAGGCCCTTGCTCAGAAGAGAGGGATAGATTGCTCCGATTGCCGCGTTTTCGCAAGCGGCGATCTTGATACCGACTGCAATTTCCGCGAAAGCTGGTTTTTTGTTTTTGCAAAGGAGCTTGTGGTTGTTAATCTTCCGAGATTCACGGGTATAAAGACCTTCTCGGGCTATCCCCATAAAGAAAATTATGCACCTCCCGCGGCAGACGAGCTTGAAATTGAGAAAATCCCCATCGAAAGCATTAAAAAGCTCTTTGCCGTTGATCTTGCGGCGGGAGTGCTTCTTTGCGGAGAAATAGATGGCGAGACCCGCCGATTGGCCGTCTTTTCAGCCGGAAAGGGAGCCGACGCGAGAAAGCTTTGCGAAGGCTTTGAAATCATAAAAAAAGGTCAGCCCCTTTCGGAAGAATTCTTTAAGGTAAAAGAAAACCCCGAGTTCTGCGAAAAATGTGGAACACCTTATACCGACCGCGAGCGCAGAATATGCCCCAAGTGCACCGACACCCGCAGCCTTTTTATGCGAACGATGTCGTATTTTAAGCCCTATAAAATTGCGGTGGCAGTGCTTGTCATAACATTTTTGGCTTCTGCAGCGGCAAACTCACTGCTTCCCTATCTTTCGGGAACGGTGTATTTTGATGATGTGCTGGGCAAAAAATCCGATTTTACGGGATTCTGGAGCCTTGCGGGGGGAGACTTCTTCAAGCTGCTTGTGCTTATGTGTCTCACCTTTGCGGCGGTCAGAATATTCAATCTGTTTTTGACCATCGTGCAAAATATAATCGTGGCTAAAATAGTCCCGAGGGTGGTCAGGCACATTAAAAGCGACATTTTCGCAAGCCTAAAAAACCTTTCCATGAGGTTTTTCACCAACCGCACCACCGGTTCGCTTATGACAAGGGTTATGAGCGATGCTAACGAGGTCACGGGACTTTTTCTTGATATTCTTCCCGCCCTTGTGGGAAATCTGGCCAATGTGGCGTTGACCATAGCCTTTATGGTGGCCTTAAACTGGCAGATGACGGTTATGACCCTTGTGCTCACTCCTCTTCTTGTCATTATCAGCGTAAAGCTTCATCCACGGCTTTGGCATTTTTACGGCAAACGCCACCGTGCCGAGCGGTCTATGAACTCCACCCTTAACGACAGCCTTACCGGTGTGCGGGTAATAAAGGCCTTCGGTAAGGAGGATGAGGCGGTCAAAAATTTTGAAGGTAAAAACGCCTTTGCCGGCAGAACAGAGGTCGACATTGTAAAGTATGAAAACCGATACAACGCCATTTATACCTCGGTGCAGAGCATTATGCAGCTGGGAGTTTGGGGAATAGGCGCATACCTGATTTTGACCAAAACAAATACGGCCATGTCATACGGTGTGCTTGCCACCTTTATCGCCTATGTTACAAATCTCGCCGGCCCTCTCGATTTTATGTCAAATGTTTTCCGTATGGTGGCGTCCTCTATGAACGCCTCTCAGCGAATTTTTGAAATCATCGACGCAAAACCCGATGTTGTTGAGAAAAAGGATGCCTTTTCCCTTGAAAATCCAAAAGGTACGGTGGAACTTGACAATGTTACCTTTTCCTATGAAAAGGGTCATCCCGTGCTTCACAACATATCCTTAAAGGTCGAAGCGGGAGAGATGCTTGGCATTGTCGGCCGATCGGGAATGGGCAAATCCACCCTGGTCAGCCTTATATCCCGCCTTTACGATCCCGACAGCGGGCAGGTGCTTATCGACGGATATGACCTTAAAGACCTAACCTTTGAAAGCTTGAAGGGCACGGTTGCAATGGTTTCTCAGGAGAGCTACATATTTATGGGCACGGTGGCCGAAAACATCGCCTACGCAAAGCCCGATGCCACCAGAGAAGAAATACTTGCGGCGGCAGCGGCAGCGGGAGCACATAACTTTATCTGCAAATTCCCCGACGGATACGATTCGCTCATCGGATCGGGCGGACGCCAGCTTTCGGGCGGAGAACGGCAGAGACTTTCCCTTGCCAGAGCCATACTTGCCGATCCTAAAATTCTCATTCTCGATGAAGCCACTGCCGCCGTTGATACCGCCACCGAGCGCAACATTCAGCTTGCCCTCGACAGGCTTTCCAAAAACCGCACCACTATTTCCATCGCCCACCGCCTTTCGACCCTTAAAAACGCCGACAAGCTTGTGGTGCTCGACGAAGGAAAAGCGGTGGAACAGGGTACCCACGAGCAGCTAATGGAGCTTAAGGGTATATATTATAAATTGCAGCAGCTTCAGAGCAGAGCGCTTTCTCTGAACGCTCAGGAAAGGACCATGTGATATGTTTATGCCGCCGCCCCCACCGCCCCGCGATAATGCAGGCGATGTAATAAAAAACGAAGAACTTTTAACCGAGGAGATGCTCGAGCTTAAATTCATAAACGGTAAAAATGCTGTCTTTAAAGCCACAAAGGGCGGTTTTGCCTCCCTCGAATTTGAGGACAAGCTTTATAAGCGGGTTTCCTTCCACCGCGCCTTTCCTTTCTCGGCTCCCGATAAGTATATTTCGGTGAGAGAGTGCGAGGGAAGAGACCGGGAAATCGGTATGATAAAGGAACTGTCGGATTTTGACGAGGCCACCGCCGGGCTTATAAAAAAGCAGCTTGAGCTTCGCTATTTTACCCCGAAAATCACCGGTATAAACAAGGTCAAGGAGGAATACGGCTATTCCTACTGGGATGTCGCCACCGACAGAGGTCCCTGCCGATTTACCGCCGACCAAAACGGTGTGGTCAAGCTTTCCCAAACGAGACTTATAATAAACGATGTGGACGGCAACCGCTTTGAGCTTCCCGATGTGACCGCCCTTTCTTCAAAGGAACTGAGAATGATCGATCTGTACATTTGATCGTACAATTGATCGCGCATTTAGGCGGTTTGCAAACGGGCAGGCAAAAACGCCCGAAAAGGCTTGCGGCTCGGTGAGTCGACTGCTTGGCCGAAACCGCAAAAGCAAAGAAACTTAAAAATCCCGAAAGGAAAAATATGCGCCTTAATTTTAAACAAACAAATCAGTCCAAAAAGGCACTTGAGGACGCAGGAGCCCAAGGTGTTAAATATTTTGTTCCCTACGACATAGACAGCTGCGGAAACTATTGTTCCGACGGCTTTGTTGCCGTTACCGAAAGCAGCATTTATATAATCAAGGGTGAAAGGTGCGAAAAGACCTTTGCTCTTTGCGACTGCGACGATATACGGTGCGAGGGAATGGTGGATTGCGGACTGCTTGTGATCACCGCTAAGGGCGAGGATTTTGCCGCTGCAAAATTCTCCATGAAACACCTTACCAGATACGCCTATGTCACCCGCGGAGCGAGACTGCTCAAAAAGGGCGACAATCACCCGGTCGAAAGTCTTGAACCGGAAAATATATGCGAAAAATGCGGACGTACCACGCCTGATACCGGCAGCTGCCCTCATTGCGACGGAAAATCCCAAAGCGTAAAGCGGTTTTTCCGTTTGTGTAAGCCTTATGCTCCACGTCTCTTCTTTATATGGTTCTTAATGCTTGTCACCTCGGGACTGACCCTTTATCAGCAGCAGTGGCAGCGCCTGTTTATCGACAATGTGCTTGTGCCTGCAAGCGGTACAAAGGGGCAGGTCATAACCTTCTTTGTGGTGCTTGTGGGAATCGTGGCCGCCACACTTATAATCAACATCTATAAAAAGTATTTAGGCGTGCTGCTGGGCTCGAAAATGAGTATGGATCTCCGCCGCCGCCTTTTCAATAAAATCGAGGAGCTGTCTCTTTCCTTCCAGGACAGCCGCAAGCCCGGCGACCTTATGAACCGGGTCACCGGCGACACGCGAGAGATCCGCGACTTTATGGAAAACACCTTTACCGGAATGTTTACCTACATAATAACCTTTCTCGGTGCACTTGTAATTATGCTGATAATGAATGTGCGGCTGACGCTGATCTCTATGATTTTTGTGCCGCTTATGTGGGTGCTCCACCGCCTTTTCTGGAGCAAAATACGCCGCATCTTTTCAAGCCAGCGCAGACGCGAGGATAATTTTAATTCCCGCCTCCAGGACGTTATCCAGGGAATGAAGATAGTCAAATGCTTTGGAAAGGAAAAATACGAGGCCGAAAACTTTAACCGCGTGGCCGGAGAAAATGCCGAAATACAGGAGAAAAACGAGGTCTTTTGGGCAAAGTTTCAGCCCTTCCTCGGATTCGTGCTCAACTTCGGAACACTGGCCGTGCTGTACTTCGGCGGAATAGAGGCCTTAAACGGAACAGGCTTCTCGGTGGGCGAAATGGTGCAGTTTGTGGGATATTCAAATATGCTTTTCGGCCCTCTCGGCTGGTTTACCTGGCTTCCCAGAAGGCTTATGAGACTGCAGGTCAGTATGAGCCGTATCGACGATGTTATGTCCAAAACCTCCGACATTAAAATTTCCGAAAGCCCCGTTAAATCCGAGATCGAGGGACGTGTGGAATTTAAAAATGTCACCTTTGGATATAAAAATTACGAGCCTATTTTAAACGACATTTCCTTTAAGGCCGAAAAAGGCGAAATGATAGGCCTTGTGGGAGAATCGGGAGCGGGCAAATCCACCGTTATCAACCTGCTTATGCGGCTGTATGATGCCGACGAGGGAGCAATTCTCATCGACGGTGTTAACATTAAGGAATACGACCCCAAAACCCTTCACGACGCTATGGGAGTGGTGCTTCAGGAAAATTTCCTTTTCTCGGGCACCATTTACGACAACATAATATTCTCCTGCCCCGCCGCCACCCCCGAGCAGGTCATAAAGGCGGCCAAAACGGCAGGTGCCCACGATTTTATCTGCAAATTTCCCGACGGATATAACACCTATGTGGGCGAAAAAGGCCATCGTCTTTCGGGCGGAGAGCGTCAGAGAATAGCCATTGCACGGGCCATTCTTTCCGACCCCAAGATACTCATTCTCGATGAAGCCACCGCCAGCCTCGATACCGAAAGCGAATTTATGATACAGCGGGCCATCGACCGCCTTAAATCGGGACGTACCACCTTTGCCATTGCCCACCGCCTTTCGACCCTTAAAAATGCCGACCGCATTATCGTTATCGACAATCACAGCATCGCCGAGGAAGGCAGCCATAACCAGCTTATGGAGCAGGGCAGGATATACAAAGGGCTTGTCAAGGCGCAGCTTGAAATGCACGCCGTCAGAGAGTAACCCGTGCGTTTTTCGTTTGCTTAACAACAGCAGCAATAATAATGCAATGCCGTCGAGGCTATGTGCCGGTCTGCCGCTGAGGCGTCTCGGCAGGGCCGAGACCGGAGGGAGCAATTCCTCTCGCAGCCTAAAAAAGGGGAAAGCCGCCTTTTTGCAATAAACTGTGTTTTAATCGATGCCTTCCCTCCGATCGGCTTGCGCCGATTGCCTCAGCTCCCTGCAGCTTGGTGCATGCCCGCGATCCACCTGGTCCCGGCGGCTGCGGCACCACCTGCGAGCAATATATCTTTTTTGTGGAAAACGCGTGATGATGCCATCGAAAAATAAAAACAATGGTATTGGCGGGCGGGAATTGCCCGGTTGCTAAAAAACTCTTGCAATTGCCGCTTGTATAATGTATAATACTTAGGTACGGAAAAAACGCCGTGCCAATGTGCCGGAATGATGGAATTGGCAGACGTGCCGGACTCAAAATCCGGTGGTGGCGACACCGTGCGGGTTCGACCCCCGCTTCCGGCACCAAATAAAAAATCCTGTCGACTTTTCGGCAGGATTTTTTGCTTTATAGTATTTGTTTTTTCGGCACTTTATTTGTTAATCGTTTTTAACATTCATACAAACAGCCTCTATCAAAAAAATGAGTTTTTCGTTTTTCGCTGTTTTGCTGATACCGGCTAATGCCGGGAATGCACTCGACGCGCGGAATTCACTTTGTCTCGACAACGATATAAATATTGTCGGGCAGCAGTGTTCCGGTTTCCCATATGTCTTCAAAAACCTCAATCGTCAGGACTCTGTTGTATTGTGCATCCGCCGCATTGGCATTTTCCGCAAGGGAGTCGGCCAGATAGATGTTTTGCTCGTCATAGCCGACAACAACGGCGTAGTGTGTATCTCCCGGGATGCGGATGAACACGATGATCGGATGTCCTTCCGCCAGCCGCTGCTTTAGCGTGTTAATGCTTCCGCAGCAGGCTTTTGCCTGATACCCACGCTGCTTAAAAACATCTGTGATGCTGTTTGCACAAACGAAGCCAAAGGGCCGTTTCAATTCCGAAAAAAGTTCTTCACCGTCCGCATTTTCCCCAAAGTGCCGCAGAAGATAAGCGGCAGCATAGGCTGCGCATTTCCCGTCTGTCTGATAGTCAATACGGTTTCCGACACCTTCACAGAAAAATTCGGGCGGGTAATCAAATGATACGATGCCGTCCTTCGGCGGGCTTATGTATAAAAGAAAACATACAGCTGCAGCAATGGACAGAACGATTGCAATAATTGCGGCGGTTAAACATAATTTTCGTATCTGCATTTTTGTTTTTCCGTCACTTCCTAAATCGTTTTACATATGCATTATATCACGTTTTTGAGAATGTCAAAAGAGAAAAATTTTTGAACAGCTGCTGCTTAACCATAACGCACATATACGAACACGATTTTGGCGGAGAAAAATCCCCATATACTGCGTTAAAATGCTCGTTAATCCGGCAGGATGAACTGCGCTTTTGCCTTGTATCTGAGCATTTTTCTTACCGACAAAATTCTTCGACCTGAAATGAGCGTAG
>CAKSDF010000001.1 GCA_934444695.1 uncultured Eubacteriales bacterium | reverse complement strand
ACTCTACACAAAAATGTTTCACGTGAAACAATCGCCGAAACCCGCATAAACAAAGGCGTTGCGGCGATTTTAACCCCCCAAAAAATGCACACCTAAAGGACGGTGAATCAATTGAAATCCGATTACAGCGAGCTTTTAAACCGCCTGTGCACGGTAACGATATTCAGCTCGGTAAAAAACTCTCCCGTGCTTTCAAAGCTTTCAAATCTCTTTAAGGCAATTTTAAAGCAGTGTGACGATGCCGAAAAGCTCGGCGCTTACGCTGATTTTGTCTCGACCCTTTATAACGAGGGCGGAAATTTAGGCGACTCGGTCAAAAACGCCCTTTTTGAAAGTGACAACATATACATCGGACTTTTGGCAAAAAAAGAACCGCTGCCCGATTTTATCAAAAACTGCGCATCGGCCGAGCTTGACCTTTTCTCCGAGCTTTCGTCCATTGATTCAGCCGAACTTAAATCGGCTCTTAAGGCCTCACTTAAAGAACCGACCGACGTTTTCCTGCCCGATTTTTGCTCGACCCCATACGACTTTTGCACATTCTATGCCGAGCGGGCGCAAAAGGCCGACCGTCTCGGATACGGCATTTTTGCAAAACACGGTGCATTTTATTTCGACGGCCAAAGCCTTGTGCCTTACGATTATGCCGACGGCATTTCCCTGTCCGATCTTTTCGGCTACGAGCACCAAAGGGAACAGGTGACAAAAAACACCGCCGCCCTGACAAAGGGCCTTCCCGCCGGCAATCTGCTGCTTTGCGGAGATGCGGGAACCGGCAAATCTTCCACCGTGAAGGCGGTGGCAAACGCCTTTTTCGGCGAGGGCGTGCGCCTTGTGGAGCTTAAAAAGCATCAGCTTGAGCTTTTGCCGAAGCTTATGGGGCTGCTGTCGAAAAATCCCCTTAAATTCATCATTTTCATCGATGATCTTTCCTTTAACAAAAACGACGATGCCTTCGGCGCTTTAAAAGCCGCTCTCGAAGGGTCGGCCTCGGCAAGGGCTGAAAACGCCGTCATTTACGCCACCAGCAACCGCCGTCATCTCATAAAAGAAAGCTTTTCCGACCGGGAGGGCGACGACATACACGCCGCCGACACGGCAGCCGAGCTTATGTCCCTTTCCCAGCGATTTTCGCTGAGCATTCTTTTTGAAAAGCCCTCAAAGCCC
Source organism: uncultured Eubacteriales bacterium (assembly GCA_934444695.1). Classification (GTDB taxonomy): domain Bacteria; phylum Bacillota; class Clostridia; order Oscillospirales; family Acutalibacteraceae; genus UMGS1484. Next base: position 71,437 of record CAKSDF010000001.1, on the reverse strand, counting down.
CTCTATCTCGACATTGTGTCTTCGATCGCGCAAAAGCAGGGCACCCCCGTAACCGACAGCCTACTTGCAAAGGCCGAGCAATACGCCCTTAAAAAAGGTGGACGATCGGCACGTGCGGCGCGGCAGTTTGTCGAGCTTGTAAAAACCCTCGGTGAAGATTTTTAAGTCAGCGGCATTTCTAAGCCGGCGGAATTTTTAAGTCGACAAGGATTTTTAAATAAAGAGGAAATTTTAAGTCAAGGGAATTTAAGCAAGCGATTTTTAAGCAAGCGGTTTTTAATCGCGGAAAAATCAAGTCAAAAATCTACGGCAAAAACCGTCCGAAAAGATCGACGAAAATCCTAAAAACAAAAAAGACCTGCGGGAAAGACAACCGTCCAAACCCGCAGGTCTTTATTTTTTCGCAAAGATCAAAGATCGAGCAATTATTCCTGCTCTGCCTCTTCTTCAGCTTCCTCGGCAACCTCTTCGGCGGTTTCTTCGGCCTGCTCGATGTCGTCGTGGTCGCAGTAGCAGCAATCGTCGTCGCAGCAATCGCAATCAAAGAAATCGTCAAAATCGTCCTCTCTGCGATCGCGGCAGAACTTGGTCACAAAGTATGCAACCGCACCGGCAATGGCGATAATGGCGGTGGCAACAGCGATTCCCCAAAACAGTCTTTTTTCTATCATAACAATACCTCCGTAAAGAAAATTTTTCTACCTTAAATATAACAAACCCACAAAAAAATGTCAAGAGGCTTAACAAAATGTTTTCATTCATGCCTGCAAATTCCCGCCCGCAGCCCTGCCCGCATCACCCCATCGTCAATGCACAAGGCTAAAAGTACAAGCCAAGCTGCATCGTGGCGCCTTTCGTCAACGCACAAGACTAAAAGTTTAAACTAAGCTAAGTCGTGGCGCCCCTTGTGAGGGGAGCTGGATCGGCGCAGCCGAGACTGAGGGGTAGTAAGGCCTCTTGCAACAAAAAAGCTATTGTCAATGAACAATTCCGCAAACTTTTCTCAGCACTTTTCCTCCGTCAACCGGCCCGTCCCCTTTGAATTCATCTTTTCCCCCTCCCCGCCGCCCTGAACAAATTTTTAACTTTTGCCGATTCCCCTTGTATTTTCGGGCAATATTTAGTATAATAATTTCTGTAATGTGGTGGATTTTACCCTCGTGATTTTTCTGATCGCCGCTTTGATCCGCCGCCCTTTTAAAAAAAACCATTCCTGCCCGCAAAATCGGCGGTTTAACCTATCAACCCATTCCCGCTCTTTTTCGCGGCGCAACTATTTTAAAAAGGATAAAAGCTATGGGACTTATTTCAATCATAACAAAATTCTTAAGAACAGGCGTCTTAGACCCTTTAACCGCCGTTGCCTATATACTGTCGGCACTGTTGGTCATTTTTCTGGTCACCCCTCTGCACGAATGCGCCCACGCCTTTGCCGCCTATAAGCTGGGCGATCCCACCGCAAAAAATATGGGCCGTCTCTCCCTTAACCCCTTCCGCCACATCGACTGGATAGGCGCCGCTCTCATTATGGCGGTAGGCTTCGGCTGGGCAAATCCCGTGCCGGTAAACATGAGAAACTTCAGAAATCCCAAGGGCGGAATGGCCCTTACGGCACTTGCCGGCCCGGTTTCAAACCTGCTGGCCGCCACAATATCCCTCTTCTTTTCCAATCTGGTCTATTTCACCCGCGGTTCCTGGGCGGTAACACGCACCGCCTTTGCCATCTATATGATACTGCAATATTTCTTCGTCTATTTGGCACAAATCAACGTCTCGCTGGCGGTATTCAACATAATTCCCATCCCCCCGCTTGACGGTTCCCGCCTGCTGACCGCCCTTTTGCCCGACCGCATTTACTACAGAATTATGGCCTACGAGCGGTACATCTCCTTCCTGCTCATCGCCATTGTGATTTTCGGCGTGCTTGATTACCCCCTTTCCTTCCTTACAAACGCCCTGTACAGCGGCCTGAACACGCTTGCGGCGCTGCCCTTCGGAGGTTTTTAAAATGGACAAGCTTTCCTATAAGCTGGACGCCTTTGAAGGCCCTCTCGACCTGCTCCTACACCTGATAGCAAAAAACAAGCTCAACATATACGACATCAACATCTGCGAGCTTGTAAAGCAGTACCTTGACTGCATAAATCAAATGAAGGAACAGTCCATGGACATTTCCAGCGACTTTCTTGAAATGGCCTCCCGCCTTGTCTACATCAAATCGGTCTCTCTCCTTCCCAAAGATGAGGAATCGGAAGAGCTTAAAGACAAGCTGTCGGGCGAGCTTATCGAATACCGCACGGTAAAGCTTCTTTCGGGCGAGCTTTCAAAAATCGCCGACGGCTTCGGAAAATTCATCCGTCAGCCCACCATGCCCTCGGTGGATCAGACCTACCTTTTAACCCACGACCGTCAGGTGCTTTCCCACTGGTATCTTGCCGCAGTGGGCAGAGGACAGCGGCGGCTTCCACCTCCCGCAACCGCCTTTGAGCCGCTGGTCAAAAAGCCGGTCATACCCGTTTCGGCCAAGATAGTTTATGTCATCCGCCGTCTTTTCAACGGGGTCAAGGTTAAATACAAAAGTATGTTCAGCAGCGTTAAATCAAAATCCGAGGCGGTGGCCACCTTCCTTGCCATTCTCGAGCTTATCCGCGGAGGCAGAATCGCCATCGACCAAAACGACGATATAAAAATGGTCGGAAAGGAAAAATAATGGATCTTTCAAAATATATTCCCGCCCTTGAGGCAATACTTTTTGCAGGGGGAGAGCCTGTTCCCGCCGCCCGAATCGCCGCCGCCCTGGAGCTTTCGGAGCAAAACGTTGAAAAAACCGCCGTCCTTCTTGAACAAAAGCTTTCGTCAAAAGACAGCGGCATAGAGCTTTTAAAGCTTTCGGACGGTTATCAGCTGGCCACCAAAAAGCAGTTCGAGGAACCTATACGCACGGTTTTTGAGCTGCGCCGTTCCACCCCCCTTTCATCGGCTGCATTTGAGGTGCTGGCCGTTGTGGCATACAATCAGCCGGTAACAAAGGCCTATGTTGAGCAGGTGCGAGGCGTGGATTGCTCGGGAGTTATGTCCTCCCTCGTGCTGAAGGGGCTTATTGAGGAATGCGGCCGTCTTGATCTTCCCGGCCGACCCATTCTTTACGGAACCACCGATACCTTTTTGCGGTGCTTCGGTCTTTCCGATCTTTCCGAGCTTCCCGCCCTTCCCGAGGAGGAAGCGGCCAAGGGATTTGAAAATACAACCGCCAAGACCACGGTGGAGGAACCGACACTTGAGGACTTCGCAAGCGATCGAGCCGATTCCGACGGCACCGATAAAACCGCCGGCAACACCGACGCAACCACCGACAGTGCCGATATCCCCGCAGAGGGCACTAACACAACCTCAGAGGGCACCGATAACGACACTTCGGCTAATGACAGCACCGCTGCCGATAACAACCTCACATCCACCGAAAGCACCAATAACGAAAGCACTGCTGCCGACGATATCCCGTCCGACAACTAAGGCGGCATTTAAGGCAACATTCTTAACCACTGTCAAAAATTTAAACCAATCCTCCGACCACGAGATTCATATAACGAAAATTCCGAAAAAGGGTGAGTAAATATGAAACAAAAGAAAAACGAAGGCCGCTTTAACGGCGCTGCAGGCACTCACGATAAATCCGCAAGACCTGCCGACGGCGCAGCCGCAAACACTACGGCAAACACCGCCCGCCAAAACGGAGCAGCCAAAGAACGTTCGACCAAAAGCAAGGTGGGCAGCATACTCGACATAACCGTCGACAAAATGCGCGCCCTGGCCGACACCGGCCTTGTGGTAGGCGACAAAATAGTTGTTTCCGACGATATTACCTTAATCCCCGTTTCCCGCGTTTCCTGCGGATTTGCCTCGGGCGGAAGCGATCTTCCCACCGAAAAATCCCCTGCCGGAATATCTTTCGGCGGAGCGGGCGGCGGCGGATTGACCGTTACACCGGTATGCTTTGTGTGCATAAATAAAGGCAATGTCAGCATTCTTAACCTTGCCTCGACAATGCCCATGGGTGCGGCCGAGCGGGCCATCTCCATGGCTCCCGAGCTTATCGAGACCATCAAGGACGCCTTTACAAAATAACCGCCCTCCGGCGGCACAGCAAAAAACACACCGATCAGCAATAGTTTGAAATCGGTCGGTCATCCATCCCATCGAGCGTTCAGACAACACGCTCATCCGCTAACCGGTCGCTCAATCGATCGTGCGGACGACCCGCCGAAATCAGCCAAAATCCAATCATCCGAAAAAGGAAGAATAAGCTTTGAAAGTTCCACAGCAAAACATCAGAAATTTTTGTATAATCGCCCACATCGACCACGGTAAATCCACCCTGGCCGACCGTATGCTCGAAATAACCGACACGGTGGCCCTGCGCGATATGGAGGATCAGCTGCTCGACAGTATGGACCTCGAACGTGAAAGGGGCATTACCATAAAGGCCCACGCCGTCACCCTTTATTACAAGGCCGACGACGGACAAACCTACGAGCTTAATCTCATCGACACTCCCGGTCACGTCGACTTTAACTATGAAGTTTCCCGTTCCCTTGCCGCCTGCGAAGGAGCGGTGCTTGTGGTCGACGCCTCCCAGGGAATAGAGGCTCAGACCCTTGCCAACACCTATCTTGCAGCCGACCACGACCTTGAAATTCTCCCGGTCATCAACAAGATCGACCTTCCCGCCGCCGACCCCGACAGGGTGGCTCACGAAATCGAGGACATAATCGGCATTGAAGGTATGTCGGCACCCCGCATCTCGGCCAAGGCAGGCATCAACATAAAGGAAGTGCTCGAACGCATCGTCACCGATTTCCCCGCTCCCACCGGCGATTCCTCGGCTCCCTTAAAGGCGCTGATTTTTGACTCCTACTACGATCCCTATAAGGGGGTCATAACCTATTTCCGCGTGGTCAGCGGCACCATCAAAAACGGAATGGCCGTTAAAATGATGGCCACCGGCGCCGAGTTCCAGGTCGTTGAGCTGGGAAGAAAGGGCGCCAGAAGCTTTATGCCCTGCGACCAGCTGACGGCAGGCGAGGTTGGTTACTTTACCGCCTCCATAAAAACGGTCAGCGAGGCCAGAGTGGGCGATACCATAACCGGCGTCGAACGACCGGCAGAGGAGCCTCTTGAAGGCTACCGCGCCGTTAATCCGGTGGTTTTCTGCGGCGTTTATCCCGCCGACGGCGCCCAGTATACCGACCTTCGCGAGGCCCTCGAAAAGCTTCAGCTGAACGACGCTTCCCTGCATTTTGAACCCGAAACCTCGGCGGCTTTAGGATTTGGATTCCGCTGCGGATTCCTCGGTCTTCTTCATATGGAAATAATTGAGGAGCGGCTGGAGAGAGAATACAACCTCGATCTCATCACCACCGCCCCAAGCGTTGTTTATAAAATCAATCTAACCGACGGAACCACAATTTCCATCGACAATCCCACCAACTACCCCGATCCCGCAACCATCGAATCGGCCGAAGAACCGGTCTGCGACGTACACATATTCAGCCCCACCGATTATGTGGGAGCCATTATGGACCTTTGCCAGGAGCGGCGGGGAATTTTCAGCGATATGCAGTACCCCTCCACCAACCGTGTGGACATCCACTATGAAATGCCCTTAAACGAGATCGTATACGACTTTTTCGATGCTCTCAAATCCCGCACAAAGGGATATGCCTCTTACGACTACGAGCCGAAGTGCTATATGCCCTCAAAGCTTGTCAAGCTTGATGTGCTCTTAAACGGCGAGATAGTGGACGCTCTGTCCTTCATCGTCCACGCCGACAGCGCCTATAAGCGCGCCCGCAGAATTGCCGAAAAACTCAAGGATAACATTCCCCGCCAGCTTTTCGAGGTGCCGGTGCAGGTGGCGGTGGGCGGCAAGGTCATTGCAAGAGAGACCATCCGCGCCATGCGAAAGGACGTGCTTGCCAAGTGCTATGGCGGCGACATTACCCGAAAGAAAAAGCTGCTTGAAAAGCAGAAGGAAGGCAAGAAGCGTATGCGCAGCCTCGGCTCGGTGGAGGTCCCCCAGGAAGCATTTATGGCCGTCCTCAAGCTGGACGAATAAACAAAAAACAAACGACCCTCCTTACGGCTTTACAGTCGCAAGGAGGGTTTTCTCATTATATAAATGTCCTTTAAATCTACTTTTAAAGTGGAGATTTCTTTATCTTTCCCGATTGGCGGGGGTATTTTGCGGGGGATAAAGAAATCTTTTGGATAATTACCACCCGGCGGGCGTTTTGCTCTAAGGAAAATTCCTTTATCTCACCGATTTTTCCGCCGAGTATCTTTACCGCGCTTTCGGCCTGCTTTGCCTCCTCTTTTCCCGAAGGCCCTTTCATGGCCAAAAAGCTTCCGCCTAACCTCACAAAGGGCAGGCAGTATTCGCAAAGCACGTTAAGCCCCGCCACCGCTCTGGCAGCGGCGAAATCGTATTTTTCCCTAAACTCGACCGCACGTCCCAGTTCCTCGGCACGGCCGTGCACCGTTTCAAAATTAAGGCCAAGCTCGGATTTCACCGCGTCGAGAAAGGTCAGCCGTTTATTCAAGCTGTCGATAAGGGTAAAGCGCATATCCGGCCGCATTATGGCAAGGGGAATGGACGGAAATCCCGCTCCCGTGCCGACATCGGCAAAGCTTGCCCCTTCTTTAAAATCCGCCGCGCAAAGCAAGGTTAAACTGTCTGCAAAATGGAGCAGCGCAATGCCCTCGGGAGAGGTTATGGCGGTCAGATTCATCTTCTCGTTCCACTCGCATAAAAGGCGCGCGTAAATTTCAAACTTTTCGAGCTGCTGATCGTTTATCTCGATGCCGAGATTCTCGGCCGCCGACAAAAGCATGCGGCTGTCCAAAAATTCCATACTATCTCCTCGGCTTTTTTCTCATATTTTTTCTTAGGTTTTGCTCCTGCTTTGCCCTTTCCACATCCCTTTTTATCGAGCGGATAATGAAGAACACCGCCACTGCGGCCAGAGGCGCACAAACGGCAAGCAGAATGTTGAAGGTTGTTTTTTTATGCTCCTTGACCCGTGCCGTTTCGGAATCAACCGCGTATTCGAGGGAATTGAAAATATATTCGGCCGACTGCTCGGCATTGGTCGAAAGCTCGGCCGACTGCTCGATGAAAACGAGGGTATAAACCTTGCCGTTCATAACCGTTACATACATAATGCGGTTGTCGGTATTATCGGAAGCACCCGCCCTATCCGCGCCTTGGTCGACCGTGCTTTGACCGACTGCACTCCCGTCTTTTGTACTCTGACCGACCGTGCTTTGGCCGTCGATTGATGCAGTGCTGTCGATAGCGTTATTGTCGCCCGCACCGCTTGCGTCCTGCCTCTTTTCAAAGGTCAGTTTTAAAAAGAGGGCTGCGCCCTTTCTTATTTCCTTAATCTCCGATGCCCGGTCTTTTATGCCGCCGATAAGGGCCTGCTCGGCCGTTTGTCCATCGGAATAATCGGCCAGATCGACAATGGCCTTTGAAACGTCGGTCTCGCCTGCGGTCATAAAAGCCGTCCAACCCATATCGGGAGCGACGGCGTAGAAAAGATAGTCCTTTGAAAGCTTGCCTTCAAGCTCGGAAAAATCCTCCGAAAGCTCGGCTGCCCGATCGGCCTTATCCTCAATATTATCCTTTGTGAAAACCGTGAAAACATCGGAAAAATGGGCCGTTATCCCCCCCGCCGTGACCGCCGTTTCGGCAAAAGCCGACAGCAAAAGGGCCGACGACAAGCAAAGGGCAAGTATGGCGCAAAAAAGTTTTTTCATACTTTTCATATGGCTCCTTAGAAATTATTTCCCGGCTTTCCGGCGGTCGGACATAAGCCAGAACCAGAGAAAGACCAATATCTGAAGCACCGCCGCCACGGCATATATAAGGTATATGTTGGGGATTTTAAGGGTGATGTCCACGCAGGCGGCAAGGGTCCAGATTATGCCGCTGATGGAGACGATACGGTAGGGAGTCTTCCACCAAAGGCAGCTGAAAACGGTGGTGACTATAAAGCTGACCGGGCAGCCGTATATAAAGACCAGCCATTTTCTCGAAAGGCCGGGAGCAGCCACCGCCAGCACGAAATAAACAAATGTCACCACAAGCCAAACAAGTCCCACCGAAAGAGCAGGGACGAGCGTATGTTTTTTGGTCAGCTTTATGGGCTTTTTGGGAGCGGCCGAGGATATAAAATCGTCCACCGAAATTCCGAAAAGCTCGGCCATATTGCTGAGCACGGTTATGTCGGGCAGCCCGTCTCCCCTCTCCCATTTTGAAACCGATTTGTCCGAATAATTGAGTTTTTCGGCAAGTTCCAACTGGGTCAGGCCGGCCGCCTTTCTGTAAAAAGTGATTTTTTGCGAGATATTTTTTCTCAAAGTTTCTTCATTCATACTTTTATTATAAACCATTGCTCTGCAAAAATCAACCCCCCTAAAAACCCAGTGTTTATGCGGTTTTCTACCGTGGGTAGAGGGAATTTTTTTAAACTCTACCGGGCAAAACTCTTTCGTAGGAGAAATCAAAGCGGCAATAGGGTGACAAATCGGGCGGCAAAAGATAGAATGATGACAGACAGGGCGGGAGCAAAAAATTTTCCTTCCCGCCGGGCAAAAACTCCTTTGAGTTTTTGCGAAAATTAAACTGAAAAAATCCATTATCCGTTTTGGGAGGTTTTAAACATGCAAGACAAAATCAACATTCAAACTGCCGAAAGAAACGATAACAAAATAAAAGAAAACAAAAAATCCGATGGAAAAATCACCAAGGAAACGGTGGCCGCAAAAATCGTTAGGGTCATAACCGTTGCTCCCTTTATGGCCGCCTTTATGCTGACGGTTATATGGTTTGCCCGTCCCGATTCGTATTTAGGCTTCGGACACTATCTTTACGCATTATGCGCGCTGACCGTTTTTCCGCTGCTTTCTTACCCCGTTTGTGCCATCATTCCCGCCCTTCGCAAAAAGGGCAGAGACGGCCAGAGAAACCTTGCCATTGTCTTTTCGGTGGTGGGATATATCGCCGGCATTCTCGGGTCGGTGCTTTTCGGGGCCGGGAGAATCGAGCTGCTCATATTTATGACCTACCTGCTTTCGGGAGTTTCCATTGCCCTTTCGTCCTTTGTGTTCGGCGTTAAGGCCAGCGGCCATGCCTGCGGGGTATCGGGGCCCATTGCAATGATGATTTATGTGCTGGGGCTGCCTTACATTGCCCTTTATGCGCTGCTGGGCGCGGTGGTATGGGCTTCCCTTAAAATCAAGCGTCACACCCCCGTTCAGCTGGTTCTCGGGAGCATTATCCCGGTTGTGGCAATGCTGCTTTCCATTCGCATAATCGGGGTATGATTCTTCTTAAGACGGCACATTTAAGGGTGCTTTTAACAACACTTTTGGCAAAAAGTTTCAACGGTAATTATAATGCAACGGCCGATCCCCTTCGGCCGTTGTTTGCGTATCATGCATTGTTTTGTTCCTTTCGGCTGTTGTTTCTATTTATCAGCCCCATCGTTTTGCTCCTTTTTGCCGCCGTTTTTTCAAAATCGTCGGTCTTTTCTTGCATTTGAATAAATATTTGGGCCGACCTCATTTAAAGACTTTTTAGCCTTGAAAAATTCACGACTTAAATGTATAATAAAATTAATTTGGCCTTATTTATGCCGCGAGTTTTTATTCTTGCAAAAACCGAACAATTACCATTAAGATTTTTGTCGGGTCGCTCACAAGGCGGGGCGATTAAATTCCCCTTTGAAGAAATAAAATATATCAGGTGAAAATAATGAACAAAGCAAAAAAGATGCTCCCCATAGTATGTATGACCTGTATCACCATTCTTGTATGTGCGGTTCTGTACACACGAATAATTGCCCACGAAAAGGAACGGTGTTTCAGCAGAATGGGGGAATACATCAGCACCTTTAATCATGAAATAACCACAAAATTTGAAGATGAGACCGAGAAGCTTCACACCATCGGAGACCTGCTTTCAACCGACGGAAACCTTGACAGCGAGCAGATGGTTTATCTCCATATCGACACGCTTAAAAACTCCACATTTTTCTCCCGCATAGATGTTCTTTATCCCAACGGTTCCTTCATAACAAACGGCAACCAAGACACCGGGGGCTACAACGAGGATTATGAAAAGCTTGTTGCAATGGGAGAGCATATGTCTCACCGTATGACAGATTTTATTACCGGCAGGCAGGTACTTTACTATTTTATCCCCCTTAGCGACCAAAAAGGTTCATCGGCCCTGCTTATCGGTGTTATCGACGCCGACAAGCTCAGCGAGGTTTTTGTATCTCGTCTGTACAAAGGGCGCTCAAACTACTGCGTGGTCGACAGCTACGACGGCAATTATGTTGTGGACAGCTGGCACAGTGAGCTTGGCAATGCCTACGATACCGATGAGCGGGAAAGAATTCGAGGATATGAAGATATAGACCTCAAGCAGGAAACAAAAGACCTTAAAACCGGCGTTATTGCCTTTAAATCAAAAACCACCGGCAAGGCCATATATATGTACTATACCCCTGTCGGTATTTACAACTGGCAAATGATGCTTTTTGTTGAAGACGATGTTATCTTTCAAAATTTCAACTATATGAAAATCTTGCTTCTTGTCACGGCCGGAGTAGAAATTATTGCGCTGCTGGTATACTTCCTGTGGAATTTAAGGATTCTCAAGGTTCTCGAGCTTCAAAACGACGAAATTGCAAACCAGCGGGAACATCTTAAAGCGCTCAGCTATAAGGATATGCTCACTTCAACGTTCAACCGCAACAAATACATCGAAACGACCGACCGCCTTTCGGGGCAAAGTCTTGAAAATATCGGTGCGGTTTATGTTGATATGAACGGGCTTAAAAGCATAAACGACCTTAAATCCCACACCGAAGGCGACAAGTATATCTGCACGGCGGCCGACATCATAAATGGGCTATTTACCGGTCAAAGCTACCGGGTCGGCGGAGACGAGTTTGTGGTGCTGGCCTATCCCATCGAAAAGGACAAGTTTGACAAAAAGCTTGACAGTCTTAAGGAGCAGATGGAACAAAAAGGCGTCAGCGTGTCGGTCGGAGCAGCCTTTGAGAAAGAGTGCAGCAGCATAGATGAGCTTCTTCGCACAGCCGAGCAGAGGATGTATGAGCAAAAGCAAAAATATTATACAAAGCACGATCGGGTGAGGTAGGAGATTTTCTGTTTCTTATACCTAAACGGCATTTTTACACGGCTGCGACTTTCAGAAGTGTGCATTGACGGAAGATTTGCGGTGCGGGAAGGCCGCTGAGGCCGTCTCGGCCCCGCCGAGACAGAAGAGCACAGCCTTTCGTCATTCTTTCTAAAAGCGGAAGACCGACCATTTCTTATGGGCTGCGGTTTTGCAGGCAGGCTGCTCTTCGGTCAGCTTGCGCTGACAGCCTCAGCGTCGGCGGCTTGGTTAAGACTTTCCTTCTTGAGCGTTGACAAAAGCCCTCTGCACATTGCACATTCCGTCCGAAATCAAAAACACCCTTAAAAACTCAAAAGGAGCTTTAAAAAATGAAACGATTTTTATGTCTGCTGACGGCGGCGGTAATGCTGCTTTGTCTTTCGTCCTGCGGGATGACCCAGTATGAAGATGCCGAAAGCTACTTTAAAATTTCCTTTCCCGAAAGCATGAGGGTCTTTGAAATGGCCGACCTTTCGACCGACGATCCTGCCCTTTCGGAATATAACATAGACCCCGATGTGCTCACCACCTTTAAGAATGATGACGGCGGGGTTTATTATGCCAAGGACCAAAGCGGGCGCACCTGCAGCGTGGCCATCTTCGGCAGCGAGGTCACCATCGACATATGGGAGCTTAAAGCTTCCGACAGCGACAGGATTGTAGAGGTTTACAAGACCCTTGCATCTTCCTTCAACGGCAACGGCTATGAGGTAACCTCCAAAACCGAGGTCGACCAGGGGGACGGCCACTACATATACATTGAGCTTGCCTCTTCGGGCAGCAGAACCACCGACACCATATTTATGACCACCGTCAAAAACGGCCTGCAGTATTCCATTATGTACTACGCTCCCGAAATGACCGAGCAGGATAAAGCGCAGGCCCAATCGATATTCGACACGGCCTATATAACAAAGACCATCTCCAACACCGAGACCCAGGAGCAGGCCGATGCGCGGGTAAGATACTCGACCATCGCCATTGTTGTGGTTGTTATCGCCATAATCGGGGTGGCGGTCTTTGCCATAGCCACAAGGCGCAGGGAGACCAAAAAGAAAAAGGACAACGGGGATTATTATTCCCAGTTTTAAAGCCTGCCGGAAAGGCCCGGTTGATGCCGTCTCAAACCCGCGATGACCGACGGGCAGGTAAAAACGGCAAAAAAACGATTATAATAATTAAAATCAGCCGACGAAAGCCGACGGTTAAAGCACCGATTTGAACTTGCAAAAACGGTCGAAAAGTGTACGGTCGAATGTCGATTTACCCAGTAAAAATGCGGGGTTCAGCGATCGATGTTTCACGTGAAACATTTTTTAAAGCATATTTTTCGGCCGCAAAACCTGCCCTGTTTTAAACAAAAAACCAACCATCAAAAACCGATTTTAAATACAAACAAAAACTTAAACAATCTCCCGAAAGGAAGGATATTATGTACAATTTAAAGGGAAGAGACTTTTTAAAGCTGCTGGATTTTTCGTCCGAAGAGATCGGATATCTCATCGATCTTGCGGCGCGGCTTAAAAAGCAAAAGAAAGAGGGCATTGCCCACGACGTTTTAAAGGGAAAGCACATAGCCCTCATTTTTGAAAAAACCAGCACCCGCACGAGATGCAGCTTTGAGGTGGCGGCGGGAGATCTCGGTATGAGAACCACCTATCTCGATCCCACCGGCTCCCAAATCGGCAAAAAGGAAAGCATCGCCGACACCGCCCGTGTTCTTTCGGGAATTTTCGACGGCATAGAATATAGAGGATACGGTCAGGCCATTGTTGAACAGCTGGCCGATTACGCAAAGGTGCCGGTATGGAACGGCCTTACAAACGAATTTCATCCCACCCAGATACTTGCCGATTTTCTGACCGTTAAGGAGATTTTCGGCCGTCTTAAGGGCATCAAATTCGTTTATATGGGAGACGCCAGATACAATATGGGCAATTCCCTGATGGTGGGCTGCGCCAAAATGGGACTGGATTTCGTCGGCTGCTGCCCCGAAAAATATATGCCCGAAAAAGATCTTATCGAGCAGTGCAAGGCCCTTGCGGCTCAAAGCGGCGGCAGCATAACCTTTGAGACAAATCCAAAAATCGCGGCAAAAGGCGCCAACGTCATCTACACCGACATATGGGTTTCCATGGGCGAGCCGGTGGAGGTATGGCAGGAGAGAATCAACGATCTCGCACCCTATCAGGTCAATTCGGAAATTATGAGCCTTGCGGCCGAGGACGGCGTGTTTATGCACTGCCTGCCCTCATATCACGACAAGAAAACCACCATCGGCAAGGAAATGTGCGAAAAATTCGGCCGTGAGGAAATGGAGGTCACCGACGAGGTGTTTGAAAGTCCCCGCTCGGTGGTTTTCACCGAGGCCGAAAACCGTATGCACACCATAAAAGCGGTGCTTGCCGCAACCCTTTACGACGGGGAGCTTTAATAAGCGCTGCAGCGGTTGCGACAGCGGACTTTAATCGCCAAACAGCCCGCCGCCGACCGACTTAAAAGCAAAAATTATATTAAATACATTTTTATTCCCACATCAAAACGAGGTGATTTTATGAGATCGGATATTTGCTCGATACCCGTTGAGGAGGTCTTTGAACCTAAAGAGGGCTGCCCCGTCTGCCGAATGAGAGATATGCTCGAAAAGCGTATGGCCGACTACATAACCGGCGCGGCAATGATGGAGCCGGAGGTCAGAAAGGTGACCAACCAAAAGGGATTTTGCTTTCGCCACTTTAAAATGATCCTCAAGCAGCAGCGGCGGCTTTCGGTGGCTTTAATGCTCGAAAGCCATCTTAAAGAGGTGGAAAAGAGCATTAAATCTCCCCTTAAATCGGCCGAAAAGGACAGCTGCTTTATATGCGACGAGGTGGATCGCAATATGGCCTCCCTCATTTCCAACACCATAAAAAAATACGAGGCCGATATGGACTTCCGCAAGCTTTTTGAGCAGCAGGAAACCCTCTGCTTAAAGCATTATTACGAGCTGACCGCCGCGGCCGACAAGAAAATGGGCCGCAGATTTAAGGGAGAATTCAAGGACGCGGCCAAAAAGCTGACCCTTTCGTCCATAGAGGAGCTTCACAAGGATGTTAAGCACTTTTGCGATATGTTTGACTACCGCAACAACGGCGAGGATGCCGATTGGGGAAATTCAAGAGATTCGCTGGAACGCAGCGTGCTCTTTTTGACCTCCTTCGACCCCGAGGAAAGGTGAAGCTTATGAAATTTGTTATCGCCACCGGAAATTCCCACAAGGTTGAGGAATTTTCCCGAATGCTAAAACGGCTTTCCGAGCAATCGGACAGCACCCGTGACTTTTGCGCCGTATCGGCAAAAGAGCTTTCCATAGATATGGAAGGGGCGGTCGAAAACGGCCAAACCTTCGAACAAAACGCCCTCATAAAGGCAAAATACGCCTGCGAGCAGAGCGGGCTTGCCGCCTTTGCCGACGACTCGGGGCTGTGCGTCGACGCTCTCGACGGCCGCCCGGGCATATATTCTGCAAGATACGCCGACACCGACGACGAGCGCATTTCAAAGCTCCTTAAAGAGCTTGACGGGGTAAAGGAATCCGACAGAGGAGCGAAATTCGTTTCGGCCATCGCCTGCGTTTTCCCAGACGGACGGCAGTTTACGGTCAGGGGAGAGACAGCCGGCAAAATCGCCTTTGAAAAAGAGGGCGAAGGCGGATTCGGATATGATCCCGTCTTTTTATACGAGGGCAAAAGCTTCGGCAAAATGACCGGCGAACAAAAGGACGCCGTCAGCCATAGGGGCAAGGCCCTTGACAAATGCCTTAAAGAGCTTAAAAGCTTCTTGGCTGAAAAATAAAATCCACAAAAAATAAAACACAAGGAAAGATAACAATGCTTACAAGTAAACAAAGAGCCGCCCTGCGCGGCATCGCCAACAAATACGAAACCATTTTTCAGATAGGCCACGGCGGAATCACCGACCAAACAATAAAGCAGGCCGACGAAGCCCTTAAAAAGCGGGAAATGATAAAAATGCGGGTGCTGGAAAGCTCTCCCGTAACCGCCAGAGAGGCGGCCGACAGCCTTGCCGATGCCACCGGTGCCGACGTGGTGCAGGTAATCGGCTCCCGCTTTGTGCTTTTCCGTCCCGACGAAAAGGAACCTAAGCTTCTTTCGGCAAAGGAGCTTAAAATCAGATGAAGGTGCTTTTTAAAACCTTGGGCTGCAAGGTCAATCGGTACGACACCGAGACGCTGCGGGAGCTTTTTGCCTGCGACGACATTCTTTCGGTTAACGAAGGGGAGGACATTCCCGACATTGTCGTGGTAAATTCCTGCACCGTAACGGCCGAAAGCGACCGAAAGACCCGCCAGACGGTAAGAAAAATGCGCCGGCAGTATCCCGCCGCCGTTATAGCCGTCACCGGATGTATGCCCCAGGCCCGTCCCGAAAAGGCCAAAACCCTGACCGATGCCGACATAATCATCGGAAACGCCCTAAATTCCGAGCTTCCCGCCCTTGTTAAAAAATTTATAGCAAAACGGGACAAGATCGTCGAAAGCAAACCCCACCAGCCGCACGAAAAGATATCCCCCCTAAGCTCCCACAGCTTTGAGGGAAGAACCAGAGCCTTTGTAAAGATCGAGGACGGATGCAACCGCTTTTGCAGCTACTGCATCGTGCCATATGCAAGGGGCAGGGTGCGTTCAAAATCTCCCGAGCGCATAACAGAAGAACTGACCGCTTTTGCAGCGGCAGGATATAAAGAGGCGGTTATTGCCGGCATAAACCTTTCGGCTTACGGAAGCGACATCGGCCTGACCCTTCCCGACGGAATAAAGGCGGCCGACGTTGAGGGTATCGAACGGTTAAGACTCGGTTCTCTCGAGCCCGATCAGCTGACACCCGATGTACTTGACGGCCTTAAATCGGTCAAAAAGCTGTGCGGCCAGTTTCATCTTTCGCTCCAATCGGGCAGCGACGGCGTGCTCAAACGGATGAACCGCAAATACGACACCGCCCTCTACCGCCGCATAATTTCCGACATACGCGCCCGCTTTGAAAACTGTTCAGTAACCACCGACATAATGACCGGCTTTCCCGGAGAGACCGAGCAAGAATTTAACGAGACGTTGGATTTTGTAAAGGAAATAGGATTTTCAAAGGTGCACATCTTCTGCTATTCGAGAAGGGAGGGCACCCCCGCCGCCCAAATGGAAAATCAGGTGGATGAGCAGGTTAAAACCGCCCGAAGCAAGGCGCTTTCAAAGGTTGCGGCAAAGTGTGCAGAAGAATTTTTCGCCGCCCAGGTCGGAAGAATCGAAAATGTGCTTTTCGAGCAGCAAAAGGACGGATTTTTTGAAGGATACACCGAGAATTACACTCCCGTTAAGGTAAAGGCCGATGATGGCCTTAAAGGCGAGATTGTGCCGGTTAAAATAACCGAAAGTAACGAAGAAGGATGTTTTGGCGAGATAGTAAAATGACCGGCTTTGCACACTAAAGGTAAAAGCCTTAACCAGGCGCGGCGCCCAAGGCATAAGGAGCCGGCAAAAGGCAGTTTTGACCGAGCCGCAGTAAGACTTTCTGCAACAAAAAACGGCCGCAAAAGAACAATTTAAATGTTTTAGAACATACCGACATTAAGAAATCAAATTTTTATAACACTTCTATAAAAAAGTCAAGGGTAATTTGTGCGACTTGCCGCTATTCTCCTTGACTTTTTCTGTTTTTTATATTATTATATATGTATGTTGCGGTAGTATCGGGAATTGTGTTCAGGCGATACTCCCTTCTGTCGCAGCACCCATTTGACCGGGCATCGACCGCAGGCCCGTTTACGGCGTAAACATCTTGACGAATTTTGCCGAAAAAATTGCGGTTAATATATAGGAGGTTAAAAACCCATGGACATTGTATCGCTATTGATCGGCTTTGCGGTCGGCGGACTTGTGCTCGGCATTGTATGTTTTTTCGCCGGAATAAGTCACCGCAAGAAAAAAGCCGAGGGCATACTTGGTTCCGCCGAGGAGGAATCCAAGCGGATACTTAACGACGCTCTCAAAAACGCCGAAGCTAAGAAGAAGGAAACCATTCTTGAGGCAAAGGATGAAATTCATCGTTTGCGAACCGAATCCGAAAAGGAAAACCGCGAGCGCCGCAGCGAGCTGCAGCGCCAGGAGCGCAGGCTCCAGCAAAAGGAAGAATCTCTCGATAAGAAAACCGATAACATCGAGAAGAAAGAGGAGGCCCTCCGCGCCCGTCAGAAGGAAATTGAAAGCCGTATGAACGAGGCCGAGGAACTTAAAAAACGCCAGTTTGAAATGCTCGAACGCATTTCCGGACTGACCACCGAGCAGGCCAAGGATTACCTGCTTAAAAATCTTGAGGGCGAGCTTGACCACGACAAGGCCGTGCTCATCCGTAACTACGAGCAAAGACTCAAAGACGAGGCGGACGAAAAGAGCCGTCACATTTTATCCCAGTGCATACAACGCTGTGCAGCCGACCATTCCTCCGAGGCAACCGTTTCGGTGGTTCCGCTGCCCAACGATGATATGAAAGGCCGCATAATCGGCCGCGAAGGACGAAATATCCGTGCAATCGAAACCGCTACCGGCGTCGACCTAATCATCGACGACACACCCGAGGCCATAACCCTTTCCTGCTTTGAACCGGTGCGCCGCGAGATCGCAAGACTGACCCTTGAAAAACTCATTGCCGACGGACGCATCCATCCCGCCCGCATTGAGGATATGGTTGAAAAGGCCAAGCGTGAGGTTGAACACACCATCAAGAAGGAAGGCGAGCGTGCCATCCTCGAGGTGGGAATACACAACATACATCCCGAGCTTGTCAAGCTGCTCGGAAAGTTGCACTACCGCACAAGCTACGGTCAGAATGTGCTTAACCACTCTCTTGAGGTTGCATATCTTGCCGGACTGCTTGCGGCAGAGCTTGGCGAGGATGAAACCCTTGCCCGCCGCGCAGGACTGCTCCACGATATCGGTAAGGCTCTCGACCACGAGATGGAAGGCTCCCACATTCAGCTGGGCGTTGAAGTGGCCAAGAGATACCGCGAAAGCGAAGCGGTGGTACACGCAATACACGCCCACCACGGCGACGTTGAGGCCAAAACGGTCATTGCCTGCTTGGTTCAGGCGGCCGATGCCATTTCGGCAGCCCGACCCGGCGCCAGAAGAGAGAACATCGAAAACTACATCAAGCGTCTCGAAAAGCTCGAGGAGATCGCCAATTCCTTTAACGGAGTTGAATCCTCCTACGCCATTCAGGCCGGCCGCGAGATACGCATAATGGTCAAGCCCGAGGTCATTTCCGACGATCAGATGGTCATTACGGCCAGGGATATCGTCAAGAAGATCGAAAACGAGCTTGATTATCCCGGTCAGGTCAAGGTAAACGTCATCCGCGAAAGCCGCGCCGTTGATTACGCAAAGTAAGGCTTAATCAAAATACCGGCCGGCAGCCGGGGAATCGGCAGATAGTCGGAAAATCGACCGATTACCAAAAACCGACCGACTCGCCGAACCGACCGACAGGCAAAATCAAACGGGACAACATCCCATCAATTAAATTTTAAACAGGTTGAGAAAAACCGCTTTATTACAAAGCACGTTTATCCCAACCTGTTATTTTTTTGCGTTTTTTAGTGAAGCTTTTTTGCGGAAAATGCGAGACCGCACGCCGGGCATCGCAGCCATAATGAGAATAATGAAAATTGGACAGGATCGGCCAAAGGCTTACGGGATCTGAAACCATATGGGTTAACGCACAGCCCAGCCGAGGCAATCAGCGCAAGCTGATCGGAGGGAGGCTGCGCTAAATCTGTGGATGTGTTTTTTTAGGCAGGTCTTGCTTTGTTGGTAAGTCTGCAAATAGCTGCTCCCTCCGGTCCCGGTCTTGCCGGGACTGGCCTCGGCGGCGGGACGGGGGATAAAGCCATAAGCATTTTCTTTATAAAGAAACACTATCGATGCAAAAAAAGATGATTAAACCGCAAGGCAGCACGATCAACCTTGCTATGCAAACAACGGATGGAGCTGCTGACCGTACTGCGCCCTCTCAATGGCCTCGGCAACCCTCGAAAAATCGGCCACAAGGGAGGTGGGTTTGTTTTGCGGATCATCCTCCTTCATGGGCACAAAGAAGATGTTGCGATTGTTGAGCAGCCTGCCGATATTTTGCGCCGATGCGGCCAGTGCGTCGTTGGTTGAAACGGCTATGACCACCGGGCGGGAATTGCGCAGATGAGCCTTGACGGCAAGGGTAACGGGGGTGTCGGTTATGCCGCAGGAAAGCTTGCCAAGGGTGTTGCCGGTACAGGGCACCACGGCCATTATATCAAGCATTTTTTTGGGACCGATGGGCTCGGCGGCCGACAGTGTGGAAATTATCTCTCTCCCGCATATTTCCTCGATTTTTTGGTTTATTTCGGCGCTTTTTCCAAACCTCGTATCGGTGGTAAAGGCCGCTTTTGACATTATGGGATAGATGTCGTATCCCGCCTCTTTAAGCTGCTGCAGAATGGGGAAAATGCGGTGGAATGTACAAAAGGAACCGCATATGCCAAAACCTATTTTCAGCTTGTTCATTTTATCACCTCCCATTAAAAATTTTCAGGGCCGTGTCAACAAAAATATCGGCCGCAGCAAGAGGCGCGGTCTTTGAAGGAAGGGCAAGTGCGTGCACGGCAGTCACCGAAAAATCCTTTGCAGCCTCAAAATCGGTGCCTCCCGGGCGGGATGCAAGATCGATAATAAGACAGTCATCCCTTGCGTTTTTTAGGATTTCCTTGGTGATAATTATGGACGGAACAGTGTTGAAAACTATGTTGAAATTGCCGAAATCTCCGTTCAAATCGTCAATTGCGGACAATCCGTCGCAAGTGATTTGCGTCCTCGTGTGCTGCTTTCGGGCACAAACTCCAACCCTGCTGCTTGTGAAATTTTTGAGTCTGAAGGCAAGAGCTCTTCCGATTTTGCCATAGCCGAGTATGAGGATTTTGCTGTTCCAAAGGGTGTTTTTGGTGTAGGATATGGCCAGCCCGATGGCGGCCTCGGCAGTGGGAATCGCATTTTTGATCTTAAAGCTTTCCTGCTCAAAGCAGTCGTATATCTCTAGACCTGCATCGGCTGCCGCTTTCATAATTTCTTTGTCGGCGCGCCCGCAAAAAATCGGAACCTTGGGCAGGGAACGAAAGAATTTCGACAGCTCCTCCCGGCTTTTGACCGACCGAATACTGCGCCCGTCGGCCGTTAACGGGGCAGGCAAAAATATCATATCGCAGCTGTTTATCCATCGCCCGACGTCTTTCCGGCCATCGCACAGATCACCCAAAATTACCTCATATCCTCTTTGTTCAAGAGCATTTTTAATATGTTTTGTTCTATCGTCAAGACCGAAGACGGCAGCATATATTTTATCGTCCAAAGGCTTCACCTCATTTTTTTATTTTAATATATTGTATGCCGCCCCGCCGCCGATGTTACGCCGTCTACCGCTTTTAAAGTCAGATATATTGTATAATATTGCCATTTTGCAGCAACAATAAACCCTGCTATATCTCCAAATCAAAAAGGAACAAATCGTGGCGGGCTGCAAAAAAGCTGAGGCTATCAGCGCAAGCTGATCGGAGGGAGGCTATGATAAAACCGCAGGCATAATTTAAAATGAAGGCTTTGCTTTATCGTAAATTTTTCAAATCACTGCTCCCTCCGGTCTCGGCCCCGCCGAGACCGCCTCAGCGGCCGAATGAAAAAACAGCCTTAATTTAATCGCACTCAATCGGGATTCCGAACAGCCGAAAAAGACCAGATACCATAGCAACTATACAGCACACCGCACAAACTTCTTTATGAAATGTTTCACGTGAAACAATTATTATGGTTTTTACAATTTCGGCGGTATCGGCTGCTTCTCCAAAAACGCTTTAAAAAATGTTTCACGTGAAACATTTTTGATTTTAAAATTGCTGAAACCCGCATAAAACAAGGGACTTAGGCTATAGCGAAAAATCAGTTTCTGCAAAAAAATAACCGACGGATAAACCGTCGGGTTTAAGGTATCAGCATCGTAATTCAGAACAGTTATGTTTATCGGATCGGCAAAACGTATGCCGGGATTAACGGACAAAACCGCTTTTCCCATCACATCTGCCTTTTAGATTTTGCCTTTGTCAGCTCAAAGCTTTGGCAAAGCAGATACTCAAGCTGATTCCTTTCGACCCTCCCGAGCACCACAGAAATCCAATGCTTTTTGCTCATATGATAGGCGGGAAGAACAACCCTGCCATCCCTCTCGAGCAGAGGATCGGCCTTTAAATTTAGAATCGAGGCCGTAGGGCTGTTTTGCGCTTTTTCTCCCGATTCTTGCCCTTTGAGGCCGTTATCGCGCCCTTCCAGCTTTTTTAGAGGCACATTCATCAGCAACCCAAACCATTTGCGGCTCTGCCGATGGCGCAAAACCGTGGCATCAGTGGTGGAAAAGGGGTTGTCGATAACAGCCTGCCCACCGAAAAGCTCCTTGCAAACGGATATTACATCCTGCTCGGACAGAGGTTTCAAATTGTTTTGTTTGCTCATTTAAAGGCTCCTTTCAGGCAATTTGTCCAACCGTCGCCGGCATGGCGGCCATAATATATATGATAGCAAACCGCTGCGGCATTATGCAGCGCAGCAATAATATGCAGCAGTTCAGCCGGAACGGCACAGTGCGAATTGCGATTATCTGCCGCTGTCAATCCCGCTGCATATAACATCCGGCCGACCCCTTTAACACTTCCAATCCACTGATTTTATAGCTATCAGGCGTTTTCAATTATTTTTTCGGCCGTTTTAATTCCGTCCACCGCCGCCGACATTATTCCGCCGGCATATCCTGCGCCCTCTCCGCAAGGGTAGATCCCGCCGATATTTGCAATGCCCCGGTCGTTTCTCAAAAGTCTTACGGGACTGGAGGAACGAGCCTCCGGTCCTGTAAGCAAGGCATCCGGCATATCAAATCCCTTGATTTTATTTGCAAAAATCGGCAGCGCCTCGATTATCGAATCGGCCATAAATTTCGGGAGATAGTCCCATATGGGTACAAGACTGACCCCCGGAAGATAGGTAGGTCTAACGCTGCCAAGCACCTCGGACGGGCGGTTTTTAAGGGCATCGCCCACCCGCTGCACCGGTGCAAAATAATTGCTTCCCGCTGCTTTAAAGGCTGCCTGCTCGATCTTTCGCTGAAGATACATTCCCGCAAGCACATCACCGCTTTTGCCGAAATCGGCAGGAGAAATGCCCACAAGCAGTGCACTGTTGGCGTTTTCGCCGTCCCTGGCCGAAAGGCTCATTCCGTTGGTGCAAACGCCGCCGATCTCCGATCCTGCAGCCACCACCTGCCCGCCGGGACACATACAAAAGCTGAAAACTCCTCGCCCGTTTTTCAGGTGGGTAGAAAGCTTATAATCAGCGGGGGGCAGGTGCTTTTTATCGTAATGGTCGCCGTACTGCCCCTTGTTTATCAGTTCCTGAGGATGCTCAATCCGCACCCCCATAGCAAAGGGCTTAGGCTCGATTGAAAGACCGCGGAATTTTAACATTTCAAAGGTATCACGGGCGCTGTGTCCCACCGCAAGTACAAGGCGGTCGCAGTCTATGGTGTGTTCACCCTTTTCGGTCTCGACCTTTATGGCACGCAGGGCGCCCTGCTCGACAATGATGTCGGTCAGCTTGTGGCGGAACCTGACCTCGCCGAAATTCTCAATCTGCTTTCTTATGTTTCTGACGGTATGAAAAAGACGGTCGCTTCCAATGTGGGGCTTGGCCTCATAAAGAATGTCATCACCGCCGCCGTTTTCCGAAAATATTTTTAAAACCTCACGGCAGCGTCTGTCCTTTATGCCGGAATTTAATTTTCCGTCCGAAAAGGTGCCGGCGCCCCCTTCACCGAACTGAATGTTAGATTCAGGACAAAAAACGCCATTGTTCCATAAATTGTTAACGGTTTCAACACGATTTTCAACATTTTCGCCCCGTTCTAAAATAATGGGGCAAAACCCCGCTTTCCCCAGTGTTAATGCGGCAAAGAGGCCTGCCGGTCCGCTTCCGATTATGTAAACCTTGCCTTTACAGCCGATAGAAATATTTTTGTCGTGTAATGCATCGTTTTCATTCTTGCTATCGGCTGTAATGACCGATTTTTTTGAGCCGTATTTTTTGATAAATGCCCTCTCATCGCCCGCGATTTCAAATTCAAAGCAACAGACATAATGTATGTCGTTCTTTTTGCGCGCATCGAGAGAACGGCGGACAAGGCTTGCGCTGTTTACAGCATTTCCCTTGATGCCGAAAATATCGGCCACCAGTTTGCTCGGCTGCGAAAAATCTGCCGTTGTGGGAATTTTTACTCCGGTTATTTTAAGCATTGTTTTCTCTCACCTTTTTAATGACCGCCCGGGCGGCAAGTCCCGCCGTCGACCATGCCCATTGAAGATTATATCCGCCGCAGTCTCCGTCGATATCCAGTATCTCTCCGGCGGCATAAATTCCCTCGTAAAGGCGGGATTCCATACTGTCGGAATAAAAATCGAATGGATCGATTCCTCCTGCCGTAACCTGAGCCATATTCCAGCCCTTTGTCCCGATGGCCGTAAGGGTAAAATTCTTAAGGGTTTCGGCAATTCGATCGATTTCGGCATCGGTCAGCGAGCCGCATTTTCTCGAAAGGGATATTCCCGCCGATTTAACGGCCGTCTGGCCAAGCCGCTTGTTTATGAGGCCGGTCAGCAGCTCCATACACTCTCTGTCGGCAAATTCCGCCCTTCTTCGGGAGATTTCGCCGAAAATATCCTGTTTGTCGGTCCCGTCAAAGAGGTCGAGGGATATTTCTCCCTTGCCCCGCATGGATATCAGCCTGGAAATCTGAAGAACGGGAGGCCCCGAAAGACCGTAATCGGTAAAAAGCACCTCACCCTTTTCATCACGCTTTTGATTGCCTGCCCTTGCGGTGACCTTGCAGATCCACTTGATTCCGGCAAGGGGCTTGGTCTTTTTGGTGTCGGTTATAAGCTGAACTATGGCAGGAAATGACCGATTGCAGCGATGTCCGAAGGCCTCTAAAAGCTCATAACCGCTGCCGTCGGAGCCGGTATTGGCCGCCGCTCTGCCTCCACAGGCCACAAGCACGTTGCTGCAGCAAAAAACACCCTTATCGCTTGTTACAAAGATGTCTTTATCATAGGATATGGCCGAAACACGTCCCCCGCAGATTATGTCGGCACTCTCATCGGCCTTGAATCGCAGGGCATCCACCACCGATCCCGCCTGGAGGGACATGGGGAAAAGCTTCCCCTGTTCCTCTTCAACCGTCGGTATGCCGATTTTTTTGAAAAATTCCAGCGTTTCTTCCCGTGTAAAGCCTTTAAAGACATCCCGTGCAAAATCAACCCCGCCGTGATACTTCCCTTCCAAATTGGAGGCGTTTGAGATGTTGCACCGTCCGTTGCCGGTGGTCAGCAGCTTTTTGCCCACCCTGTCGTTGCCCTCAAGAACCAAAACCGACAACTCGGGAGCTTTGTCGCTGATATATGCAGCCGCAAACAGTCCTGCCGCACCGCCGCCCACTATGATTAAATCGTATCTTTCCTTCATTTTTTCACCGCCAATGTTTCACGTGAAACATTTTTTCTTTGTTTTTCCCCGGATTATTGTTTTTCGGTCATAATTGTTTCACGTGAAACATTATTTTGCGAAAATTCCGGGATGCATTCGATTTGTGGGTTAAAATTGTTTCACGTGAAACAATTTTTAATCCGTCTTTGCACATATCGGAGCGCAGGCGCTGCCTCGCCATAGATAGATTGACCATTTATTCCGAAAGTGCCATATGTTTTTTCTTCATTATTGTAGCATATTTCGCTGCGCTTTACAAGGCACAATTGCCACCTCACCGCCTGTGTACCACGTCCCACAAGGCAGCAGTCGGTCTTTGCAACAAAGCCGATAGAGCATTGCATTTATAATGTATTTATAAAATGTTTCACGTGAAACATTTTTTTCGGAAAATTCAAGCCGCATCGCTTTTGACAACAATAATTGTTTCACGTGAAACAATTTATTAGCTATATTTCTTTGCCGATCAGATGCAGCGCATTGTTTAATCACTTTGCAAGCCTATATATTTGGCTTTTGCGGACGACTGATATAATCGAGATGTAACCGTATTGTATACCATACGCCTCTGCCAAAATATATATCGCAACAGAAATATGTGCAATATTAATGCTTCGCTGCCTCATCAAATAACACGGCAGTCGAAAATCCCGCAAACCATATTGACCTTCGGAATGTTTCACGTGAAACATTTCTTCGGATATTTTTTACCGCGATCTATTTGACCGCAATAATTGTTTCACGTGAAACATTTTTTTGCGGAAAACCGGGCTGTTTTCTTTTTTGGACTGCAAATTGTTTCACGTGAAACAATTTGCAGCAAAAAATATGCCCTAACGGATAAAAACCCCTTTTATTTTGTCCGACATTGTGATATACTTACAATATATAATATGATTATATAATATGATTTAAAAAGATGCGTTCCAAAACCCGCTTGCTGCGGCGCAGGATGCACACAAATCTGCATTTTCAGACAAATAAGAGGTGTTATGCTTGTCTAAAACCATTGCCATTGCCAACCAAAAGGGAGGCGTCGGAAAAACCACAACGGCGGTCAACCTTGCGGCGGGAGTGGGAAAGCTGGGCAAAAAGGTGCTTCTTGTGGACCTTGATCCTCAGGGAAACGCCACCAGCGGCTACGGAATCGACAAAAGAGATGTTAAAGTAAGCAGTTATGACCTTTTGATAGGCTCCGAGCCGGTTAAAAAGGCCATAGTTCACACAAAATTTCAGGGAGTGGACATCATTCCCTCCAGCATTGATCTTGCAGGCGCCGAAATCGAGCTTTGCGCTATGGAACAGCGGGATTCCCGCCTTCGACGCTCGCTTGCTCCCATCGTCGACAAATACAGCTACATCTTCATCGATTGTCCGCCCTCCCTCGGCCTCATTACAATAAACTGCCTTTGCGCCGCCGACACCATGATCGTCCCCATTCAGTGCGAATATTACGCTCTCGAAGGACTTTCTCAGCTTGTATCGTCAACAAAGCAGATAAAGCGGCTTTACAACCCCTCTCTTGAAATTGAGGGAATCGTGCTGACCATGTACGACAACCGCCTCAACCTTACCCGTCAGGTGGTTTCGGAGGTCAAAAAGTTCTTCCCCAAAAAGCTCTTTAAAACCGCCATTCCCCGTGCGGTCAGAATTTCCGAAGCCCCCAGCTACGGCCTGCCCATAATGTACTACGATAAATCCTCCAAGGGCGCCAGAGCATACAGCGAGCTTTCAAAGGAGCTTTTAAAGCGCAACAAAAAATAAAGCGAAAAAATGTTTCACGTGAAACATTTTGTTGTTAAATTCCGCGTCATCCCATTTTATCTTAAAAATTGTTTCACGTGAAACAATTTATTTCCCAAAACGGATTCAATTGATTTTGCTGCCCATCCGATCGTTTAAACCGGACGCCGAACAGGCTTAAATCCACCCGTTTCAAAAGGCTGCACGCCCTTGAAATAAAGGCCTTCGGGCGATATGTTTTTAAAAATGTTTCACGTGAAACATTTTTTCTAAGCATTATAAACGCCCCCATTATCGGCAGCAATCTTCATACATATTTATGTTCAAAAAAGAAAGGATGAGTTAAATGGCCAAGAAAGGCGGACTCAATAAAGGTCTCGGCTCGCTTTTTGCCGAAAACACCACAGAACCCAATTCTCCCGCCGAAATTTCCATTATGGATATCGAACCTAACCGGGATCAGCCCCGTAAAGACTTCGATCAGGAGGCTCTTGAGGAGCTGGCCGACAGCATCAAAAGATACGGCCTGCTTCAGCCCCTTGTGGTGCGTCCGGTAAAGGGCGACCGCTATCAGCTTGTGGCAGGTGAGCGTCGTTGGCGGGCCTCCCGCATTGCCGGCCTTTCCACCGTTCCGGTGGTCATAAAGGAGCTGAGCAATTCCCAAACGGCCGAAATAGCCCTTGTGGAAAACCTCCAGAGAGAGGATCTTAATCCGGTTGAAGAGGCGGCCGGATATAAAAGCCTTATGGACGACTTCGGCCTGACTCAGGAGGAGGTTTCCGAGCGAATGGGCAAATCCCGTTCGGCGGTGGCCAATTCCATCCGTCTGCTCGAGCTTCCCGACGACATTCTCGAGCTGATGAAAACCGGCATCATTTCGGCCAGCCATGGCCGTGCATTGCTTGCCTTTACCGATAAACGCGCACTTCGCAAGGCGGCAAAGGCTGCATCCACCGGCGCAAACGTCCGCACCATCGAGGATATGGCCAAAAACGCAAACGAAGCCGATAAACGTAAAAAAATGGCGAAACTGCGTTCCCGCCCCAGCATTTACGACGAGGTTGAGCTTTCGCTTTCGGAAAACCTCGGCCGTAGGGTAAAGGTGCTGGCCAACAAGGGTAAGGGCACACTTCAAATAGAATTTTACAACGTCAACGAATTAAAGGATCTGGCAAACAAGCTGGGAGAATAGAAAGGTTGGTAATTTATGTTAGATATTAAACTTATAAGACAAAATCCCGAGGCGGTCAAAGCGGCCGTCAACCGCCGCAACGGAGATTATTCCGCCGCCATCGACGAGCTGCTTAAAATCGACGAGCAGCGCCGTGTAATCAGCAGTAAGGCCGATAAATTCAAGGCCGAGCAAAACGCCGCATCAAAGGAAATCCCCCGCATCAAAAAGGAGGGCGGCGATCTTTCGGAGATTATGGCCCGCATGAAGACCCTTTCCGACGATGTTAAGGAATGCGACAAGGAGATTTCCGAGCTGACCGAAAAGCAGAGAAACATCCTTCTTTCCATTCCCAATATGCCCAACCCCACCATTCCCGACGGTGAGGACGACAAGGAAAACCGCGAACTGCGCCGTTGGGGCGAGCCGAGAAAGTTTGATTTTGAAGCCAAGGCTCACTGGGATCTGGGCAAGGATCTGGGCATTCTCGATCCCGAAACCGCAGCCAAGGTATCGGGCGCGCGCTTCCATTTTTACAGAGGACTGGGCGCACGTCTTGAGCGCGCCGTTTTCTGCTTCTTTATGGACACCCACGCCGACAACGGCTATGAGGAGATCATCCCGCCCTATCTCGTCAACCGCGCATCCATGACCGGCACCGGCCAGCTTCCCAAGTTTGAGGAGGATGCCTATCGCATCCACGGCTCGGACGAGTTCCTTATCCCCACCGCCGAGGTTCCGGTAACGAATATGTATCGTGACGACATTCTCGACGGCAGCAAGCTTCCCCTTAAATATTGCGCATTCTCGGCCTGTTTCCGCGCCGAGGCAGGCTCTGCCGGAAGGGACACAAGAGGCCTTATTCGCCAGCACCAGTTCCACAAGGTCGAGCTTGTTAAATTCGTAAAGCCCGAGCATTCTTACGACGAGCTTGAAACCCTTACAAACGACGCCGAAAAGCTGCTTCAGATGCTTGGACTGCCCTATCGTGTTGTCTGCCTGTCGGCCGGAGATCTTGGATTTTCCTCGGCAATGACCTACGACATCGAGGTATGGCTGCCCAGCTACAACCGCTATTGCGAGATCTCCAGCTGCTCCAATTTCGAGGATTATCAGGCCCGCCGCGCCGCCATCCGCTATAAGGACGGAGCCGGTGATAAAGCCAAGTTTGTACACACCCTCAACGGATCGGGCCTTGCCGTTGGCAGAACGGTGGCCGCAATTCTTGAAAACTATCAGAACGCCGACGGTACCGTTACCGTTCCCGAGGTGCTTAGAAAGTATATGAACACCGACATTATCGGATAATTTCCGCATATAATCGTTTAATCATTTAAGATAAGGTGATTTGATGTTTAAAAACGGCTCGGTTTGTCTTTTAAACGATTCTTTCCCGCCCCTTATCGACGGGGTGGAAAACGCCGTAGTTAATTATGCAAAATATATGACCGGCAAAGACATCGACGTGACGGTGGCCACACCATCATACCCCGGAGCCGACGACAGCAATTTCGACTTTCCGGTCATCCGGTATTCAAGCTTAAACACAACAAAGCGGTTTGGCTACCGCCTTGGCTATCCCTTCGGAAAAAAGGCCATAAATGCCATAAAATCGTCGCATCCCGTGCTGCTGCATACCCATTGTCCCTTTTCCTCAACCTTTCTGGCACGTATGGTTCAGCAGGAGGTCGACGCTCCCATTGTTTTCACCTACCACACAAAATTCGACATCGAAATAAACAAGGCGGTGGAGATGAATTTCCTCCGCAAAACCGCCAAAAAGTTCCTTGTAAACAACATTTCTGCCTGCGATGAGGTGTGGGTGGTGAGCAAGGGGGCCGGAGAAAATCTGCGCGGTCTCGGATATGAAGGGGACTACGTGGTTATGGAAAACGGCGTTGACCTTTCAAAGGGCCTTGCCTCCGATGAGCTTGTGGAGGAGCTGCGGGCAAAGCATAATCTTTCGCCCGATGTCCCGGTGTTCCTCTTTGTGGGACGGCTGATGTGGTATAAAGGCGCAAGGATCATTCTCGACGGATTAAAGGAAATTGCCGCAGAGGGAAAAGACTTCCGTATGATCTTTGTGGGAGACAGCGTCGAGCGGCCGGAAATAGAGGCCTACGCCAAAACCTTGGGCATTTCCGACCGATGCATTTTCACCGGCGCCATACATAACCGTGAGACCATCCGCGGATACTTCACCCTTTCGGATCTTTTCCTTTTTCCTTCCTCTTTCGACACAAACGGCATAGTCGTGCGTGAAGCGGCAGCCTGCGGCAAGGCCAGCGTTCTGCTTAAGGACAGCTGCGCTTCGGAAGGCATCGAGGACCGAAAAACCGGCCTTTTGATCGACGAAAACGGCGAATCTATGGCAAAATGTCTTTCCTATGCCTGCGACAATCGCGATAAACTGAAGGTTTTAGGCCAAACCGCCATGGACGAGATATACATCTCCTGGGACGATGCCGTCGAAAAGGCGGTAAAACGGTATGAGCATGTGGCCGAACGGTTCAAAAGCGACGAGCACAAAAGGGAAAGGGTGCGTTTTGACGAAATGTGCCGCGCCTTCAGCGAAATCAACATTGCCATGCAGCGTGTGGAGGATACCTCCCGCTTTCTCTTTCAAAAGCTGGTCAGAAAAGGGAAGGAATAAATTTTCCCGAAAAGAAACCCCTTTTAGGGACGGAAATCCCCCTTTGACAAAAAGCTTTGCCGGGATTTTAACAAAAGCAAAAAAACAGCCACAAAAGCTTAAGCAAGGAGAGGACCCTTTTTGCACCCCTTAAAGCACTTTCGCACAATAACAAAACACCGCCACAAGGTCATATCCCACTGCTTTAAAGCGGGGCTTGGCTTTCGCGGCCTTTTGCACGACCTTTCTAAATATTCTCCCGCCGAATTTATTCCCGGCGCAAAGTACTATAACGGCAAACGCAGTCCCAACGTCACCGAGCGCGAGCTTTTCGGCTATTCCTCGGCCTGGATGCACCACAAGGGCAGAAACAAGCATCATTTTGAATACTGGACCGATTTCGACATTAAAAAGCAGCAGGTCTGTCCGGTAAAAATGCCCCTTCGGTATGCGGCCGAGATGTTCTGCGACAGGGTAGCGGCCAGCAAGATATACCGCGGAGAGGATTATACCGACAACTATCCCCTCGAATACTATATGAAGGGCATCGATTCCCGCACTATGCATCCCGAAACGGCGGCCTTTCTCGAGTTTCTTTTAAAAATGCTTGCGCAAAAGGGCGAGCAAAAAACCTTTGCCTACCTAAAAGGTATCGTCAAAGCAAAAAAGGAGTATTGACCGATCGGCCATACCAACCTACATACAATTTGTTTTCTGCATAATAAATAAATCTCCCGAGCGTTTTTGCCCGGGAGATTTCTCTTTTATATATAAGAAAATTATACAATTGGCGGTTTATTCAGCAGCGACAACATTTCAGTTATCGGAATCCTCGCCACTATCTTCCTGTGTATCGACTGCATCGGTCACATTGGCTGTACCCTCTGCGCCGTTTTCACCGTTTTCTGCGATTTCGTCAACATCGGCGGTCTCATCGGTTTGCTCTTCTTCCTCGTGGGGGGTCAAAGCAAGGGTAATAACCTTATCCTGCTCGGCCGTTCTCATAACCCTAACTCCCTTGGAGGGACGGGCAAACTTGCTGATGCTGATGGTGGGAATGCGTATGACAATACCGTCGGAAGAGATAAGAATGGCATCCTCTTCGCCCGAAACGGCAGCCACGGCGGCCACATCGCCGAATTTCTCGGTATGGTAGTTGATAAGGCCCTTTCCGCCTCTCGACTGGAGACGGTAGTTATCGAAATCGCTCACCCGTCCGAAGCCGGTCTCGGTAACGGTCAGAATGCTCTTTCCGTCCTCCACAACGGCGCATCCGATAACGCTGTCGTCCTTTTCGTCCGAAAGGTTAATGGCTCTGACGCCTCTGGCCGTGCGGCCGAGAAGTCTTGCATCGGTTTCCTTAAAGCGGATGGCCATACCCTTCTTTGTGGCGACAACGATCTCGTCCTCGCCGGTGGTCAGCGCCGTAAAGCAAAGCTCGTCGTCCTCATCAAGGTCGATGGCGATGATTCCGCCCTTTCTGGCCGTATTGTATGCAGAAATGGGGGTGCGCTTGATTATACCCTTCTTTGTGAGCATACAAAGGTTAAGGGGCTCCTCCATGGAGCGGATGTGCAGCATGGCGGTAATCTTTTCGTTTTCCACAAGGGGCAGGAGGTTGACAATGTTAAGTCCCTTGGAGGTACGGCTGCCCTCGGGCACCTGATATGCCTTAAGCCGATAGACCCTGCCGAGGTTAGAGAAGAAGAGCACATATTCGTGGGATGTGCAGGTAAACATATACTCGGCAAAATCGTCGTCCTTCTTGGCAAGACCGGTAACACCTCTGCCGCCGCGGTTTTGCAGGCGATAGGTGTCGGCCGGAAGCCTCTTTATATAGCCGTTGTGGGTGAGGGTCAGTATGCTTTCCTCATCGGGAATAAGATCCTCAATGTCCACCTCGCCCGAAACCATAGTGATCTCGGTGCGGCGGTCGTCAACATAACGATCGCGGATGGCATATGCCTCGTCCTTAACGATTTCTTTGATCTTGTGCTCGTCGCCGAGAATTGCTTCAAGCTCGGCAATTTTGGCGTGAAGGCCGGCCAGCTCATCCTCAAGCTTCATTTTTTCAAGACCTGCAAGACGGCCTAAAGGCATCTGCACAATAGCGGTGGTCTGAACATCGTCAAAACCGAAGCGCTCGGCAAGAGCAATTTTAGAATCGGGAATGGTCTTGGATCCGCGGATTATGCGTATGACCTCGTCGATAAAATCGATGGCCTTTATAAGGGCCTCTAAAATGTGGGCGCGGTCTTTTGCCTTTTTCAGATCGTAAATGGTGCGGCGGGTAACCACTTCGCACTGGAAATCGATGTAGCACTGAAGCATTTCCTTAAGGGTCATAATCCTCGGGCGGCCCTTGTCCAGGGCTAAAAGTATTGCGCCGAAGGTGACCTGAAGCTGTGTATAGGAATAAAGCTGATTAAGCACCACCTGGGGATTGGCGTCCCTTTTAAGGTCGACCACTATCTTCATTCCGTCCTGACCGGAATAGTCGACCACGTCGTCGATTCCTTCGACCTTTTTGTCCTTCATAAGGTTGATAAAGGACTTAACAAGTTCCTGCTTGTTGACCTTATAGGGAATCTCGGTTATAACAATGCGGTAATATCCCGTTCTTGTTTCCTCAATTTCGGCCTTTCCGCGAAGGACGATCTTTCCGCGGCCGGTGGCGTATGCCGCGCGTATTCCCGAATATCCCATAATAATTCCGCCGGTGGGGAAGTCGGGTCCCTTGATGTGCTCCATAAGATCCGAGACCTCGGCCTCGGGATTGTCGATAAGATAGCACATTCCGTCGACCACTTCGCCTAAATTGTGTGGAGGAATCTCGGTAGCCATACCGACTGCGATACCCGACGATCCGTTGACCAGAAGGCTGGGAATTCTCGAAGGAAGAACGGTGGGCTCCTTTAAACGGTCGTCGTAGTTTGACTGGAAATCAACCGTTTCCTTGTCGATATCCCGGAGCATTTCCATGGATATCTTGGCCAGCTTTGCCTCGGTGTATCGGTATGCGGCGGCGGGATAACCGTCCACCGAACCGAAGTTTCCGTGGCCGTCGATCATCATATATCTAAGGGAGAAATCCTGGGCCATTCTAACCAGTGCATCGTAAACGCTGGCGTCGCCGTGGGGATGGTAACGACCGAGCACCGCACCGACGGTATCGGCGCATTTACGGTATGCCTTATCGGGGGTCAGCCCGTTTTCATACATTGTGTAAAGAATACGGCGGTGAACCGGCTTGAGGCCGTCCCGCACGTCGGGAAGGGCGCGTCCCACGATGACCGACATTGAATAGTCAAGGTAGGCCTTGCGCATTTCATCAACCAGTTCCACATCCAATTGCTTGGCATGGGGCTGAAATTCGTTTTCACTCATATTATCCTATCCTTTCGGATGTAATTTCATTTGTTTGTTTTTTAAAGGGATATCTTTAAACGGATCTTTTTTAAAGCGATCAATGCTTAATTAAAATTATACGAAAGCAGCCGCTTACGCCTTTTGCAGCTCTTGCTGCTGCTTTGCAACGCCGAAACGGCCGTGCAGCTTTTCAAGCTGATCCTCACGCACCGCACGGTCGGGAATGACAAGTATCTGACCGGTTTTAAGGCTTAAAACGATCTGTTCCTTTTCGTAGTTTATGCCGTAATCGCCGTTAAGCTCAAGCTGCCAGCCCTCGTCCTCATTGCCGAGCACGCAAACCTCAAGCACATTATCGAATATTTTAAGGTTGACATCGTTGCCGGATGTGGCGGCGCGGACGTATTTTTTCTTTTGCTGCTCGGGTAATTTAAATACCGCCGGCACCATACAAAAGCACACCACCGTCACAAGATAGTGGGACACCTGAGGCTTGTTTTCGCCCATTCCGAAAAGACCGGCATAGCTGAATATTATCGAAAGCAGGGTAAAAAGTCCCAGCAATCCGAAAAGCGCAGCCTCAATATAGGGAATGATCTTGCGCTTTTTAAGCTTTCCCGAGGTTTCAAGGGCATTGCCCACCTCGATTTCCGAAAGCACAAAGCTTACGTCTATTTCTTCACCGGAAGGCACGATTTTTTTGTTTTCCTGCTCATCATTAGGGGTATCGGAATATTCAAACTGCTCACCCTCGCCAACCTCGGGAACGTCGGTTATTTCCTCGCCGCAAAACGGGCAAAGTACCTTTCCCTCGTCGTTTTTAATAACGGCCGTTTCGCTGTCGCATTTCGGACACTTAACCGTTTTAATGGCCAAATCAAATCATCCTCTCTTTAAAACCTGTCGTCAAACCTTTTGCAAATAAAGTGCTTTGCAAAAAATATTATCACACGTCAAGGTTCTGAACATATGTGGCATTTTCTTCGATAAACTGGCGGCGGGGCTCAACCTCGTCTCCCATAAGCAGGGTAATGGTCTCGGCCGCCTTTTGTGCGTCGGCCATTGTGACCTTAAGGGTGGTGCGGAATCTCGGATCCATGGTGGTTTCGTTAAGCTGTTTTCCGTCCATCTCACCAAGACCTTTATACCGCTGAACGTCGGCATTTCCGCCCAGCGTCTCGATGTACATATCCCGCTCCTCGTCCGAAAAGGCATAGAAAAATTTCTTTCCCTTGGAAACCTTGAAGAGGGGCGGCTGAGCAATGTAGATGTTGCCGTTTTCGATAAGCTGGGGCATATATTTGAAGAAGAAGGTCAGCAGCAGGGTGCGGATATGAGAACCGTCAACATCGGCATCGGCCATAATGAAAATCTTGCCGTAACGGAGCTTTGTAATGTCAAATTCCTCGCCGATTCCGGTGCCCAGAGCAAGCACCACGGGGGTAAGCTTGTCGTTGCCGTAAACCTTGTCTGCTCTTGCCTTTTCAACGTTGAGCATCTTTCCCCAAAGGGGCAGTATGGCCTGAGTGCGGGAATCTCTTCCCTTAACCGCCGATCCGCCGGCGCTGTCTCCCTCGACGATGAATATCTCGGTCTCGGAAGGATCTCTGGAAATGCAGTCGGCCAGCTTTTCGGGCTTTTTAAACTTGCTTCCGCCCTGTTTTCTGGTCAGATCTCTTGCCTTTTGTGCGGCCTCTCGTGCGGCCGAAGCGGCAATGGCCTTTGTAACGATGATTTTGGCGGGATTGGGATTTTCCTCAAGATATTCGGCCAGCTTTTCGCCCATCATGGCCGTAACCATAGATCCCATAGAGGTGTTGCCAAGCTTAGCCTTGGTCTGTCCCTCAAACTGAGCGTCGGTCAGCTTGACCGATATAACCGCCGCAATACCTTCCTGAATGTCCTCGCCCTTAAGGTTTGGATCCTTTTCCTTAAGCATACCAAACTTTCTGGCATATGCGTTGACAACGCGAGTGAGGGCCATTTTAAAGGCGCTTTCGTGGGTACCGCCGTCAACCGTATGGATGTTATTCGCAAAGCTGATTATCTTTGTATCGTATCCGCTGCTGTATTGGAAGGCGATTTCGGCCGATGAATCTCCCTTAACGCCGTTTATATAAACGACCTCGGGAAGCATGGCCTCCTTCTTGGATTTTTCAAGAATAAAGTCGACATAGCTCTTGATTCCGCCTTCATAGTGAAGAACGTCCTGCCTGAACTGCTCGTTTCCTTCCTCGTCGGGACGGTAATCGGTAAGGGTTATCTTAACGCCTGCATTGAGGAAAGCCTGTTCTCTCAGGCGGGTGAGCAGGGTGTTATAATCGTATTCGGTGGTGTCGGTGAAAACGTCGGGATCGGGCTTAAAGGTGACCTTTGTGCCGGTCTCGGCCGTATCTCCGATCTTTTCAAGGTCGGAAACGATGGCGCCCCGTTCATATCTTTGTTTAAGTATCTCTTTTCCGTTTTTAACTTCCACTTCAAGCCAGGTAGAAAGGGCGTTAACAACCGACGATCCGACGCCGTGCAGTCCGCCCGACACCTTGTATCCGCTGCCGCCGAATTTACCGCCGGCATGGAGCATGGTAAATACCATTGTGACGGCCGGCATATTGTATTTTTTGTTGATGCCGGTGGGGATACCGCGGCCGTTGTCGGTAACGCGGATAATGTCTCCCTCTAAAATGTCCACCTCGATGTGGGTGCAATAGCCTGCAAGAGCCTCGTCGATAGAGTTGTCGACAATTTCGTAAACAAGGTGGTGCAGACCCCGCTCACCGGTCGATCCGATGTACATACCGGGGCGTTTGCGCACAGCCTCCAGCCCTTCGAGCACCTGAATTTGTTCGGCGTCGTACTCCTCATTTACCTTAAGGTTGGGCATCTGTTCGTTTTCCATTTTATAACCTCCTGACGGTTGCTTTTCACTTTATACTTTTAATATTTTTTAAACCTGATTAAATACCTGCGGCCTGTCACAGCGTTTACCGCCGCAAATCGCACCAAAACTGCATAAGCGTAACACGCACATTACCGCAGCCCGCGACATGACAAACAGCCATCGCTTCATCGCATTTCCGGCATTTGGCGAGTTTTCCCCTTCTGATTAACGGTCCGAAAAACGCCCTTTGTTGCACAAAACCGTGCAACTTTAAATAAATTTATTTTAAAATTTTTATGTAGAAAGGATTTTTAATCCTATAGCCGTCTTTTTAGATTTTTCTCATTCAGTTTTTTCGCATTTCAAAGGGCTTTACATTCCTTAAACAGCGACTTTGTCATTTTTTTAACAATAATGTTTCACGTGAAACATTTTTTATAAGCATTCAGTATTCGAGTATCGATAGGTTTCGCTCGTCATTTTTTTGTGCGACACTTTTTCGTATGTGTGCATTATGCTTGACCTTATGCTTGTTTTAAACCGTTTTTCCCATCTGTCTCCTGCCGATAATGTCGGCCGTCTCGTCCCTTGCCGCTTCCTTTTTACCCCGGGCACGCTGCCCGAGGGTTGCGGGAGAAATGGGGGAAAGAATAATGCCATTCTTTTTTTGCTCTTTTAACCTTTGCGGAAACTCTTTTTTTCCGGTTACGATAAAGGAAAGGGGAATGTCGTATCCCACCGTTTCAACCAATCCCTTAGCTTCGTTTTTATTTAAAAACTCCCGGGTGTCCTTTTTTACGGTGGTTTTGTCCAGATCGAATATTCCAACAATGTCCCGGCAGAGCATGGCACGCTCTCCGATTACGATATATCTATTAAGCTTTGTCACATTTTCACCTTGGCGTTCATTTTTGAGTTTTGCCTTTTTGCCGCGTTTCCGCTATATTTCCCGTTCAAAAAACCGCCCGTTTTCGGCGAAAAAAGCCTTTCCGCCCTTTAGTCCGGCGATTTGTTTGGGATCGCAGCAGGTTATAAAAACCTGCCCGCCGCTTATTTTGTTTAAAATATATTCCTGCCGCTCGCTGTCAAGCTCGCTCATAACGTCGTCCAGAATAACCACCGGCTTTTCCCCGGTATATTCCTTAAGCACCTCTGCTTCCGAAAGCTTGAGCGCAATGGCGGCCGACCGCTGCTGTCCCTGGGATCCGAATTCCCTGGCCGATATGCCGTTTATCAAAACCTCCAGATCGTGGCGGTGAGGCCCAACCGATGTGGATAGATTTTTGATGTCTTCATCTCTTTTTTCTCTCAAGCTATTAAAAAGCTGCTGCTCGGCGTCCCCTTCAAAAAGCTTTTCGCCGGTATAATTAAGTGTCAGCTGTTCCTTGCCAAGGGTCAGTCCCGAAAAGAACTCATCGGCAAAGACGCAAAGCTTTTTTGTATAGATGCTCCGCTGATTGGCAATTGCCGCCCCGTAGTGAGCAAGAAACCTGTCGAATCCGTCCAGCATATTGTCGGCGGTCTGTTTGTCAAATTTAAAAATTCCTTTGAGCAGAGAATTTTTCTGCAAAAGCGCCCGTTTATAGTTTGAAATCAGCTTTTTATAGCCCGGTTTGAGGGTG
Source organism: uncultured Eubacteriales bacterium (assembly GCA_934444695.1). GTDB lineage: Bacteria > Bacillota > Clostridia > Oscillospirales > Acutalibacteraceae > UMGS1484. The sequence goes on along the minus strand of CAKSDF010000001.1, from coordinate 33,114 downwards.
CAAAGGGCATTGTCCAAAAACCTTCTCCGATTGTCGGGCGACCGCTTTATAAGACTTAAATCGTCGGGGAAAAACACAACGCATTTAAAGTGCTCGCAAAGGGCCGAATAGGATTTCATCTCCACATCCGAAAGGCTTATTTTTCGTTTTTGCATTGAGCTTCTGATGAATATTTTCCGATCCCGTTCAAAGGAATGAAAACCGCAGCAAATCGAAAAATATTCCTTTTCAAACTGCAAAAGCTCGCTTTCCTTTGCCCCGCGAAAAGACCCCATTCCCGAGCAGAAATATATTCCTTCAATAAGATTGGTTTTTCCCTGGGCGTTGTTGCCGAATATTACATTGACCCCGTTTGCAGGATCGATTTTTGCACTTTCGATGTTGCGGAAATTTTCCATTTCAAGGCTTTTGACATACATTTTTCTTATGCCACCTCAAAAATCTTTCGGCCTATTTCAACCCTGTCGCCCTTAAAAAGCTTTTTCCCTCTTTGCAGGCACACTTCTCCGTTGACCTTTACCTTGCCGTCCAAAACAAGATCCTTTGCGGCTCCTCCCGAGGGCACGGCGTTTGCAAATTTCAAAAAGGCGTCGAGCTTTATAAAATCGGTGGTTATTTTTATTTTTTCTCTCACCTGCGTCAGCTTTATTTTCACGGCTCTTCCGCCCCCTTTTTCATTTGATTTTTGTCATTTTATCGATTTCTTCAGTCGTCCAAAACCCGCATTTTTACTGGCTTTGCGGCGATGTGCACTGATAAAATGTTTCACGTGAAACATTTTTCACATTACATTTTGTTAATTTATTTTACGGGTTTTTAAGCCTTTGTAATTCTCACCGGCAGCACTATAAACATAAAGCTGTCGCCCTCTTTAGGCACAATTTTAATGGGCGAAAACGGTCCGTTAAGCTCAATTTTAATAACATCGTCCTCAACGGCGCGCAGTGCATCAATAAGATAGCGGCTGTTAAAACCTATTTCCACCCGGTCACCCTCAAGGTTTACCGGCACCTTATCAACGGCATTACCCACCGTCGAATCGCACATTGCCTTAAACTCGCTTTGCTCGAAGAAGCAGCGCACAAACACCCTGTCCCTGTCGTTAACGACCAGCGAAACGCGATCGATGCAGGAGCGAATCATATGAGTATCGGCCATAACCGTGGAGGTTATCTTTTGCGGAACGGCCGTTTCCCAGTCCATAAACTCCCCTTCAAGCAGCCTTGATACCACCACAACGCCGCCAATTTCAAAAATAATATGTTTTCTCTCGACCGATATCTTAACCTTATTCTCGCCCTCTCCGATGATTTTGGTTATCTCGGTCAGGGTCTTTTCGGGCACAACAAATTTAAGCTGTCCCTCAAAATCGGTTTTTTCCTTGCGTATTGCAAGGCGGTATCCGTCCAGAGCCGCAAGGGTAATAACCCCATCCTTAAGATAAAAGCAAATGCCGTTGTAAATGGGCTTATCTTCCTTTTTGGAAACGGCAAACCTTGTCTGCCTGATCATACTGCAAAGGGTGTTTCCCTCAATCTCAAAGCTCTCTCCGGCATTAACGGTGGGAAGATCGGGATATTCCTCGGGAGGCATACCGATGATGGAAAACTTAGTTTCACCGCTTTTGATTGTGCATATATATTTTTCATCGGTTTCAATGGAAATAATATTTCCGGGAATTTTCCGAACTATCTCGGAAAAATATCTGGCCGACATAATAACAAGGCCGTTTTGCTCGGTCTTGGCGTCGATGGCGGTGGTTATGCCCATTTCAAGATTATATCCCGTAAGGGTAAGGTATCCGTCCTTGCATTCAAAAAATATTCCTTCAAGGGCCGGCAGAGAAGATGAGCTGGTAGCTATCTGCACCTTTGAGACCGCTTCGGTCAGTTTATTTTTTTCGCAGGTTAACTTCATAATTTTCACTTCCGTTATTGATAATAAAAATTTCGCTGAAAGTTTGCTCTTAAAACAAACAAATATAAATATTTAATTCAGTAAGAGTAATAGGGGACATTGAAATGTTGAAATCAATACTTCACCAAGTGTACAAGCCGTTTCCGCATCAACACAAGCCGTCGAAATTTTTTTCGAAAAACATAACAAAAACAAATGAAAAAAGATTTAAAAGTTGAAAGTTGAAAGTTTTCGAAATTTGTGTTTAAAATTTCAGTCATTATGTAATCCTGCGCAACCGAAATCGCGAAAAAATTTTAAACAGCCGTTGAAACTTTTAAACTGTCTCTTTTTTTGCTTTCAAGCCGATTTAAGCAATTTTAATTTCATAAAATGTTGAAAAAGAGGAAAATTCAGCGTATATTTAACTCGCTGTAAATTAATACTAATGTTTAAATCTTTTTGCCGCCGCTTTTTCTAAAATCAGCCGTGACCTTTAAAAGCTGAAAAGAACCGCTTGCCATAAAACCCCATAAAGTCCTATGTAGATATCCTGTTTACTTGTTCTTGAGGTTTTTCATAATGTCCTCGATGTTGGCCTTAAGACGGGAATTTTTCTTTAGATCTTTTTCCATCTTGTTAAGGGAGGCGGAAATGGTGGAATGATTGCGGTTGATTTTGTCGCCGATCTGCTTAAGGGTCAGGCCGGTCATCTGGCTTGCTATGTAAATGACGATATGGCGGGCATTGGAAATGTCCATATGCTGCTTTTTAGAGCAGATGTCGGCCGGTGTAACGTCATAGGCGTTGGCCACCGCGTCGATTATCTTCTCAACCGTAATGGTATTGTCAATCTCGTCCCTGCGTATCTCGTTTATGACCGTTATAACGCTGAAAATTGAGGGCTTTTCGCTGGTAAGGTCGGTGTATGCCTTGAGCTTGTTGAGCACCCCTTCAATCTGGCGGACGTTGGTCTTTATCTGATTGGCGATGCACTGAGCCACCGCGTCGGAAATTTCAAAGTTAAGCTCCTCGGCCTTCTGGCGGATGATGGCCACGCGGGTTTCGTAATCCGGCTCCTTAATGTCGGCCAAAAGACCCATTTCAAACCGCTGGCGAAGTCTCTCGGTCAGGGCGTTAATCTCCTTTGGCGGACGGTCGGAGGTCAGCACGATTTGCTTTCCGGCCTCGTGAAGGGAATTAAAGGTGTTGAAAAACTCGGTCTGTGTGGAATCCTTGCCCGAAATGAACTGAATATCGTCCACAAAAAGCATATCGGTGTTGCGGAACTTTTCCCTGAAATCAGGTGTGCTTCCCGAATGGATAGCGTCGATTATCTCGTTGGCAAAGGCCTCGCCTTGGGTATAAACAATGTTAAACCCGGGATTTTTGTCCAAAACATAGTTTTTAATGGCGTTTAAAAGGTGTGTCTTACCAAGGCCCGGCTTTCCGTAAATGAAAAGGGGATTATACTGCTTGCCGGGATTTTTTGCCACCGCCACCGCTGCAGCGTGGGCAAAATCGTTGGACGGACCGACAATGAAATTGTCAAAGGTAAAGCTCTCGGTAATATTTTCGATGGGCCTTACCGGCTTGTTTTCATCCGAAATGACCTCCAGCGTGACATTAAATCCGAAAACCTCGGAAAATGCCCGTTCGAGAAGATCCTTATAGTGGCTCATAGTGAGATTTTTCTGATAATTTGTGGGAGCAGAAACAACAGCCACATTGCCCTTTAATTTAACCGGCGATAAGGTGTTTATCCAGCAGTTATAAGCCACGCTGGAAATTTCCTCCCGGCAAAGAGCACAAACATTCTCCCATACCTCTTCAAATGTGTTCATAAACCTTCCTCTTCTTTCAACCGTCATAGTCTTGTGAAAACACCGTTAAAGGAAAATTTTCGGTCGACGGCATTGTAAAATATAAAGATAATTTTTCCCGAAAATTTTGGTTTTAAAGGGAAAAAATACAATAAAAATTAAAAGGGAAAATTCGCTCAAAAAAGATTGAAAACGCTAAAAACCCAAAATATAATTTTACCTGTATATAATACCATAAAACCCCTTAAAAATCAAGTAAAAAGCCCCTAAAAAACATTATAAAAATACTAATAAAACGGGGCAAAAAGATAAAAATTTTCATTTGTCTTGAAAAGGAAAAATGGGTGTGATAAAATCTATCTTGCAAATACATAAATGAACGAGAAAAAAATATTTTATAAGAAAAAAAGAAAAACGGTCAAAACAGACGACGAAAAAAAATTACGACCCAATGTCAGAAAAAACAAACGACACACAGTAAAATATCGGACATGTTTAAGAAAGAACGGTAAGAAATTTGGAAAATAAAAAAATGAAAAAAAAAGAAGAAAAAATAAATGAGGCAACCACCGAAAAAAACCGTGAAAAAGCGGACGAAAAAGCAGAGCAAACAGCCATCATAACCGACGCCGAAAACTCAGCCGACAGTATTGCCGAAACGGCAGCGGCAACCGCAGAAGAGGGTACGGAAGAAGGTATAGCCGAAAGCGCAATCGAAATCGCAGCGGTGGAAACGGGCGAAAGTCAGGCAGAAAAAGAAGGGCAAGCGGTCCAGGGTGCTGTAAAGGCAGGCTCAAAAACAAAGGAGGTTGCTTCCGGCGACCCAATGCTCGAAGGCGGCCTTTTCAAAAAAATGATAATATACACCATTCCCATTGTGCTGACCGGTATACTGCAGCTGCTTTTCAACGCCGCCGACCTTATAATGGTGGGCAATTTTTGCGGAAGCCTGTCGGTTGCGGCGGTGGGAGCCACCGGAGCGCTCATAAACTTGCTGGTCAACTTATTTATCGGACTGTCGGTAGGAGCAGGCGTGGCCGTTGCCCATGCCCTCGGCGCAAAGAAAAGCAAAACCGTCTTTGAAACGGTGCATACCGCCATTCCTACGGCCATTTTGGGCGGCGCCGTGCTGACGGTTGTTGGACTGCTCTTTTCCCGCAATTTTCTCGAAATGATGGGTACTCCCGCCGATGTTATAGACCTTTCGTCGGTCTATATGGAAATATACTTCTGCGGAATGATCGGCGGCCTTGTTTATAACTTCGGCGCGGCCATTTTAAGGGCTGCAGGCGATACAAAAAGCCCTCTTATCTACCTTTCGGTCGCCGGCGTGCTCAACATAATTTTAAACTACATATTCGTTAAATTCTTTGACCTTAACGTGGCCGGCGTGGCCATCGCAACCTCGGTTTCCCAGACCCTCTCGGCCATACTGGTGGTTATAGCCCTGATGAAAAGAAGAGACGACTGCCGCCTGTATCTTTCAAAGCTGCGGTTCTATAAAAAGCCGCTGCTTAAAATCGTTAAGATAGGCCTTCCTGCGGGAATACAAGGCTCGCTGTTTTCCATTTCAAACGTCATAATCCAGTCGTCCATAAACTCCTTCGGATCGGTAGCCGTTTCGGGCAATGCCGCCGCCGGAAACCTGGAAGGCTTTGTATACCTGACAATGAACAGCTTCCATCAGACCGCCCTCAATTTTGTCGGAAGAAACTACGGTGCAAAGAAATTCGACCGCATAAAAAAGATAATGGGCATCGCCCTTTGCTCGGTGGCCGTTACCGGAATAATCTGCGGCGTGTCGATGTATCTTGCCTCGCCCACCCTTCTCAAAATTTATATAACCGACTCTCCTGATGCCATTGCCGAAGGAATACTCAGGCTGTCCTTTGTCTGCCTGCCCTATTTCCTCTGCGGCCTTATGGACGTTATGACCGGCATTTTGAGAGGAATGGGATCGTCGGTAGTGCCCATGGTCATTACGGTGGCAGGTGTTTGCGGAATGAGAATCGTGTGGATATATACCATTTTCCAAACCCCCGCCTTCCATACGGCCTCCTGCCTGTTTATATCCTATCCTATTTCCTGGGTACTGACATTTATCGCCGAGTTTATCGCCTTCCTTGTGATTTTCAAAAAGGGGAGGGATAAATCCACCGCCCACCGAAAGCTGCTGGAAACCCCGTCGAAATAGCGAAAACAAACTGTCGGCAACCGGCCGCAAAAGATTCTGGATAATCTTAAAGTAATAATAGAGTAATTCATAAGGTAATCGTAATCATAATGCAATCATAGCAATGATAAAAGCAATCATAAGGCAATCATAAAAGCAAATAAAATATCATAAAAAGCAAAAAAGCTCTTTCCCCGATCGCCCAACCGAGGAGAGGGCTTTTACTTATGCTGTTTGAAAAATATTTGCTGCAAAAAACATCATTTACCGCCGAGATAAATGAAAAAGAAAATTTTCCCGCAGCACCTTCGTCAATGCACAAGACTGAAAGTTTAAACTAAGCTAAGCCGTGGCGCCCCAAAGCATAAGGAGCTGGATCGTCTTTACCGAGACTGAGGGGTAGTCAAAGCTTCTTACAACGAAAATCTACTGTCAGCGAACACGTTTTCCGCAAGCCTTCCCACATCATAATCCTTCTGTCTTTGCGCAAAGCAAAAGCAAACCCGCAGCCGTGCATAAAGCTAACGGTTCACACAACGCCGGTCGCAAGGGCACTGAGGCATTCTCGGCTCTGCCGAGAATACGGAGGGCGCATCACACCGCAGCCGTGCCAACAAAAACCTTGCTGCTTTCTCTGATGAAAACCTTGCATTTTCCGATAGCCCGCCCTCCGGTCAGCCTGCGCTGACACCTCGGTGCCCCTGCGGCATTGGGCCATGCCATATCGGTCGTTGCGGTGCACTAATAAAGCAAGCAAATCTCCGCAAAAAAACACGCCCCGGTTTCCCGAAGCGTGCCTAACCAACAGACGAGCAACTGTACATTATTCAATCATCTGTTGTTTTAAAATGCCTAACCGGCTTTATTTCATCATTTTGAAAAGCTCTTCAACCGTCTTTCCGCTCTTTATTGCGGCGTCATATTCGAGAATGAGCTTTCCTGCGTCGGAATCCTTATCGATCTTGCAGATGTCGGCAAGAATTTCCTCGGCGGGCTTTTTAGAAACCTCGTCATACTTGAAATTCATAGCCGCAGCGGCTGCAAGGCAGATGTATTTAGGAACAACGCCCTGCTCAACGCACATATTGAGGGAGCCGATAATGCGGTCGTTGGGATTGAGCTTGCGGTTGAGGTCGTTGCCCACCCGCTTAACGGTATCACCCAGCTGGCGGTTGCCGAAACGAGAAAGAAGATCCTCAACGTGATCGTTAAGCTCGATATAGGGCACATTGTGGCGGGCGGCAAGAGCGATTGCCGACTGCTGCATGGCTCTCATAACAAGCAGCTCGACATAAGGATTCTCGATTGCCTGCCAGATGTAATCCACGCCCATAATGCTGCCGAGATATGCGGTAAATGCGTGACCCATATTGTGTATAAAGAGCTTGCGCTCGATATAAAACTCAAAGGGAGTAAAGGGCACCATATTCTTGATGGGGGGAATCTCGCCCTTAAATGCCGCCTTGTCAACCGGCAGAATGCCGTAGCTTTCGACGCACACTCTAAGGGGATTGTCGCCCTTCATTTCGTCGGTCTGAACGGGCACCATACGGCCGATGGAAGCCTCAACAAAACCAACCTTTTCGTCAAGCAGCTTCTTTTCGTCGTCGTTAAGAAGCTTGCCGATTTCTTCTTTAAGATACTTGTCTGCGCCGATGAGGTTTTCGCAGATGATGATGTTTAAAGGAGCCTTATCAGGATCCTGCCAACGTTTTCTAAGTCCCCCGGCGATATTTCCGAAGATAAATTTGAGAATGTTAACGCCAACAGCCGTGGCCATAACGTCAGCTTCTGCAATGGCGTCTGCGATGGCCTCGGGATCCTTGCCGTCAACGCAGGAAACGTTTTTGACCATCGACTCATCGTATCCCTCTTTGTAAAGAATACGCACGGGATATTCGTGCTGAGTGTTAAGCTGTTCGATAACGGCGGGAGCAACGTCGATAAAGGAGGTCTCGTATCCCGACTGATAAAAGAGCTGGCCGATAAAACCGCGGCCGATGTTGCCTGCACCGTACATTACTGCTTTCATATTTGTCGTCCTTTCAAGATGTCCGCGCAAAGATTTTTTTGCAAATAAAACGGGAAAAAGGTCATCCCATCGGAAGATCAATCGATCAAAAAACCATCCTGTCGAAAAGTTATCCGATTGAAAACACAATCGACTGAAAAACCATCCCATCGAAAAATCGTCCGATCGCCCTTTTGCAAAGAAAAACTCTCCCCGCGCGGAAAAATTCACAAAAGGGGTTGCCGAAGAAGTTTTCAGCAACCCCCGATCAGGCTGTCAAAGCCTAAGCGAGGGGCGCATCGCAGCGACATGCCCCTTCTTAGGGTTAAAACCTATTTTAATTATACACCCTTTTCGGCTCTGCGGAGAAGCTCAGCATCGGTGTAGCTGTGCTTTGCAGTGTAGCCGGCGATGGGCATCAGGCGCTCGTGAATAGCGTCGATGATCCAGCTGGGCTGGGGATAGAACTGCTCCTTGTATTCCGAAGCGGGAGTGATCCAGTTTTCGGAACCGACAATAACGGGAGGTGCATCAAGATAATCAAAGGCAAGGTTGGTGATGTTGGTAGCCATATCGTTGAGGATGCTTCCGCGGCCTACTGCGTCGGATGCAAGAACTATGCGGCCGGTCTTTTTAACCGACTCGATAACCTTCTCATAGTTGAAGGGAACGACCGAACGGGCGTCGATGACCTCGGCGGTAATGCCATACTGCTCGCGGAGGATCTTCTCGGCTTCCATAGCGGTGTAAAGGGTTGCGCCGATGGTCAGAATGGTAACGTCCTTACCCTCGGTACGGATGGCGGGCTCGCCGAAGGGGATCTCATAGTATCCTTCCGGAACGCCTTCCTTAACAAATTCCTCGCCCTTATCGTAGAGCTGCTGGCTCTCGAAGAAGCAAACCGGGTCGGTGCCGTTGAGGGCGGTGTTCATAAGACCCTTGGCGTCGTAAGGAGTTACGGGGTAAACAACCTTAAGTCCGGGAACATGAGCGCAGAGGGAGGTCCAATCCTGGGAGTGCTGTGCGCCGTATTTGAAGCCCACGGGAACGCGGAGAACAACCGGCATCTGGAGACCGCCGGCCGACATTGCCTGCCATTTGGCCATCTGGTTGAATACCTCGTCGCCCGAGCAGACGATAAAGTCGCAATACATAAGCTCGGCGATAACGCGGCCGCCGGCCATTGCATAACCTACTGCGGAGCCGACAATTGCAGACTCGGCAATGGGGGAGTTGAAGAGACGATGATAAGGCAGAGCCTCGGTCAGTCCGCGGTAAACAGCGAAAGCGCCGTTCCAGTCACGGACATCCTCACCGTAGGAGATAAGGGTAGGATCGGTATAATATTTATCCATAATGGCCTCGAAAAGACCGTCGCGGATGTTGTAAACCTTGGCCTTGGAGAAGGGCTTGCCGTTCTTGTCGAAGGCATAGCGCTCGGCACGGGCGATCTTCTTAACGCGCTCGTTGTCTTCCTTCTTCTGACGAACTTCGCACTCGCGGTCGTCCATCTTCTCTTTAACGCCGTTAGAAAACATTCTGCTCTCGATGTGATCGGGATGCTTGTCATAATCGGTGTAGGGAGAGATCTCGAGGTCGGAAGCAAGCTCAAACATTCTGTGGTTGCGGTCAACAACTGCATCGTGAACGGCTTCTACTTCCTTCTTGGTGGCAACCTTTGCGTCGATGATCTGCTTGGGGAATACGGTCAGCGGATCGAGCTTTGCCCACTCTTCAACCTCTTCCTTGGTGCGGTAGGACATAGCGTCGGAGGTCGAGTGACCGGACAGACGATAGGTAACAACATCAAGAAGAACGGGGCCCTTACCCTCTTCAAGGGTCTTGCGGGCGCGGCGGTAAGCGTCGATCATAGCCAGGGGATTCCAGCCGTTGATGCGCTCGGCGTTCATCTGATTCTGAGCGATGCAGCCGAGTCTTGCAAGGTCGCCGTATGCCATGGTCTCGCCCTTGGTCTGGCCGCCCATGCCATAGTGGTTGTTGTTGAAGTTATAGATGATGGGAAGGCCGCCCTTATAGCCGTCCTCCCAAAGATCGTTGTACTGATCCATGGAAGCAAAGTTCATTGCCTCATAAACAGGACCTCTTGCGGCTGCGCCGTCGCCTGCGTTGGCAACAACGATGCCGGGCTTTTTGTTGCACTTCTTATAAAGAGCAACACCGGTAGCGATAGGACCGCTGCCGCCGACGATGGCGTTGTTGGGATAAATGCCGAAGGGCAGGAAGAATGCGTGCATGGATCCGCCCAGGCCTCTGGAAAATCCGTTATCCTTTGCGAACAGCTCGCAGGTAAGACCATACATAAAGAAATCGCGGGCAAGCTCTTTAACGTCGTCGGTGTCGTTGTGCTTTTTAACGATCTCGTAGTTTTTGCCGTCGTTGAACTCCTTCATAATCTTGATGAGCTCTTCATCCGAAAGCTTTTTAATGGCCGAAAGACCCTTTGCGATAACCTCATGATGGCTTCTGTGGGTACCAAAAATGAAATCGTCAACACCAAGGGTATAAGCCTGACCTACTGCGGTTGCTTCCTCACCGATTGCAAGGTGGGAGGGGCCGGGATAGGTGAACTTTTTGCCGTTGTATTCGCCCTGGAGCTTGATGCTCTGGAGCATCGACTCAAACTCACGGATGGCGACCATATCGGCATACATTCCGAGGAAATCTTCCTTAGAGAAGTTCTTTTTCTCGTCCTTAACGGTCTTGTCATATTCGCAAACAGGGATGTCTTTGAAGGTAATGGTACGTTTTGCGAATTTGTCTTCGGGTTTAACATACATTGACTTAGGCATATTAAAACAACTCCTTATTATTATTTAATTTCAAACAGCGCTTCTCTGATGACCTCGCAGACGGTGGGATGGGGGAATACGATCTCCTTAAGGTTGTCCACGGTGATTTCGGTCTCTATCATCATAGCGGCGCCGTAAATTATTTCGGCGGCATAGTTGGCGATCATATGAACGCCAAGAATTCTGCGGTATTTTTTATCGACAATGACCTTGACGATACCGTCTCCGCCCTCGTTTTCGGCAACATAGCGTCCCGAGAACATCATGGGCAGCTTGACGCACTCAACGTCATAGCCCTTGGCCTTGGCCGATTCCTCGGTCTCGCCTACTGCGCCGACCTCGGGATTGGTGTAAATGACCGAAGGAATGGCATTGTAGCGCATACGGTCCTTTTTGCCGAGCATATTGTTAACCGCAACCTCGCCCTCGCGGTAGGCGGTGTGGGCAAGCATGATCTTGCCGTTAACGTCTCCGCAGGCATAAAGGCCGGCGATGTTGGTTTTCATGCACTCGTCGGTTTTGATGGCGCCTCTGTCAAGCTCGACATTAAGTGTCTCAAGACCGTATCCGGAGGTCACTGCGCGGCGGCCGATGGAGCAAAGCACCTTGTCTGCGGGAACAGATGCCTCTTTGCCGTTTTCGGTAAAGGTGACCTTTCCGCCGCCCACAGCGGTAACTGCGCAGCCAAGCTTGAACTCAACGCCCTTCTTGGCATAGTTTTTCTTGAGTATTTCGGAAATTTCGCGGTCGGTGTTGCCGGCGATGTGGTCGAGCATTTCAACCACCGTAACGTGGCTTCCCACCGAGCTGAAATATGCGGCCATTTCAAGACCGATAACTCCGCCGCCGATGACCACAAGGTTTGCGGGGATCTCTTCAAGATCGAGAATCTCACGGTTGGTCATAACAAATCCGTCGGTAAGTCCTTCCCTAAGGCCGGGAATGGGGGGAACGACGGGAGCCGATCCGGTAGCCACAAGCAGCTTGTCCGAAACATAGGTCTCGCCATCTGCCTCAAGCTTAAATCCCTCGGCGTCGCGGCCGAGAATCTTGCCCTCGGCATAAACGACTTTAACGCCCAGCTTTTTCATCTGTGCGCCGATGCCCGAAACAAGAGTCTTAACAACCTTGTTCTTGCGCTCAACAACCTTTTTCTGGTCGATGGAAGCGCCGGTGGTGGTAACGCCGTAGTGCTCGCCGTTGATTGCATAATTGTAAACCTTGCCCGAATAAAGCAGGGATTTTGAAGGAATGCAGCCTTCGTTAAGGCAAACGCCGCCTAAAGCGCGCTTCTCGATAACGAGGGTTTTAAGTCCGCCGGCAGCGGCCTTTTCGGCGGCATTGTATCCGCCGGGACCTCCGCCCAGTACGATAAGATCATATTTTTCCATTTTAATTTTCCTCCTTATTTGGAAAGCAGGAGAGAAAAGTTCTCAAGAGCGTTTCTCAGGTCAACAAGGAATCTGGAAGCGGGGCTTCCGTCCACTGCGCGGTGGTCGTAGGTCAGGGACAGTCCCATTGCCGGATAGGTCTTGATCTCGCCGTCTACCTCGCGGATGCGGGTGGTGATGGTGTCAACACCGAGAATACCGGTTTGGGGAGTGTTGATAACGGGAGTAAAGCTCTCGATACCGTAGGAGCCGAGATTGGAGATGGTGAAGGATGCGCCGGAAAGCATATCGGGAGTTGCGCCGCCATTCTTGCAGGTGGTTGCAAGCTCTTTTGCCTTGGCCGAAATCTCGTTAAGGCTCATATTCTGTGCATTTTTAATGGTAGGAACGACAAGACCTCTGTCGGTGTCGACCGCAACGCCCAGATGAACACCGTTGAAGTATCTCATGGTGTCGCCGTTAATGAGGTGGGCGTTAAGAGCCTTATGCTCGGGCTTTGCGAGAACGCGGGATACCGCAAAGAGAATGATGTCGTTAAGGGTGATGTTGGCAAGACCCAGTTTTTCGCCGTTTGCCTTAACCTTCTTGCGGAATGCCATAATCTCGGTGGCATCGAAGGAGGTGGTGTGGGTAAGCTGAGCGGCAGTGGAAAGGGAGGATGTCATCTGCTTGGCAATGGCCTTGCGGATGTTGGGCATCTTCTCGTCAACATACTCGGGACCGGCAGCTGCGGGTGCTGCGGCAGCGGCTGCGGGAGCTGCGCCGATATCGGCAACCGAGAATTTTCCGCCAAGACCTGTACCTGCTGCGCCGGCAAACTCGCCTGCGGCGGCATAGGTGGCGGTAGGTCCGTTTTCTATGAGGGTGCGCACGTCGCGCTCGATTATACGGCCGTTAGGACCGGTAGGAGCGGCGAAATGAGGATCAATGCCGGTCTTTTCGGCAAGAGCCTTTGCGCGGGGAGAAATTTTGATAAATTCACCGGCAGCGGCAGGAGCGGCAGCGGTGGGAACGGCGGGAGCGGCCTCTGCGGCAGGAGCAGCAGCGGGAGCCTCTGCGGGGGCTTCTGCGGGAGCATCGTCGCCTTCAAGCTTTGGTGCAAACTCGGCAGTGCTTTCGCCCTCTTCGCCGATAACGCAAACGTTGGTCATTGTGGGAATGTCGTCGTCCTCTTTAAAGAACTGTTCAAGCATGATACCGTCAACCGGAGACTCTTCTTCAAGGGTCGATTTGTCGGTCTCATAGGTAAAAAGAACATCGCCTTTTTTTACAGCGTCGCCCTTTTTCTTGTGCCACTCGGTAAGGATACAGCTTTCGACTGAAATACCTACATTGGGCATCATTACAGGTGTTGCCATTTATATTTCCTCCTAAAATAGATTTAAAAATTTATATCAAGGTTTTTTATGAAAGCAAGGTAAATCCGCCGTCAGGCAAAAACCTTAAACAGCCGGATTTAATCATTCATAAATTACCTTAACCTGCGATTTTTCGCAAAGCTCCATAATCTCGTCCGAAGGACGCTTGTCGGTAATGATGATGTCGATGTCCTCCATATGGGCGAAGGTGAAGGGCATGGTTTTTCCGAACTTTGTGCCGTCCAGCAGCATAATGACCTTTTCGGCCTTTTCTATTATGCTTCTTTTAAGCACCCCTTCATCGTAATTTCCGACGGTAAATCCGTTTTTGACCGAAAATGCCGAACTGACCACAAGGGCGGTATCGATGTTGAGCTGATCGATCTGGGATTCCGAACGGTTGCCTGAAGCGGCCAGATTGCTGCGGTTGATAAGCCCGCCTATGACCGTTACCGAGGGTTTATATCTTTTGGAAAGCTCCATGGCCACGTTGATTCCCGATGTGACCACCGAGAAGTTAAGATCGGGCAGATTTCTTGCCAAGAACATTCCGGTAGAGCCGGCATCGATGTAGACCGAGCGGCGAGGCTCGATAAAACGAGCGGCAAGCTTAGAGATTTTGCTTTTTGCTTCCTGGTTTTTTGCAGCGCGCAGAGCGTAGACATCCTCCTGTTCGCTGAGCGTGCGAAGGTATTTTGCTCCGCCCCGTATTCTGACCGCCTGGCCGAGATTTTCAAAGTATTCAAGATCGCGGCGCAGTGTCATACTGGAGACCTCGGGAAAACGCTTCTCAAGATCTTTAAGAAAAACCGTTCCCTCTTCACGGAGCAGCTCAAGGACTTTTTCTCTTCGGGCAATGCTCAATGCTTTCACCTCTGTTTGTTAGTTTTTGTTACAAAATCACACTTATGTGTTAATTATAAACTGACAGGGGATTTTTGTCAATGGCTTACGGGCAAAAAAATCGTCAAAAATGCAGAAATTTTGCAGATGTAAAAAAATCTGCTTAATATGTTAAAAAAGAAAAAAGAAAGGGCATTTGCGGGCAAAAATCCCGACAAAAAAATCGTAGAAAAGCCTTTCCCGTAACCGCACTAAAAGCATTTCACAAATAGCAATAAACAGCTTTCGTCAACGCACAAAGCTAAAAACTTACACTAAGCTCGTGGCGCCCCAAGGCATCGGAGCAGGATCGGCACCGCCGAGACTGAGGGGTAGTAAGACTTCTTGTAATGAAAATTCTACCGTCAACGAACACTCATCCGCAAGCCTTCCCACACCATAATCCTTCTGTTATTGCACAAAGCAAAAGCATACCCGCAGCCGTGCACAAGGCTAAAGGTGCACACAACGCCGGCCGCAGGGGCACTGAGGTATTCTCGGCCCTGCCGAGAATACGGAGGGCGCATCACACCGCAGCCGTGCCAACAAAAACCTCGCTGTTTTCTCTGATTATACCCTTGCGTTTTCCGATGGCCCGCCCTCCGGTCAGCTTGCGCTGACACCTCAGTGCCCCCTGCGGCCTCAGCCGTGCCATATCAGTCATTGCGGTGCACCGATCCTGACGGTCAAAGAACCGATTGTGATATGATAATACTATCTTCTCTAATAAAAGCTTTGTTATCACTGCTACCCCTCGGTCGTCAATGCATATAATTAAAAATTATAACTCCGCCTCAGCTGCGTTCTCCGATCCCCGCAAATAAAAAGGGCACGGAAAAGCCTTCCGTGCCCATAAAAGCGATGCTGACGGACGCGGGGAAATTTTCCTTCGCTCCGTTTATTATTTCCCGTAATCCTCGAAAAAGTCATAGGGATTTTGTGTGTTGTAAGAGGTGGTATCATCCTCGGTGGTATAGCTCGACTGGGAATCCGACTGTATATAGCTTCCGGTGACGGTGAAATATGCGCCGGTCTCGCTGCTGTAAACGGTCAGCTTGACCTGATCGCCGATCTGCGCCTTTTCAACAATGTCGAGCACCTGGTCGGCCGACACAATATCGGTGTCGTCAACCTGGGTGATTATGTCGTTTTTGCTGATGCCGGAGTTTTTAAGTGTGCTGTCGGAGTCGATGCTGTTGACAAGCAGGCCGGTAGGCACGTTTTTAAGCTCGGCGGCCACCGTGTTGACATAGGTGTAGGTAATACCGAGCCGCGCCCGATTGGTCACCTTTCCGTAGGTTTTAAGCTGGTCGATGACCCCTAAAGCACGGGTGGTGGGAATGGCAAAGCAGACATTGTCGATGTCGGTGCTGGCATATTTGGACGAGCATATTCCGACCACCTGCCCGCTCATATTGACAAGCGCTCCGCCCGATGTGCCGGGATTGATGGCGGCCGTGGTCTGGATGAATTTTTCTGAGGATGTGCCGTTTGACACCCTGCGGTCGACGGCCGATACGATACCCTGTGTAACGCTTCCGTCAAGTCCCGCCGATGCGCCGATTGCAAGCACCTCTTCTCCGGTTTTGACCGATTCGGTGGCAAAGGTGGCGGGAGAAAGACCCGATGGATTGTCTATTTTAAGAATGGCAAGGTCGCTTTTCTTGTCTCCCGAAACAAAGGACGCCTTAAACTCCGTGCCCGAACTGAGGGTTATGAGGAAGGAGGCGTTAGGCACATCGGAATAGATGTGGTCGTTGGTGAGGATGTATCCGTCCTTGTCCATAATAATGCCCGAGGCAATGGCGCCGGCCGATCCTGAAGAGCTGTAAACGGTGATGCTGACCACGCTGTCCGAAACCGAGGAAATGACCTGCTCATAGGTCATGGTGCGGTCGGTGGCCCCTTCGGTGTTAAGGTCGAAATCGGAGGGAGATCCCGAGCCGCTTCCGTCCTCTATAATGTTAAAGGTGTTGTCGTCAAAATCGATGTTGCCAAGAGCCTTTCCGGCAAGTATTCCGATCGAAAGGCCGATAACGCCCACCGCAACGCAGCAGGCCACGCATATAAAGGCAATAAGTCCCTTGCTCATACGTTTTTTGGGAGGCTTTTGTGCGTTCTTTGCGGGAGCGGAAGAATTTGCCCCGTTTGCAGCGTTTTGATAATAGGGATTAACGGAAGGCTGACCGTATGGCGCACCGTATCCCTGACCCTGAGGATGCTGACCGTTCTGACCGCCGTATGGCTGTCCCTGACCCTGCGGCTGCTGTCCCTGAACCGGGTCGTAACCGTATACAGGGGGTACGGGAGGAGTGTGGTAATATCCGTTGTACGGACGGTTGCCGTACTGACCGTAGGGTGCGCCGTATCCCTGCCCGTAGGGCGGAACGCCGTAGGGATGGCGGGGCGGCGTATATTGGCCGCAAGGCGCCGGGCCGCCGGGCATACCATGAGCCGCACCCTGTCCGTTTACACCCTGACCGCTAAGGTTTGCGCTTTGTGCATAAGCTGCATCTTGGTAGGTGTTTTGCACGTTTTGTTGGTAGGCCGGCTGTGCGCTTTGGCCGTTTTCCGCGGCGTTCTCGGTGAAATTTTCAGCAGTGACGTTTTCCGCGCCGCTCGTTTGATGAGCGGTAAACGTGTTTTCAGTTTCCGTGCTGCCGGCAACTGCATCGTTGCCTGTAACTGCACCGGTGGCTGTAATTGCATCGTTGTCGGTAACTGCGCTGTCGTCAGCAATCGCATTGCCTGCATCAATTGCATTGCTTGCGGTAGCTGCATTGGCGGTATCGGCTGCGCCGTCGGCAGCATCATCGGCATATGCATCGTTTATGGAATTTGTATTGTCGGGGAAATCTGTGATGTCGGATGCTTTTTGTCCGGCCGTATCTTCGCTTTGTGCGGAAGTCTTATCAAGCTCATCCATTGTTCTGTTCCTCCGTTGAAATGTTGGTTTCGGGTAATGGGCCGCCCTTCATGGATATTATAAATTCGCAATATTCTCCCTCTTTGCTCTTGACGGTTATCTGCCCGTCGAGCATCGAAAGAATGGTTCTGACAAGATAAAGGCCCAGTCCCGTGCCCTTGTTGTCGGCGCCGCGGGATTTATCGACCTTATAAAACCTGTCGAAAATATAAGGAAGATCCTTTTCGGGGATGCCTTCTCCGGTATTTGTTATGGAAAAGCAGACCATACCGTCCTTGTCCAGCTCGTCCTTAACGGTAATGGTGCCGCCGGCGGGGGTGTATTTAATGGCATTGTCAAAAAGATTGAAAATGACCTGATACATAAGGTCCCTGTCGGCCGTTACGGCCATGGGCGAAAGACTGTCCAGCCCCTCTAAGGTGATATCTTTTGAGAATATCTGATTTTCCAGCTGTATGGCGGCGCTGAGCACGGTGCGGGAAAGGTTTACCGTCTGCTTTTTGATCTCTATCTCCCCTGCCTCAAGCTTTGAAAGGTTTAGCATGGATGTGACAAGGCGGGAAAGCCGCTTGACCTCGTCCGAAACGATCTGCAGATATTCCTTTTGCCGATCCTTTGAGATGGTGCCGTCGAGTATTCCGTCGATAAAGCCGGAAATGGTGGTCATGGGGGTTTTAAGCTCGTGGGAAACGTTGGCCACGAAGCCTCTGTGCTGCTGTTCGCTGACCGAAAGCGAGTGGGTCATATTGTTGAAGGCAACCGCCAGCTCTCCGAGCTCATCCTCCCGGTCGACCCTGATGTATTTGGAAAAGTCGCCCTTACTCATTCTCCGTGCCGCATCGGCCATATCCCGCAAGGGTCTGACCATATTTACGGCCAGCATATATGTGACCAGCAAAATTATAGCCAGCACGCAAAGAGCCGATAAAATAAAGATTTTAAGAATATTTGAAAGAAAGGCGCCCAGTCCCGCATAGGGAATAAAACTGAAAACCGCGCCGGCCGTTTCTCCCCCCACAGTTATGGGAGCGGAAACAATGACGCTGCGTTCCTTAAGCACCCCGTCGAGGTCGCCGATGGAGGAGTATTCCTCGGTCAAAGCCACCTTTGTGATGTCGGCCGAAACGGTAGTGATTTCGGTGTTGACCCGCTGGGGATCGGAAATGGCGATGGTGCCGTCGTCGACTATGACAAGCACGCAGCTTTCGGTGGCGCTTGTGACTATCTCGGTTATCTGCACGGTGTACCGCAGGTTTCCGCCAAGAGCACCCGCCTGAGTGGCAATGGCGCCTGCCTCGGCTGCAAGGGCCGAGCGCTTAGTGCGAAGCCAATAGCTTCCGGTGAAGGAATAGATGATGCATCCCAGCACCACAATGGCCACCACGATGACCGATGTGTAGGTTATAAAAAATTTCTTGAAAAAGCTCTTTTTCATAAAGCTTTATCTCACTTCAAACTTGTATCCGACGCCCCAAACCGTCTTGAGCGACCATTTGTCCGAAACGCCCTCGAGCTTTTCGCGAAGCCGCTTGACGTGCACGTCGACCGTACGGGAATCGCCGTAATAGTCGAAGCTCCACACCTCGTCCAGCAGCTGATCTCTGGTAAATACCCGGTTGGGATTGGAGGCCAGATGATATATAAGCTCAAGCTCTTTGGGCGGAGTGTCGATCTGCTTTCCGTCGACCCACAGCTCGTAGTTTGTGAGATTGATGACAAGCTTGTCGTATTTGACCACCTTGTCGGTGTTTTCGGGGGCTTTAACGCCGCGGCGCATAACTGCCTTGATTCGCGCCACAACCTCTTTTGATTCAAAGGGCTTTGTGACATAATCGTCGGCTCCAAGCTCCAGTCCGAAAACCTTGTCGAAGGTCTCGCCCTTTGCGGTCAGCATTATGATGGGCACCTGGGAGGTCTTTCTGATCTCGCGGCAGACCTGCCAACCGTCGAGTTTTGGCAGCATAACATCAAGAAGAATGATGTCGGGAGAATTGTTTTTAAAGGCTTCAACCGCCTCCTCGCCGTCGTTTGCAATGACGGTGGAATATCCCTCTTTTTCAAGATAGAGCCTCAGCAGCTCGCAAATATTAATATCGTCGTCAACAATAAGAACCTTAACCGACATTTTTCTCGCCTCTTTTAAAATTTTTTTATTTAAAAACAGCACCAAACCGGATGCCTGCACCGCAAAAGGCTGCCCAAAGAAGCCCTGTTCCCTTAGCGGCCCCTTATGGCGCAGATGTGATGTTTTATTTACAATAATTTATTTTATTATAATGTCATTTTGTTAACAATATATAAATCGGGTGTAACGCTTTTGTTGATTATTAAAGCCGCAAATCGGCCGATTGGCCGTTGCGCCGACATACTTAATCCAGCTCCTCAAGGTCATAGGGTGTGCGCTGATAGACAAAGTAGTTGAGCCAGTTGGAGAAAAGCAGGTTGGCGTGCGCCCGCCAGTTCATAAGGGGCAGGCGGTCGGGATCGTTTTCGGGGAAATAATATTTCGGCAGATCGGGATTTATGCCCTTTTTAAGGTCCCGCTCATATTCCCCCGCAAGGGTGCCCCGGTCATATTCCGAATGGCCGGAAATGAAAAATCTGCGGCAGTCGCGATTTGCCACAATGTGCACTCCCGCCTCCTTGGAAACGCCGATAATGTCAAGGTCGGGAATTGCCTCCACCTCCCGGATATCCACGCCGGTATAGCGGGAATGGGGAGCAAAATAACAATCGTCAAATCCCCTGATGAGAGGGTGACTGGGAAGCAGAATCTCGTGGGAAAAAACGCCGCAAAGCTTTTTGTCGAGAATGTGTTTTTTTATGCCGTAATAGTGATAAAGACCGGCCTGAGCGCCCCAGCAGATAAACATTGTGGAATAGACGTTTTTCTTGGCCCAGTCCATAATTTCGCAAAGCTCGTCCCAGTAATCCACATGCTCAAATTTCATAAGCTCCACAGGCGCACCGGTTATTATCATACCGTCGTAGCGGTTGTTTTTAATTTCGTCGAAGGTTTTGTAGAATTTAAAAAGATGCTCGGCGCTGACATTTTTGGCCTTGTGGGTGACCGTTTGGAGAAGCTCAACATCAACCTGCAGGGGAGAATTACTGAGCAGGCGCAGTATCTGAGTCTCGGTGGTTATCTTGGTGGGCATAAGATTGAGCAGGATGATCTTTAATGGACGTATGTCCTGATGAGAGGCCCGGTGCTCGGTCATAACAAATATATTTTCGTCGTGCAGAGTTTTTGCGGCCGGCAGCTCGTCCTGTATTCTTATGGGCATTGAAATCATCCTTTCGGTAAAGCTTGTGAAAAGCATATAGCGGAGCAACCGCGCGGCAGAAAGGTTAATTTAGAGAACCGCCGCAGATCGTTTGCCCGGTTGATGCGATACAAGAGTATTGTAACACAAAAGTTATCATTAAACAACAATAATAATTATCGCCCTTTATTGTTAAAAATGTGTTAAGCCTGCATTGCCGCTTTACAAATACGGTGCCGCTGCGGTGTGCCGTCCCGCCGCTGAAGCAATCAGCTTGCGCTGATCGGAGGGAGGCTTTGATGAAAACAAAGATGCACCTAAAAAAAACGATCTTACCTTTGTCGGCAGGATTGCGTGAAATCGCTCCCTCCGGTCTCGGCTTTGCCGAGAATGCCTCAGCTCCCTAAAGTCGTTGCTTAACAAAACAAAAGCCCACATCCTCAAAAAGCAGCTCGCCGTTAAGACAGCAATGCTAAAAAAAGATAAGGGCTAAATTTATCAAAGGCTTATTTGTTCCAATACTTCCGATCGAGGGAACGGTACTGGATGGCCTCCATAATGTTGTTTTTGTCGATAACATCCTTGTGCTCAAGATCGGCAGATGTGCGGGCAACCTTGAGAATGCGGTCGTATGCCCTGCCCGAAAGACCGAGCCGGTCAAAGGCCTTTTCGAGAATGTCCCGTGCGCCGTCGGTCATTTTGCAGATTTCGGGCAAAAGATCGGGAGTTATGGATGCGTTGCAGGAAATGCCGCAGCCCTTAAACCGCTTGCGCTGAATTTCTCTTGCCTCGTTGACCCGCTGCTTTATGGCCGAGGAAGGCTCGGCCGTGCGCACCGCCGAAAGCTCCTCAAATTCCACCGGCGGGACCTCGATATGTATGTCGATGCGGTCGAGCAAAGGGCCGCTGACCCGATTAAGGTATTTTGAAACGGCCGTCGACGAACAGACGCACCGCTTTTTGGGATGCCCGAAATTGCCGCAGGGACAGGGATTCATTGCCGCCACAAGCATTACCTCACAAGGGTAGGAAAGGGATGCCGCCGCACGGGAAATGACCACCTTTCCGTCCTCAAGAGGCTGGCGGAGCACCTCCATGGCCGAGCGGGTAAATTCCGGCAGCTCATCCAAGAAAAGAACGCCGTTGTGGGCCAGCGATACCTCACCGGGCTTCGGAAAGGTTCCTCCTCCGGCAAGGGCCACCGGTGAAACGCTGTGGTGGGGCGAGCGGAAGGGACGATTACTTATAAGACCGGTGCTGTCGGGCAAAACCCCGGCTATGGAGTGTATTTTGGTGGTTTCGATGGATTCCTCAAAGGTCATATCGGGAAGTATTCCCGGCAGCCGCTTTGCAAGCATACTTTTTCCCGAACCGGGCGGGCCGATGAGCAGTACGTTATGACCGCCTGCCGCCGCCACTTCAAGTGCTCTTTTGGCCGCTTCCTGACCGCAGACCTCGGAAAAATCGGGGAATTTGACCGGTGGTTTTTTGGGAAAATCCGTTTGCTTAACGGGATGTATCTTTTTTGCCCCTCTCAGGTGGTCAATGATCTGACCGATGTAGTTTGCGGGATAAACCTCGATGCCGTCTACAACCGCGCCCTCGGGAGCATTTTTCTCGGGAATGAATATTCCCTTAAATCCAAGCTCCCGAGCCTTTATGACCATGGGAAGCACTCCTGCCGCGGGACGTATGTCTCCCGACAGCGAAAGCTCTCCAACAAACATATAATCATTCGTGTTTGCCGAAAGCTGATTTGTCTGCATAAGCAGGGATAAAAATATCGGCACGTCATAAAGCACGCCGGATTTTTTTATGTCGGCGGGAGCGAGATTGACGGTTACGTGCTCTCCCGAAAATTCATATCCGCAGCAAACGATTGCCGATCGTACCCTGTCTCTCGATTCTCTGACCGCCGCATCGGGAAGACCGACGATGTCGAATTTAGGAACTCCTTCGGCAACAAAACTTTCAACCTCCACGAGAAAGGCGTCTATTCCGAAAAGTCCCGCACTGAAAATTTTACTGTTCATTTTGCTCTCCTTGTTTCCCTCGAGTTTTTTGATTAAATCCATGTAATCCAATGATGTAATCCGATATAATCCGACGGACGGGCTGTTGCTTAAATTGGCAAGACCCACCCGCCGCAGGTTTTTTGCTCTCTTTTGGCCCGCGCGCCCGTCACCGTCTGCTGCTTTGTAAATGTGGTGCCGCCGAAACCGTGTCCCGCGACCGACCGCCGAGGCTGTCTCGGCCCGGCCGAGACCGGAGGGAGCAGCAGCCGTAAATCTTGCCGATAAATCAAATTTATAAATTAAATTTAAGTCCCGCAGTCTTAGGGGCCGCCCTCCGATCAGCTTGCGCTGATAGCCTCGGCTGGCTGCAGCTGCGCGCAGAGGTTAAGCAACGGCGCAAAAGCCTTTCCTTTAGTGTCTTTTAACCGACCGCCTTTAAACGGAAAATCGTCCTGAGAAGCGGCGAAAGATTTGGCAAACAAAAATGTTTCACGTGAAACATTTCTTTAAAAAACCCAGTGAATATGCGGGTCGCAGCGATTTTTTCCGACCGTTTTTCGGCAAAAATTCCGGCCTTGTTTCGCAAAAAAGATTCAAATAAAAATCAAAAACCAACCAACGGAATTCTGCCGCTATTCGCTGTCTTTAAGGGAATTGAATCCTTTGCCCATTACCTGTCCCACGTCCCCCACAATGACAAATGCCGCGGGATCGATGTCGAGCACGATCTTTTTAAGGCTGAAAACCTCGTGCCGCCGCAGCGCGCACATAACCACCTTCCGATCGTCTCCCGAATAGGCACCGGTGGTTTTAAGAAGTGTGGCGCCGCGTTTGAGCTGTTTGGTGATTTGATCGGCGATCTGCTCGGATTTTTTTGAAAAGATATAAACGACCTTTCCGCTTCCCACGCCGTATATCGAACGGTCGATAATGGTGGTCGAAACGAAAATGACGATTATGGCGTAAAGGGAGCTGTCGATGCTTTTGTAAACGACGGCCGCACCTATAAGAATAACCGCGTCAAGGGCCAGGATGATGTGCCCGATGGAAAGATGGGGAAAGGCGTGTTTAATGAGCTTTGCCAAAATGTCGGTGCCGCCGGTGGTGCCGCCTCTGATAAATATAAGGGACATTCCCGCTCCCGAAAGCACTCCGCCGTAAATGGCCGCCAGTATGTGATCCCCGCTGTATCCCGGCAGAAATGTGCCGCCGATGTCGATAAATACCGACGAAAGCAGGGTGGCGGCGACGGTTTTGATAAAAAATTCCCGACCGAGTATCTTTACCCCGAAAAAGAACAGAGGGATGTTCATTAAAATGACCGACACGCCCACCGGGAATCCCGAAAGATAGTTTATGAGGGTGCCAACACCTGTAAGCCCGCCGGGAGCAATGTGATTGGGCAGCGTGAAAACATTGACCGAAAGGGAGTAAAGGACGCTTCCGGCGATAAAAATCAGCATATCGAAAAGCTTTTCAGACGAAAATGATTTTTTCATAAATTCAGTTCCTCCGATAAACGGCCGACGACAGTCAAACCCTAAGCGTATGTAACACAGATAACAACAGATAACATATGCAACATCCGCAGACAAAAACCTCTGCCCCATTTGTCCGGCGGCGATATCGCAAAGTAAATCCTTCCTGTTCCCCTTTTTATTCAGCCTGATCCCAGCAATAATCCCGCAGATTTCCCTCTTGCTCAAGACTCTTAAACCCGGTTTGGCGAAGGGCCTCATAAACCCCCACCGCCACCGAATTTGAAAGATTAAGGCTCCTTGCCTCGGAAAGCATGGGCAGCCTCACGCAGCTGTCCTTGTGTTCAAAAAGCAGCTTTTCGGGCAGTCCCTTTGTTTCCTTGCCGAAAACCAGATAATCCCCGTCCTTATATTCCACCTGGCAGTGATTTTTACGAGCCTTGGTGGAAAAGAAGAAAAACCGCCCCTTGTTTTTCTCAAAAAATTCGTCTAAATTCTTATAATAGTTTATGTCGAGCAGCCACCAATAATCCAGTCCCGCCCGTTTAAGTTTTTTGTCGTCGATCTTAAATCCCAGCGGCTCTATGAGATGAAGCCTGCTGCCGGTGGCGGCGCAGGTGCGTGCAATGTTGCCGGTATTTTGCGGAATTTCCGGCTCGACCAAAACTATGTTAAACATAAAATCAACCTTCTGTAAAAATAACAACCAAATTAAAATATCAAATAAAAGCACCGAGTAAAAGCATCAAATAAAGGCATCGGTTAAAATCACCGGAAAAAAATCATCGAAAAAATCATCCAAACTCAATGAAGTAATGCCGACAAAACCAATCATTCGGATGCCGATAAAGTCTTTCGGAAAAATGGCCTATTCAAACAGCAAACGGCCTTCCCTGCTTGGACATATGCAAAGAGACAGCTCGCAAAGGCCTCTTTCCCCGTCAAAACGACCTGCCGAAAAGGTGGCAAAGCCGTCCTTTGTTTCAACCGTCATACGGTCGCTGCAGAAAACGCAGAGCGGCCGTTTTATCTTGTCGAACAGGCAGCAGCGTATGTGTCGGCGGGAATCGCCTTTTGTTCTGAAAATGCCGGTATATCCCGATTTTTCTCCCCTGCCGAAGTAGACAAAATCGGTGTTTTCAAGACCCAGGTCAAGGCCAACGCCGTCGGTTTCAAAATCTCCCGAAGGCACCGAGCAGTCGAGGGATATCCTGCCCCTTTTGTCGATGCACCAGACCGCCACAAAGCTCTGTTTTCCGCTTTGACCCTCGGCCATATAAACCGCCTCGCTTCTTATGACCGCAAGCTCTCCGTCAACCGACAGCTCGGACGAGCAAAAGGCGGGCAAAAGCCGCTTGTTGCAAAAGATTTTTAATTTAAGAGGAGATGAGCAAGCCCTCTTTCCTCTGTGCTCGAGAAGCTCAAACGAGCCCGAAAGCTTTGAAAAAACATATCTGAAATCTTTTCCCGAAATAACGATCTTTCCGTCGGTTTCATCGGTTTTGGGAGCGCCCGACCGCGCAGCGGTATTGTCAGCGGTATTATCAGCTGCATAATCGGCTGCATTATCAGCGACATTACCGGCTGTGTTATCGGCAGCACCGCTTGCATTTCCTGCAAAGCCTTCATTCTCGCTGTCGGCCATATCAAAGCGGTCAAACCCTTGCTGCCCGCCGTCGGTTTCATATTCTTCCGTCCCGCGCGTCCTGTGGAAAGGACGATCGGGAAGCTTAAACTGCACCGATCCTTCGGAAAATCCGTCCTTGGCCCATTTGCAGTCGCCCAGCCGCTTAAATTCAAAACGTATGTAGTTTTCATCCCCTGCGGGAAGCGCAAAATCGGCGTGTACCTTCTCGCACTTTCCGGGAGAAAGGGGCAGCGCCCCCACAAAGCCCTTGGCCGTAACCTTTCCCCTGCTTGTAACCTCAAAGGAACACTCAAGGTGGGAAAGATAGCAAAAGCCGAAAAGATTGGTTATATAAAAATCTCCCGATCCTGCATCGATCTCGTCAACCTTAAAGAAGGGATGAGCGGCCTTAAGCTGCCAAAGATGCTCAAAGGGACAAAGGTCAAAGGCCCCAAGCACCCGTATGTCGTCGGTCTCGGGAGCCTCTCCTAAAACCGCCACCGGCTTTTTGCCGGCAAAGGGATCGTCAAAGCTTTTAAGGGAACGGTCGGTAAAATATATGTCGGGACGCTGCTCAAAGCTGCTCGATCTTACCGTGTCGGCCGGTTCTCCGGCGTAAAATATCGGAGCACCGCAAAGCTCCCTGCAAAGGGAAATGGCGTCATAAACATTTTTCCCGTCTCCGCAGAAATCGAAAAATCCTATTCCCGCAAGGCAGGTGTGACTTCTGATGAGAATGATCCTCCCGGCAATTTCCTCCTCAATAATGGGGAATATTGTTCCGTCGTCGTAAATGCGGCGGCTGCCGGCCAGATCAAAGGCTTCTGAACTTATACCCACATCGGCAATTGCAAGCACCCCGTAACGGTCGCACAGCGAAAGCAGGCGGTCGAGATGATCCCCGCCCTTAATTGCAATGGCATCGACGTGGTTTTGTTTAAGGGTTAAAATGTCGTTTTTGACCTCACTCTCGGTCCTTCCGACCGAATCGTAAACCCCTCCGTTGAAACGGATTTTCCGCCCGTTGAGCCGCAGACCTTCGTTTATGTCAAAGTCAATGTGTTTGAATCCGATGTATTTATAAATAAATTCTCCGCAAACCTCGGCCTCAAAGAGGTAAAGATCGGGTTGCTCGGTCGACCACAGACGAGGGTAATTCAGGCAAAGCTCGGTCTTTCCGTCCTCGTCAAAATCGCCGCTCGAAACCAGTGTCCCATACTCGTCGAAAAGGCGGCATTTTCCGGCAGATAAAAAATCCCCCGAAAGGGCAGCCGTAACCGTCCCCTGACCAAAGCCCTCCGAAAGGGAGGTCTCAAGCACAAGGTCGCAGATGTGGCTCTTTTCGCGGGTCAAAAGATAAAAAGGCTCGGTTATTCCAAAAAATTTTCTTTGGTTTGCCGATTTAAAAAAGCTTTGTTTGCAAACCGACAAAAGCACAATGCAAAAACGGTTTTTCCCCGGGGATAAAAATCTTGTCACGTCAAATTCGCAAAGATTTCCGCTGCCCGACGAAAACCCCGCCTCTATGCCGTTGATAAAGACCGCAAGATCCCCCGTAAATCCTTCAAATACAAGGAAGGTCTTTTGTCCCGAAAAATCCACGTCAACATCCCTGCAAAAGAGGGCTGTCTTGGCGGTGTCGGGAATGTCGGGAAAGCAAAAGGGCAGTCCTTCCTCCCTTAAAAGGGATTTGGGCAGATCGATTTTTTCAAATTCCGAAAGATCATACGATGCTTCAAGAAGGCGGCCGTCGATTTCGGAAATGCCGTCAAAAAGACAAAAAGACCATGCCCCGCCAAGAGAAAGACGACGGTCCATCGCTCCCTTTGTCAGATCGGAAAACTCGGCAGCCCGACTTCTCGGAATATACCGGCTGCGTTTTTGGGGCGAGCGGGAAAAAGCCGCCGACCGATCGTTAAAAACATCCTGTGCCTTCATTTTTCCTCTTCCTTTTCCCTTTGTTTTTTCGGCTGTTGCTTAACCCGCCGTCCGTTGCCGCCTTTTAATGCGCTGGCAGGGGCTGTGCTTTAGGCCGGCCGCTGAGGCTGTCTCGGCCCGGCCGAGACCGGAGGGAGCAGCAGTCCCGCACCCTTGCCCGAAAGGTAAGCCTACCTTGCAAACCGCAGCTGCATCTTTACGGCAGCCTCCCTCCGATCAGCTGCGCTGATAGCCTCAGCCGGCTGATGTGCACCCGGTGGGCTGTGACTGTACCGAGATAGCCTTATCGCCCATAAATCCCGTGACTGAAGCCCTGTGCAGGATTCGAGCATCTGTTGCTTGGCAATTAACCCTTTCCGAAAATGTCTGTCCTCTCTTTATTCAAAGCATAACTTCTTATCTGCTTTTATAGTTGTTGTTTATAAAATCCCGGCGATCCCGTCTCTCCGCAATCATCGGCTGCTGATATAATCGGTCACCGAAAGCACCTTTCCGTCCTTTAAAAAGACCCTCGGCACCCTTTTTCCGAGAATGCAGATCAGCTCATAGTTAATGGTGTCGGCCGCAGCGGCAACCTCGTCCACCGAAAGCTCGGCATCTCCGCTCTTTCCGAAAACCGTTACCTCGTCGCCGATTTTAACGTCCTCAATGCCTGTTACGTCAAGCATCAGCTGATCCATACACACCCTGCCGACAATGGGAGCCTTCTGCCCCTTTATGAGCATATATCCCTTTGAAGAAAGGCGGCGGGGATAGCCGTCGGCATAGCCTATGCAGACCGATGCAAGCTTCATTTTTTTCTGGGCCGTAAAGGTCATTCCGTAGCTGACCGTATCGCCCTTTTCGATGGTCTTGACCATAGAAACCACCGTTTTAAGGGACATAACCGGGCGAAGATTTGCCTCCCCTTTAAGGGCAGCAGAGGGAGAAAGCCCGTAAAGTGTAATGCCCTCTCTAACGCAGTCTAGCCCTGCCTCACCCTTGCCGATGGTCAGCGATCCTGCCGAGTTGCAGCAATGCCGCGTCTCAAAATGTATCCCTTGTCTTTCAAGGGTATTGCAGCGGCTTATAAAAAGCGCCGCCTGTTTTTTGGTGATCTCTCCGCTGTCGTCTCCGTCCCGGTCGGCCGAGGGGAAATGGGTGAAAATTCCCTTGATGTCAAGCCCGCCGAGGGCAGCGACCTGCTTTATCTCGTCTATGCAGCTGTCGTTTTTGGCCAAAAATCCAAGCCTGCCCATTCCCACATCAAGCTTAATGTGGGTCTTTATGCGTACACCGGCAGCCTCGGCGGCAGCGGACAGCTCCTTTGCATAACCGAGATCGTAAACCGCCTGGGTAATGTCGTTTTCAAAAAGCTCCTTTGCAAGCTCGCAGGGGGTATATCCCAAAATGAGCACCGGCTTTTTTATGCCGAAGGAACGCAGCTGCTCGGCCTCGGAAATGGATGATACGCCAAGTCGGTCGACCCCTAAATCACAAAGGGTTTTAGAGATCATCTCGACCCCGTGGCCGTATGCGTCGGCCTTGACGATGCCCATTATCTGAGCGCTGTCCGGCACGATGGAACGCAGCACTTCAAAGTTATGTTTAAGGGCGTCAAGATCAACCTGCGCCCAGGTTCTTCTGAAAAATTTATCTGACAAGTAAAAACACCTCTAGAGTGATATGACGGTATTTTTAACACCGTCCGTTTAAGTCGATGGGGTAGTATCCCTGCGCCGTCCCGCTGTTTTATGCGGCCCTTCACGGGGTCGCCGTCTTCTCCGCCGTAATATTTTCTGTAAAAGCAGTTTCCTGCATTTTTGCAACTTTAGCACCGTTTCCCGCAAAAACAGATTTTCTGCATTTTTGCAGCTTGCGCACTGTGTCCCGTAAAGGTCGTTTCTGTGCTTTTTGCAGCTTCAGCGTCGTTTCCCGCAGAAACTATTTCCTGCGCTTTTGCAGCTCCCGCGCCGCCTTTTTATAGCGCATATTAGACTCTCTCACAATCTCGTCCCAACTGGTGGGAAGGGTGTTTTTGGCCACATCTCCCACTTCCTCAAGACTTCCGCTTTCAAAAATCTCCTTGATTCTTCCGGCCATGGCCTCGGGATTGGCCTCGGCGAAATATCCGTTAACATTGTTGCTTATATATTCCGATGCGCAGCCTTCGGCCACAAGAGAAGGTGTCGAAAGGGCCGCCGCTTCCCGCACCACCGAGGGGAAACTGTTGTCGGGAGAGGGATAAATAAGCAGATCGGCCATGGAAATAACGGCCAAAAGCTTAGAGCGATCGGCAATATGACCGAGGAAAAGAATGCTTCCGTTAAGCCCTAATTTTTCGGTAACATTCTTTATGTATTCCTCGTCCGGCCCTCTGCCAACCGAAAGCAGGATGTATTCGTCTCCCGTTTCCTTAAGCTCAAGCATGGTATCGATGACAAGACGCACGTTTTTCTTCTGACTGAGCGTTCCGAAATAAAGCAGTATCTTTTTATCCTCGGGAATGAGCAGCTCCTCTTTAAGGGCGGCAATACGGTCATCGGGAACATATTCCCCGATAAACTCGGTGCCCTTTCCGACAATTTTAATGTCTCCCCTAAAGCCGTAGCTTTGCAGCACCTCGGCGGTGTTGCGGCTTTGAGCCCACACCTCGTTTGCCTGGCAATAGAACTTGACAATGGCGTTGGAAAGCAGTCTTCCTACAAAACGGTTTTTGGAAAGGGAAATAAGCTCGTCGCAATACTGACTGTGGAAAGATGCAATGACCGGCACACCAAGTCTCTTGCCCATTTTAAGGGCGTATTTGCCGATTCCAAAGGGAGAATGGGCGTGGAAGGCGGTGAAATTCCCTTCCTTGAGCTTGGTTTTAAGTCCCCGCTCAAGAGAGGGCAGCGGCACCTTTCCGGCAAAGGGGAATCTAACCGACGGCACCCGTATAACGTCATAGGAAAAGCGATCCTTAAAGGCGGTATCGGAGGAGGGACAAACAACGCAGCAATATCCCGCCTCGTTCATACGCTGGGCAAGACTGTCCACCGTCTGAGAAACCCCGTCCGAAACCGGGAAAAAGGTATCGGTAAACTGCACCGATGAAGCGGTGCTGCTGAGCTTTCGTTTTTTAACGCTGCCTTTTCCGCGCATGGAATTTGTAAAGATGACGAAAATGCCCATAATGAGAAAGGCATAATAGCAAAGGAAACGCCACACAAGCACCGCCCAGAAAAGCATATTTCCGGCGAGAGATGAGAATATGGCGTAAAACATACTTTCGGCCGCACCGCCGTTTCCGGGAGTGGGAATAAAGGAAATGGATGCGTAAATGAAAACGCAAAGCGAGAAAAGATGTATAAATCCCTCGTGCACGCCAAAGGCTCTGAGCACAAAATAGGGCATGGACATAAGGGCTATCTCATAGATAAGCGAAAAGAAAAATGTCTTTGAAATGAGCATAGGGGTCTTTGAAATGAGCACAAGGCTTTGGCGGTATTCCTCAAGGGAAACAAAGACCTTCTGACTGGTCTGCTCAAAATTCTTGACGATGTGCACCTTGTGGAAAAGCCACAGAAACCCTTTTATTATCTTGCCGAAGGTTTTCGGCATAAGGGAAAAGAGCACGATAACGGTGGGCACAAAGGCATAAAACAAAAGACCTATGTATGCCGAATATTTAATAAGGGGGTATTCGTCAATGGCCTTGCCGTTAAAGGAAAAAACCACGATGGCAAGGAAAACAAAGGCCATTTGAAGCACCACAAATCCCGCAATGGGAAGAGAAGCGGCCGTTCCGCCGGTATATCCCCGCTTTTTGAGATGAAATATCTGAAATGGCTGACCGCCTGCGCCTAAAGGTGTGATGTTGTCGTAGTATTTTCCCAGCACCGCCACCTCAAAGGCGGTCTGTTTGTCGCTTTTTCCGGCCGTCGCCCGTATCATCGCCTCGTATTTAAAGGTCTCCATAAGAATGCAGACCGCAAAGCAGGCAAGACCCGCCACGATGAAAAACAGGTTGATCTGGGAAAGGGCCACCTTCTCGGTCCGGCTGTTTCCTCCGCCGAATTCCTTAATTGCTATATATGCTATAACCCCTACATTTATCAATGCAAAGGCCAAAAACGACAGCACCTTTTTCAGCCGATTAGGTTTTTTCCGGGGGGCTTTGGCCGTTTTCTTGTCTATCTGACTCATTAGCTATGCTCTCCTGTGCGTTTATTGAAAAAGTGATTGCGGCGCAAATGTGCCTGCCTTCAGGCCGTCCGCAATAAAAAGAAGTAAAGAAGTTAAAAAGAAGTAAAAAGGCAGTAAAAAATTTATAAAAGTTTTTGCAGAATCCTTCCCGCAAAACAAGCGATTTTACCATAAGGTGTACAAAATTATTATATACAATATATGCGGGAAAGTCAAGCACTCATACCGGCCCTCTCTGCCTGATCTTTCGACATCGCCCGACGGCGCAGCGGGAAAAGAACGCCGCTGCGGATTTTATCGATGAGCTTTGTAAAAAGCAAAGCAGCTTTCTTAAACGGCAGGGCCTTTTTTGTCGCGCCAAATCTACCGAAAAAACAAGCCTGCGGCCGGCCGTACCGCTGAGGCGGTCAGCTCGAGCTGACCAAAGGGCGGCCCGCCGCCCTTCCCGACACCCGCAATAAATCGCCGCTGCTGTCCATTCCCTGTAACGCTGCAATTACCCGCGCCCTTCCGTCTCGGCGCGGCCGAGACGACCTCAGCGTCCCTTCCGGCCACACCTCCCGCGAGCCTTTCATTGGCATATGTAAAAAAGCCCCTCCTCCCGCCACCCCGCCGCTTCCACCGAGAAAACCTATCCCCGCCGTCTCACTACGCATCACAGAAAACACCCCGGCCGTCCTCCTGTTGCCCGCCATGTAAAGCACTTCCTACTATTTTCCCGCCGACCGCCGAGTAAAGCCTCTCCTGCCATCTTCCCGCCGTTCTACATCTCGGAAACTCCTTACTGCACCATTCCACTGCGCATCGCAAAGACTCACCTCCGCATCTTCTTGTTGCACATAAAAAATATTTCCTTTATCCTTCCGCCGCGTATCACGGCAATGTATCCAATCACATTCCCGCCGCCCGCCGCGCAGCAATCTTAAAAAATGTTTCACGTGAAACATTTTGCATTATAAAAGTGCGTCAAGCGGCATAAAACCAAGCATCACAGCACTTGTTCCAACGAAAAAAACCTTCCCCGCAAAGCATCGGCCCTGCGGGGAAGGAATGTTTTTATTAAGCTTTATCAAACCGGCACCTGTTCCTATATTTCAGAAACAATCACATCGGTTTAAATGACAACGTTTTTCTAACGCCGTTCACTTATGCAATGGGCAGCTTGTCGCGGAGCTTAACAGCATACTGAAGTATTGCCAGTGCATCGGAGGTGTTGACCTCTTTGTCAAGGTTAACATCGGCAGCCTTGAAAGCTTTGTCGTCAAGCTGTCTCGAGCCTACATATGCCTGAAGTGCCCACAGTGCGTCGGTTGCTTCAACCTCTCCGCTTGCGTCAACGTCGCCGTACTTTAC